>DATCXQ010000499.1:0-9633 GCA_036565725.1 Blastocatellia bacterium
GGAGAAATGGCCACAGAGACACAGAGACACAGAGCAGAAAGAGAAAAAGGCTTTCCCGACAATCTCTTTTTCTCTTTTCCTCTGTGTCTCTGTGTCTCTGTGGCAAAACAAATGTCTGAATGTTGCTTGTCCTGATTTAGATCGAGACACTCCGGTAAATTCTGGACAAAACAAAATTCACGGTGATAATCTGCCTCAACTATCACCAATCTTGCGGATATTCGGAGCGAAAAAATAATGATCCTCGACATGTTGGATAATGGCAGTCCATCACACATCGCCATCGCCGTTTCAGGCGCCGGGCCAGTGGTCACTTACGATCAGCTTCGGCGGCAAGTAGATTCCTTTGCCGCCAGTCTCAACCAGGTCGGTCTTGGCCGCGGAGATCGCATCGCTATGGCCTTGCCGAACGGTTTGGAGATGATCGTCTCGTTCCTGGCTGCTTCGGCAGTCGGCGCCGCCGCGCCGCTCAATCCGGCCTACCGGCTCGACGAGTTCAAGTTTTACCTCGAGGATACCGGGGCACGCGCTCTGATCATTCCTCCGACTGGGAGCGATGAAGCCAGAGCCGCGGCCGGCGATCAGACGCTGATTATCGAAGCAGACCTCGACAGCGATGGCCAGGTTCGGTTTTCATCCTCCGGGACAGCTGGCTCTCCGCGCGCCCGTGAATATCCTGACGCTGATGAGACCGCTTTGGTCTTGCACACCAGCGGGACAACCAGCCGTCCCAAGCGCGTCCCGCTCTCGCATACCAATCTGATGATCTCCGCTCGCAACGTCGCTGAAACCTACCAGCTCACCGCGGAGGATGTCTCTTTGTGCGTGATGCCTCTGTTTCACGTGCATGGGCTGGTGGCTTCAACGTTGGCCACCCTGTTCACAGGCGGAACGGTCATCGCGCCGCCACGCTTCAACCCGCTCTCGTTCTGGTCCACGGTAAGGGATCATCGCGTGAGCTGGTACTCTGCGGTGCCGACGATTCATCAAGTGTTGCTGTCGCGGTCAAAAGCGGGCGCGCGACCCGCGGGAGCCGAGCATCTACGTTTCATTCGTTCGTGTAGCGCAGCCTTGCCGCCACAAATGATGGCCGACCTGGAGGAGAGGTTCGGCGCGCCGGTGCTCGAAGCCTACGGGATGACGGAGGCCGCGCATCAAATGGCTTCCAATCCGCTGCCGCCCGGCGCGCGCAAGCCTGGCTCGGTCGGGCGCGGCACGGCTGTGAGCATCGCCATCCTCGATGAGGCCGGAAATTTGCTGCCGGCAGGCGCGACAGGCGAAGTCTCCATCAAAGGGCCGAATGTCTTCGGCGGCTACGAAAGCAACGCCGAGGCCAACGCATCCTCATTCTCTCAAGGCTGGTTCCGCACGGGTGATCAGGGGTATCTGGACGGCAACGGCTATCTGACGCTGGTTGGCCGTATCAAAGAGTTGATCAATCGCGGTGGCGAGAAGATATCGCCACGAGAGATTGATGAAGTGTTGCTTGCCCATCAAGCGGTAGCTGAAGCGGTGTGCTTCGGCGTCCCGGATCGGGTTTACGGCGAAGAAGTGGCGGCAGCGGTAACACTCGCGAGCGAGGCGACCGAAGCGGAATTGATCGCCCATTGCCGCGCGTCGCTCGCCGATTTCAAATGTCCAAAAGTGATTTACATCGTCGAAGCGATCCCGCGCACCGCCACCGGAAAGATTCAACGCCGCAATGTGGCGGCCGAGATCGCCAAGACTCGTAAATGATCCGTCCACGAAGCCACACGAAGTAACGCTAAGGGAAAGAATTTCAGGTTTTCTTCCTTCGCGTTACTTTGTGTGGCTTCGTGGATGAAAGGCAAAATCGCAATGAGATTTGCAGTTGTCGGCGCGGGCGCGATCGGCGCCTTCGTCGGCGCCATGCTGGCTAAATCAGGCGAAGACGTCACTTTGATTGCGCGTGGAGCGCATCTGCGCGCGATGCGGGAACGTGGCGTGCGCGTCCGCGGCTCGCTCGGGGAATTCGAGGCCCGTCCTGCGGTGACCGATGATCCGGCTTCGATCGGCGCGGTTGATGTCGCATTGTTGACGCTCAAAGCGCATAGCCTGATTGAGATGGCCCCACTCCTGTCGCCGCTCCTGGGGCCGGAGACATGCGTCGTCAGCGCGCAGAATGGCATCCCCTGGTGGTACTTCTATCGTCACGGCGGCCCCTGGGAGGGAACGCGCCTGGAGACGGTTGATCCGGGCGGCGTGATCAGCCGCTACCTTGACCCGGCTCGCGCGATCGGTTGTGTGGTCTATCCATCGACGATCATCGCGGAGCCGGGAGTCGTCGAACACATCGAAGGGACGCGCTTCGCGATTGGCGAGCCTGACAGATCGAAGAGCGAACGGTGCCGGCGCATCGCCGACGCTTTCATCAAAGCCGGTCTCCGGTGTCCGATCCGCGCGGACATCCGGCATGACATGTGGGTGAAGCTGATGGGCAATGTCGCGTTCAATCCGATCAGCGCTCTCACGCGCGCCACGCTTATCGAAATCGTCCAATGCCCGGAGACTCGCGCCCTGGCCGCCGAGATCATGACAGAGGCCGAATCCATAGCTAAAAGATTGGGCGTTGATATCGGCGTCTCCATAGAACAGCGTATCGAAGGAGCTGAGAAGGTGGGATATCACAAGACCTCCATGCTGCAGGATGTGGAGGCCGGACGGCCCCTGGAATTGGAGGCCATAGTGGGCGCAATGGTTGAGCTGGGCGGCAAAATGGGGTTGTCCCTACCCGGGTCCCGGGCGGTATACGCGTGTGTGAAATTGCTGGCGCAAGGCGCGCAGAGATAAGGTGAAGCGCCGGTGTAAACCTTACATCGGTTTTCATAAGGATGGATAGCCACCGCAGCGCACCGCAGGGCACAGAGAAGTCATTCATTCCCTCTGTGCCCTGCGGTGCGCTGCGGTGGCTAACAATCTTCATCCAATCGAAATCTTCGAACCAACACAACCAAAAGGGGGCATGGAATGACGGCGCCGCAGAACTCAGACCCAGGCGTCGCTCGATGGCGCCAACTGGTGGCCTGCATCATCGCTATGCTGGCCATCGCGAATCTCCAGTACGCCTGGACACTGTTTACTACAGACCTGACCAAGAGTCTGAATGCCAGTCTTGAAGCGGTCCAGTGGACCCTCACTTTTTTCGTAATCGCGCAGACGGGATTGTTTCCGATCAACGCCTACCTGGTTGAGCGCTTCGGTCCGCGCATTGTGGTCGCCCTTGCCAGCGCGCTGGTGGGAGCAGGGTGGATCGGAGCCGGTCTCGCCGACTCGCTCCCTGCGCTCTATCTGGCGTATAGCCTCGGCGGAATCGGAGCGGGCGCTGTGTATAGCGCCACCGTCGGAATCGCGCTCAAGTGGTTCCCGGATCGGCGCGGCCTGTGTGTCGGTATGGTGGCCGGTTCATACGGGTTTGGCGCCGCGCTGACAGCCCTTCCGATAGAACATATGATCAAAGCCAGCGGCTATCAATCGGCGTTCATCTTTTGGGGGATCATTCAAGGGATCGTGGTGCTTGTCGCCGCCCAGTTCCTGCGCCTGCCGCCGGCTGGCTGGGCGCCGGCGAACTGGGAGGCGATCAAAGTCAGGGTGCAGCGTAAGGCGCCGCAGTCATCGCGCGATTATATGCCGCAAGAAATGATGCGGAGCGGACCCTTTTACCTGCTTTACTTGATGATGACCCTGGTCACCGCCAGCGGGCTGATGATGGTGGGGCAACTAAAACCGATCTGTGTCACCTATGGCTACGACAAGTATGCTCTCTTTGGCGGCTTCACCGTCCTGACCATGACGCTGTCGTTGAATCAAGTGTTGAATGGCTCGGCGCGCCCCTTCTTCGGTTGGGTCTCGGATCACCTCGGCCGATACGACACGATGGCGATGGTCTTCACCCTGGAAGCAGTGGCCATCACGGCTCTCGCGCTGTTGGTAAGCCATCCCATCTGGTTCGTCGCTCTCTCCGGCCTGATGTTCTTCGCCTGGGGCGATATTTATTCGCTCTTCCCGGCAGCCATCGCCGACATCTTCGGGAGTAAATACGCGACCACCAATTATGGCATCCAGTACACTTCAAAGGGCATTGGTTCAATTCTGGCAGGTCCATGCGCCGCCTGGCTGATGACGGCTTCCGGTTCCTGGCTGCCGGTCTTCTGGGCGGCGGTCGCATGCAACGTGATTGCCGCCGCGTTGGCTGTGTTCTGGCTGAAGCCGCGGGTGACACGCCTTTTGAAAAAACAGGAGGCTGAGGTCGCAGGCGCCACATCTCCGGCACAAGGGGCCACTGCCCACACACCTGCAGCGAAATAGCGTCGCAGTGCGGCAAGGGTTGGCCCCTGCGCTTCGGCTTGCGCCTGAAGCGGAGCAGGGGGAAGAAAATCGAGAACCGGACTGAAGGGGCTCTAACCAACGGAGAATGGTTGATAGAAGGCCGATTTTCATGTGGGAGCTTAGCGGTTACAATGACGGCGAACTCACCTAGGCATTTCGAGAACCAAAAATGGCTGAAGAAAAAAATCAACTGATTCGCGGTCTTACTCTGACCGGTACCACGGCGCTGGTAATCGGCACGGTCATCGGCACGGGCGTCTTTTTGAAAGCCGCCCCGATGGCGCAAGGAGTAGGCACGCCCACGCTGGTCATGGTTGCGTGGGTGGCCGCCGGGCTGCTGACGCTCGCCGGGGCGCTCACTTACGCAGAACTCGGCGCGATGCTGCCGCACGCGGGCGGAGAATACGTCTACCTTAGACATTCTTACGGAGACGCGTCGGCGTTCCTGTTCGGCTGGCAGCGATTTATAGTAGCGGGCAGCGCCTCGATCGCCGCGCTGGGCGCGGGCTTTGCAGTCTTCCTCTCCGCCTTCCTGCCGCTCAATCAGGTGTGGGCCGAGCGCAAGTTCACGCTGTTCGACCAGACGATCAACTGGCAATTCGGCTCGAAGCAGTTGGTGGCCGTGGGCGCGATCCTGCTGCTCTCGGCGCTCAACTGCCTGACCGTGGCCTTCGGCGGTAAGGTGCAGTCCGTTTTGACGGTGCTTAAGATCGCGGGCCTCGCCGCCGTCATCGCCGGGGTCTTCTTCTTTGCGCCGGCGGTGACCTGGTCGAATCTGGCCACGCCCGCGGGGACGCAGGCGTGGAGCGGCTTCGCGGCGTTCGGCGTGGCGATGTTAGCGGCGCTGTGGGCTTACGACGGCTGGAACAACATGCCGATGGCGGCGGGCGAGGTGCAGCAACCCGGGCGCAACATCCCACGCGCGCTGATCGGCGGGATGATCGTCGTCATGGTGATCTATTGCCTGGCCAATCTGGCGTATTTCTACGCGCTGCCGCTCGGCGAAGTCGTGACTTCAAACTCGACTGCACACCGCGACGCTCTGCCCGTGGCGTCGAAGGCGGCCCAGAGCTTCCTCGGCGAATCCGGCGGGCGATTCGTGGCGTTGGCCTTCGTGGTCTCGGCGCTGGGCGCGCTCAATGGCTCGATACTGTCGAACGCGCGCGTGCCTTACGCGATGGCGCGCGACGGCGTCTTCTTCGCCAGCCAGGCCCGTTTGAGCCAGACGACGCGCGTCCCGGTGGTCGCCATTATGATTCAAGCCGTCTGGTCGAGCGTCCTGGCGCTGTCCGGCACCTTCGACCAGTTGACCGATTGCCTGCTGTTCGCCTCATGGATATTCTACGGCCTGTGCGCCTCATCGGTCTTCGTGCTGCGGCGCAAGGCGCCCAACGCGGAGCGGCCTTACAAAACGCTGGGCTATCCGGTGATGCCGCTGGTCTTCGTGCTCGTCGCGACCTGGCTGGTGATCAACACGTTCGTGAACAAGCGGGTGGAGTCGGTGACCGGGCTCGTTCTGATCGCATTGGGATTGCCGTTATATTTCTACTTCAGGCTGCGGCGCGGCGCGCCAAAATCGATTGAAGTGACGGCTGATTGAATTGAACATTGCTCATTCACAAATGGACTCGCTCCCATCGGGGCTCCAGACAACATGAAAAACAGACTTTATCGATTCTTGCCATTCATTCTTCTTTTCATTCTGTCGCAGGCGGCGTTCGCGCAGCAGGCGCCTTCGACCGCGCCGGACGTCGAGGCGCTCAAAAAACACGTCGGCTATCTGGCCTCGGACGAACTCGAAGGCCGCCGGCCAGGAACGGCCGGGGCGAACAAGGCGGCGGACTATCTCGCCGAAGAGTTTCACCAACTCAAACTCGGTTGCGCGTCCAACCTTGGCGAGGGGGACCTCAAATGCCGTCACGACGGAAAGCGGCGCGACGGCTATCTGAAAGAGTTTCCATTCATAGCGGGCGTAGAGCTTGCGAAGAATAATTCAATGAGCTTCACGCGTGACGGTAAGAACAACGCCGTCGCGCTCGGCGCCGAATGGACGCCGATCGGCTTCTCTTCGAACGGGTCCATCGCGCAGGCTGGGATCGTCTTCGCCGGCCACGGCATCATCGCCGCCGATCTGAATCACAACGATTATGCGAACCTGGACGCGAAGGGCAAATTGGCAGTTGTCTTCGCGGGATCGCCCGACGGCGACAACCCGCACGGGCAATTCGGACGCTACTCTGACGCGCGCCTGAAAGCGATAGCAGCGAAAGACCGCGGCGCCGTGGCGCTCGTCGTCATCGCCACCGACGAGAAGTTCGGCAATGAGCGGTTGGCGAAATTGAGCTACGACCAGACCGCCGGCGAGGCCGGAGTTCCCGTCGCCGTCGTCTCGCGGCAGGTGGCGGCGAAGTGGTTCGGTATGGCGGACGCCGCGCAACTCGGCGCGATGGAGAAAGCGAAAGACAAATGGGCGGAATACGCGCAGAAACTGCGCGACGTGACGGTTGGTCTATCGGTGGAGATCACGCGCCGCGCGGTCCCGGCCTACAACGTCGTCGGAGTGATAGAAGGCAATGACCCGAAGCTCAAGCGCGAATACATCGTCATCGGCGCCCATTACGACCATCTCGGACACGGCGGCGAGAGCAGCCTGGCGCCGAATTCTTCGGACATTCATCACGGCGCGGACGACAACGCTTCGGGGACGGCCGGCCTGCTCGAACTCGCGCGCATCTTCAGCGCCCAGCGCGGTCAACTTCGCCGCAGCGTCATCTTCATCGCTTTCAGCGCCGAAGAGTCCGGGCTGATCGGGTCGAATGCTTACGTCAACACTCCGGCCGCGCCGCTGGCCAACACCGTGGCGATGCTGAACCTGGATATGGTCGGTCGATTGAGGGGGAACAAGTTGATGGTCGGCGGCGTCGGCACGTCGCCGGAATTCCGCAATCTGGTCGAGAGCCTCAAAAACGGATTCACGCTGCAATTGAGCGAGGACGGCTTCGGGCCGAGCGACCATTCCTCGTTTTACGCGAAACGGGTTCCGGTCCTCTTCTTCTACAGCGGTTCGCACGAGGATTATCACAAGCCCTCGGACACGGCGGACAAGATCAACTACGAAGGGCAGGCGAAGATCGTCGGCTTCGTCGCCGAGATCGCGCGCGCGATTGACCGCGGCGACGCGCGCCCCGCATACGCCCTCGCCCGTAGCCAGTCGAGCGGCCGTTCTACCGGCTTCCGAGTCTATCTCGGCACTGTGCCGAACTACGCCGAGTCGAACGACGGGATGCTGCTCGACGCCGTACGTGAAGATTCGCCCGCCTCAAAAGCCGGGCTGAAAGCCGGAGACAAAATCGTCAAGCTGGCCGGGCGCGACATCAAAAGCGTATATGATTACACTTACGCCCTCGGCGAGATGAAGCCCGATCAGGAATACGAAGTCGAGGTCGCGCGCGGCGGCGAGCGGTTGAAAATGAAACTCATGCCGCTGGCGCGTCGATAATTGAGATCGGTTCGTAGTCCCGCCTTTAGGCGGAAGCGTCTGATCCAGACCCATTCCGTAATAACATACGCTTCCGCCTAAAGGCGGGACTAGGAACCGCGCTTTTCGTTCTTTCAGGGGATCGTTCACGCAGTTTTTCTTCAGCCTCTCTCGATCAATCCATTCCAAAATAATTTTCCAATCGAATCTTGCGCTTTTACCTATCCTATGTAGAATACTTTCTAGAAAGTATCCTGATTAAGAAGTATACTGACTAAAGAGTCAGGCTAAAGGAGTTCGCCATGGGAAAGGGATTTCTCTCATACGCCGCCGCGGCCGTCTTACAGGCGGTGGGGAGCGGTTATCAATACGGCTTCGACATCATAGACATCACAGGGTTGCCGGGCGGGACGGTCTATCCGGCGCTGCGGCGGTTGGAGAGCGCGGGCTATGTCACCTCGAAGTGGGAAAAGCACAGCATCGCGCAGGCCGAGCAGCGTCCGCCGCGTAAGTATTACGAGATGACGCGCGCGGGGCATGAGGCTCTGGCGGATGCCGTCAAGCGCTACCGATTGTTGGAGCAGACGCTGCTCGACAAGAAGCGCGATCAGAAACCTTCGCGGGCGTGAGGTTAGAACCGTGCCGTTCATATCTTTTCGCAATCAATTCTTCACAAGGCCCCACCTTTGGCTGATCCGCTTGATCGGCGTGATCGTGCCGCGCCGTCTACGCGCCGACTGGCGGCAGGAGTGGGAAGCGGAGTTGCGTCATCGTGAACGGCTGTTGGCCGAATGGGACCGGCTTGATCGGCGGAACAAACTTGAACTGCTGCGGCGCAGCGCGAGCGCCTTCTGGGACGCGCTCTGGTTGCAGCCCGAACGATGGGAGGACGAGATGATTCAAGATTTGCGTTTTGGCGTGCGGATGCTGCTCAAGCACAAAGGCTTCACTGCGATTGCCGCGCTCACGCTGGCGTTTGGCATCGGCGCAAATACGGCCATTTTCAGCGTAGTTAATAGCGTGTTGCTCAATCCGTTGCCCTTCGAGCAAGCCGACCGCCTTGTGATGGTGTGGGACGACAACGCTGAACTCGACCGGCGCCATGAAGGCCCTTCGCCCGGCAATTATCAGGATCTGCGGAACGCGCCAGGCATTTTTTCGGCCAGCGCGGCGTGGTATGTGACGGCGCGCACGCTGACCGGCGAACAGGACGCCGAGCAGGTCCAATGCGCGCTGGTCACGCCTGACTTCTTCACGACCTTGCGGGCGAAAGCGGCCGGCGGGAGCGTCTTTTCGGCGTCGCAAACGGAGGGCGTGGCGGTGACGCTGGCGACGCAGTACGCCTCGGGCGACCGTCTGGTCGTCATCAGCGATGCGCTGTGGCGCAGGCGCCTCGGCGCGTCTCCGGACGCGGTCGGCGCAACGCTCACGATCAATGGTACTGATTGGCGCGTACAGGGGATTATGCCGCCGCAGTTCGCGATGCCCGACCGCGAAGTGGATCTGTGGATGCCATGGGATCTATCACGCACTTATGGGCCGAATTCTACGGGTGGGCTGCCGCGTAATAACCGCTTTTTGAAGATCGTCGCGCGCTTGCAGCCTGATCAGACGCCTGAACAGACGCAAGAGCGCTTGACGGCCTTCTCCGCCGGTTTGGCCGAACGACATCCGAAAGAAAATAAAGGCTGGCGATTGCGACTCACGCCGCTGCTGGAAGAGCGGGTCGGCAGGACGCGCCCGTTGCTGTTCTTGCTGCTTGCGGCGGTGGCGGTGGCGTTGTTGATCGCCTGCGCCAACGTGGCGGG
>DATCXQ010000526.1:0-4867 GCA_036565725.1 Blastocatellia bacterium
CAGTCGCCAACCCGCGCGACGAGCTGGGGCGGCTCGCCTCCACGTTCAACGAATTGTTGGCCCGCCTCGACTCGTCGTTCGATCTGCAGCGGCAATTCATGACTGACGCCTCGCACGAGTTGCGCACGCCGCTTTCAGTGATGCGTACGGCGACGCAAGTGATCTTGGAAAGACCGCGGCGGGACGAGAACGAATACCGCGACGCGCTGGCGATGATCGACGATCAAACGCGCCGGCTGGCGCGCATCGTGGACGACATGTTCACGCTGGCCCGCGCCGACGCAGGGCGTCGTCCGCTGGCGAACAGCGCCTTCTACCTCGACGAGTTGATCGCCGAGACGGCGCGCGCCGCTGGCGTGTTGGCCGCGCGTAAGGGGGTGGCGGTCGAGACCGCGCGGTTGCCGGAAATTTCCTATTACGGCGACGAGCATTTGCTACGGCAGATGCTCTTGAATTTGCTAGATAACGCGATCAGGCATACTCCGGCCGGCGGCGGCGTTCGCGTGGACCTCAATCAATTCGAAAAGCGATACGAAGTGGTGGTCGCGGACACCGGCGAGGGGATCCCCGTCGAGGCGCAGCCGCACATCTTCGAGCGTTTCTACCGCGCGGACAAAGCGCGGACGCGATCAGACGCCACTATCAATTCCGCCAGCGGGGCCGCCAGCGAGGCCGCCAGCGGGGCGGCCAACGGAGGGGCCAACGGCGCCGGCGGAGGGGCGGGACTCGGTCTGGCGATCGCGAAGTGGGTCGCCGAGGCTCATGGCGGGACTATCAGGCTCGTCCGTTCCGATCCCGCCGGGACCGTCTTCGCCGTCACGCTCCCGCTCAGGCAATCCTGATCGCGGGGCGGCGCATTTTCCTTTGCGCATTTTGCCATCATCGGGTAAAGTTACGGCAACATCGCTTCCCATTTTTAAAAAGCCAGTTTGTAACTGTTGTGCCCCTCTTAGTTCCGTAAGGACGGTTTGAGTTCAGGCAGGTGTTTCAACGCCTGCATTCGACGCGAAGGCGCATCCGTTCAATATATTAAAGGAGGTGTGTTCACCGATGAAACGCCGGGCTTTTCTGGGTCTGATCTCTGCAAGCGCTGCAAGCGCTTTAGTTACACCCGCATCCGCCAATAACACATTACGAACCATAGGCGACGGCCTCTCGCCGGCGACGGCATTGTCGTCCGACGAAGTCGTACGCTTCATCGTTTTCGGCGATTCGGGCAAGGGAGATACCGCCCAATACCAGCTGGGACACAGGATGGCGGTTCACCATTGGGATCAGTCATACGATACGGCGATAATGCTGGGCGACAACATCTACCCCAGCGGCGATCCGGAGGATTTACCGTCCAAGTTTGAGCGACCATACGCGGATCTGCTCATGCGCGGCGTTTCGTTCTACGCCGCGCTGGGTAATCACGACGTCAAAAAAGGGCGGGAAGCGCAGATGAATTACCGCAACTTCAACATGGGCGGGCGCGCTTATTACTCGTTCACCAAGGGCGACGGGTTGGTGGAATTCTTCGCGCTCGACTCGACCTATTTCGACCTTCGCCAGCGGCGCTGGATTGAAGAGGCGCTTCAGGCGTCGCAGGCAAAATGGAAGATCGCCTTCTTTCATCACCCTATCTATTCATCAGCCGATCGACACGGATCGAAAGTGGAGTTGCGCGCCGAGCTTGAACCGCTCCTGATCCGGCACGGCGTGGACGCGGCTTTCTCAGGCCACGATCACGTTTACGAGCGAGTAAAACCACAACAGGGTGTGCAATATTTCGTCTCCGGCGCGGGCAGCAAGCCGCGCCGTGGAGACCTGGAACGCGACTCGCCGTTACTCGCCTACGGCAATGACGAGACCAGCAGCTTCATATCCATTGAGGTCACCCCGGAGCGATTCAGTTTCAAGACGATTGACATTGGCGGGCATGTGATAGACACCGGCGCTTTGGCTCCGCGCGCCATGGCCCGTGGCGCTGCGTCGAGCTCATGACCTTACGCGTAAGGACGCGCCGGAGCTTGACCGCATAGGTATTGAAGAATTAAATCGAAAGGCTCCCCAGCATCTTTCATTACTAGCGCTCTTGCTGGCCTGGTTAATTGCCGCCCTAGGAGACCCCTCGCCGCCATCCGACTGCGCCGGAATCGTCCTCGACAAGAAGGCGGCAGTGTTGAGTAGATTGCAACTCCCCCCAAAAACTAAGCTTTTAGCCCTTCCGTTTATCCTCCGTTCATCTTGCTTTTACTACATTGCGCCTACCCCAATACTTCTGTCGATAAGCTCCAGCATCGTTAGAGCGGTTTGCAAATGCGTATACGTGACGGCAAACGGTGCAGTAGGGGGAGCGCCACTTTCCCGTACATGCAATCGCAAATTGCTCTAGAACTACTTCCGGGGAGGCATGGATGAAACACAGATTCCTTTCAAACAAAGTGTGGGGAGCGGCCGCCGCCGTCACCCTGATATGCGCAATAACGCTGACGGCCAACGCGATTCCAGGTCACAAGCAGACAGCGGGTGACAAGGTCGCCGTCGAAATCGAGAACTTCGGGAAGGTTAATGACCACTTCTATCGGGGCGCGCAACCCAAGGGTCGTAACTACGAAGAACTGGCCGCGCTCGGAATTAAAACGATTGTGGATTTGCGAGAGGACGCCAGGGACGACGCGCGCTCGGCCACGGAGCGCGCCGGGATGCGTTACATCAATCTGCCAATGAAGGAGAAGAGCTATCCGCAAGCCGACACGTCAACGCGTTTCCTGCAGATCGTCAACGACGAGGCCAACTGGCCGGTCTTCGTCCACTGCGCCGGCGGGAGGCATCGCACCGGCGTGATGACCGCCGTCTACCGCATGTCGGTAGACGGTTGGGGTATTGATCGAGCCTACCAGGAGATGAAGCGATATGACTTCTCTACCAGTTGGGGGCACGGAGCCTACAAGGACTATGTCTACGACTACTACCGCGATCTGCAGGCGCAAGCTCAAAGGCAGCGGATTGCGCCGGCAAGCATCGACAAATGAAGACCTGGAGAGGTGTGAAGAACTGCCATGAATTCAAGCCTCGGCTCAGGCTCCTGACCTTGCTGCTCAGTCTTTTCAACCAGTAGGGGAGATGAATTATGATATGTGAGCCTAAAATGAACACTTGCAAAGGATACATTGTCATTGCGGTATTTTTCGCCGCCTGTATGTTGTTGATGGGAACGGCTCTGGCGCAGGAAACAGAGCGGCCGGCGCGGATGAAAGACCTTCCTCAAGCGGTTCAAGCTACTGTGCGTGAACAAAGCCGTGGGGCTGTCGTGCGCGGCCTTTCGATAGAGACTGAAAAAGGCCAAACCTTTTACGAAGCGTCGCTGAAGATAAAAGGCCGCATTAGGGACGTGCTGATTGACGCCAACGGCACTGTCGTCGAAATCGAAGATCAGGTCACGCTGGCCTCACTCCCACCAGCGGCCAGGTCCGAGATCGTGAAGCAGGCCGGCAAGGGTAGAATCATGACGGTCGAATCTATTACGAAAAACAACTCCATCGTAGCTTACGAGGCGCACGTCAAGACAGCGGGCAAAATTTCGGAAATCAAAGTTGACCCCGACGGCAAGCCATTACCACCCAAGTAGCGCGGTGTGTGAAGGCCGGTATTGCGCTGGCGCCGCCGCCGCCCGCCGCGTTTGGAGAAGGAAATTAGATGAAGTGGTTAGCGACAATTTTTCTACTGGTTCTGTCGCCGGCCTTCGGCTTGGCTCAGGCGAAGACCCAGCCTGCCGACGTGTCGAAAGAGGTCGAGGCTCGCACAGGGCATAAGGTCAACACGGCGGCGAAGACGAAGGGGTGGGTTTTGCCCGAGGGCGTCTCGCTCGATGACGGTTTGACCGAAGACGAGGCCGTCGCCATTGCCTTATGGAACAACCCGGCGTTTCAAGTCGAGATGACAGCGTTGGGGCTGGCGCGCGCCGACCTGGTCGAAGCGGGCCAGTTGCGAAATCCCTCGCTGACGCTGATCTTCCCATTCAGTACGAGAATACTCGAATCGGTCGCCAACTGGCCATTCGAGGCGCTCTGGCAGCGGCCCCGCCGCGTGGCGGCGGCAAAGCTCGAACTGGAGCGTGTGGGAGAGTCTCTGGTCTCACGCGCGCTCGACCTCGTGCGCGACGCGCGCCTTGCCTATATTGACTACGCGCTCACCCAGCGCCGCGCTAGCGTCGCCGCCGAGGCCACGCGCGAACGCGGCGAGATCGCCACGATCGTCAACGCCCGATTTCGCGCCGGCGACATCAGCGAATTGGAGACGAGCGCCGCTCGTCTCGACGCGCAACTGGCCGAAGAACAAACGACACGATTCGCGCATGATGTCGTGATCGTCCGCGAGCGCCTGCGCGCGCTGCTCGGCGTCGGCGCCAGCGAGCCGGGTTTTGAAATCATCCTGTCGCCAATAACAGAAACGGCGGGCGTTAATCAGTCCGTCAGTTTGAGGACCCGTACCGAGGCTCCTGCCCCGTCGGTCGCCTCCGGCCCGTCGGAGACTCTCAACGGACTCATCGAGCAGGCGTTGGACGCCCGGCCCGAATTGAAGGCGGCGCAGCTCGCCATAGAAGCGGCGGGACAGCGCGCGAAATGGGAGCGCTCGCGCATATTGGCCGTCACGGCGATCGCCAAGGAGTACGGGCGCGGCGCCGACGGATTCGAGCAAGGCCCCGGCGTGCAGATCGAACTGCCCATCTTCAATCGCAATAAGGGCGGAATCTCGCGCGCCGAGGCCGAGATCGAACGCGCGGCCAAACAACTGATCGCCGCCCGGCAGCGCGTCGTCGCGGAAGTGCGTGAAGCATACGCGCAACTGACGCAAGCGCGCGAATCGAGTGATCTGTGGCGGG
>DATCXQ010000531.1:0-12101 GCA_036565725.1 Blastocatellia bacterium
ATCGCCGGAGAATGCGAAGCAGCCGAGCTTGTATGTGACGCGATGGGCGGGCGGCGCTCCCACCGAGCTTTCGCTGCAGCATGGAGTTGACCGGATCGAAACTATGGGTTCCGGCGCGGTAATCGTCGGAGCTGATCAGAATGATTTGCATTTCACGAGCGTGCGGCTCGGAGAGCTGCCCGCCGTAGTGGGCGGCTACACGCAGAAAGGCGCGTCGCAGGGTGAGTTGCGCAGCCACGGCTTCTTTTACAAACCGGAAGGGCCGGATTCCGGATTGCTCGGCCTCCCGATCAGCGGGAGCGGTCGTCCCGGCTATCTGCATCTGTTCGACGGATCGGCGTCCGTCCTGTTCCTGCGCAATGATATGTTGCGCTTGAAAGAAATAGGAGCTCTCGCCTCGCAAGCGAAAGGATCGGCCAATGACGGGTGCCGAGCCTCGTGCGTGGATTGGTACGGCAACGCGCGTCCACTCTTCTTGCGCGGTCGGATCTTCGCATTGCTCGGCTACGAGATTGTCGAGGGAACGTTGACGGAAGGCCATGTGAGGGAGACGCGCCGCATCAATTACGCTCCCCATCATCAGCGCCTCTCCAGCCGCTCCGCCAGCGGCGATTGAGCGAAGCAGGGACCGAGGCCGCAAAATTGCGGAAGTTCCATAACCTTATGGACATGCGTGTTTCGGCCTGCTGTTTCAGCGCTTGGCTGATCCGCGGATCTGTAGGATCTCGGTCCAGGGGCTCGATCAGTTTGTGGGCGATCGGCTCAAAATCACGTAACTTCCGCCGGCAAAGATCGGCGTCGATAATCAGGAGAGAACAAGCCTTAGTCGCCGGGAACCTGAACGACGCAAAAGAGATTGCCATCGGGGTCTTCCAGTACAATGAAATCGCTCCCTGGCGCATATCGCCATGGATAGCGGCGGGCTCCGAGCTTGACCATGCGTTCGACTTCTGCCTCGCTGTCAGTTGTGTAGAGATCGAGGTGCAGCCTGCTCCTTTTGCCTGAGCGCCTTTCCGGATATTTGTCCAAAGACAAGTTAGGCCCACTTCCTTTCGGATCACGAAGAACCACCCAGCCGTTTTTAGCAGGCTCTCTGGGGATGTAATGGAGCGCTTCCTGCCAGAACGCCAACATTTTGTCGAATTCATAACAACGGATGACTATCGAACCGATCTTCATTCTTCACCTCCGCGCTTCAGGAAAATCGTATAATCGAGCCGCTATATACTGTTGTTGGGCGGTGGCCTTAATACAAGATCAGAACATCGCCTCCATTCATTGCGCCGTGACAATTGGCAATTCGCTCGACGGCTCTGTTGCAAAAATTCACTTGCCACACAAGATATTGGGGCAAGGTTCGTTTCATTCCCGCTATAGAATGTGGTCAAAATATTTTTTGCAACAGAGCCGATATTCGCGGCTGGTTTAGGCATTGTGGTTATTCCGTTCCCAGAATGCTCAAATCGAAAACTCTTTAATCATGTCGTAACGCCTCCGACGGGTGAATCCACACCGCCCGCAATGAGGGGATGAAGGACGCGACCAGAGCTACGGCGGCGAGTAACGCGCCCGTCGCGAGGAACACCAGCGGGTCGTGCGGCTTCACCTCGAACAGCATGGAGGCCATCGCGCGAGTGAGCAGAAACGCGCCGGCCGCCCCTATCACAAGGCCGACCCCAGTAACCTTCGCGCCCTGTCCCAGAACCATTTGCAGCACGTCGCGCGCATTCGCGCCCAGCGCCATGCGGATGCCGATCTCCCGGGTCCGTTGCGCCACGCTGTAGGCGAGCACGCCGTATATACCGACCGCCGCCAGCAGTAGCGCCAGCCCGGCGAAGATCAGGCACAGCGCCATCGCCGCCCGCCGGTTGAGCAGCGAGGTCTCGACGCGTTCCGGCATCGACTTCGTGTCGAAGAGCGCCACCTCCGGGTCGACTTGCGCGAGCGCGCCCCGCAGGGCGTTCGTCAACGGAGTCTTGTCCGTTTCGCCGCGCAGGACCACGTGCATGTTTCCCGGCGCATTCTGCTTGTAATGAAAGTAGACCTGCCCCACGGGGTTCTGCTCGGCGAGATCGCCTGTCTTCACGCTACCCACGACGCCGACTATCGTGAACGTGTCTTTGCTTTCCATTTGGCGCATCTTCGAGCCGATGGGGCTGTCGTTCGGCCAATATTTGCGCGCCATGAACTGGTCCACCAGTATCACACGCGGAGAATCCGGCCCGTCACTGTCGGAAAAACCTCGCCCGGCGAGAAGCGGGATGCCCATCGCTTGGAGATATCCGCTGCTGATCGTGTTCCAACCCGGCACCGGAGGAAGTTCCCCGGGCGCCAGCGGACGGCCATCGATCACGAACACACTCGAGTTATTATTGCCGCTGAACGGTAAGTAAGTAGTGACGCCCACATGCTTCGCGCCTGGAATCGCGCGCGCCTTTTCGAGCAGCGCGTCGACGGCGTTCCGCCGCTGCGCGCCGTCTCCATATCGGTTCGACGGCAGCGAGAACTGGGCGGCGACGACATTTTCCGCCCGGAACCCCGGGTTCACGGTCATTAACCGCATGAAGCTGCGGGTCAGAAGGCCGGACCCGATCAATAGCGTGAACGCCAGCGACACCTGGATCACGACTAGAGCGGCCCGAAGCGACAGCGCATGCCGCCCCGCCGTCCCCATACGTTCATTGCCACGGAAAACCTCGTTCAGGTCACGCTTGAACAGGCTCAAAAGCGGCACGCTGCCGAACACCAGGCCGGTCAGCAATGTCATCACAATCGTGAATAGCAGCGCTCCGCCGTCGATCCGAATGTCTCCGCCACGTGGCAGGTCCTCAGCGCCGAGCCAGGAAAGCAGGCGCACGCCTCCGAGCGCGACTCCTATTCCCAGCAGGCCGCCCAACACCGAAATGGCGACGCTTTCGGTCAGGAGTTGCCGGGAGAGCCGCCATCGTCCCGCCCCGAGGCTGAACCGCACCGCGAGTTCCTTGATTCGCGAACTCGTACGCACCAGGGTAAGGTTCGCCAGGTTCACGCAGCCGATCAGCAGCACACCTAACACCGCGGCCTGCAACAGGTACAAGGTATCTTTGATGTCGCGGACCATTTCATCCTTCATGCCGATGACTTTTGTTTGGAACCGCGCGCTCTCCAGCAGTTCCCTATATTTCGGAAACAGGTCAAGGTTAGCCTTATTGAGCGCGTCGACCCGCTGCCTCGCCTGCGCGACCGTCGCTCCCGGCTTCAGTGTTGCGATCATTCCCCAATTGTTGCTGTGCCGCGCGTCTTCCGAGGTCTGCTCCGGCGTGAAGGCGAACGGGACCCACAATTTCCGGTCGCGGTTGAGCGCCTGATACGTGTTCGGCATCACGCCGACGATGTTATAGGGGACGCCGCTCAGTCGGATGTCTCGCCCGATCACGTTCGGATCGCGGGCGAACATCTCATCCCAGAGAGATTCGGTAAGGATGGCCACATGATCTTTTCCCTGGACCGCCTCATCCTCGGTGAATGCCCGGCCCAGCAGTGGCCGCGCCTTCAGCACGCGGAAATACGAGGGCGTGACCGACTCTCCTTCAATGCGGCGCGTGGCGCCTTCCGGTCCTACGTCATAACCGCTCGACCCGATGAGCGTAACCTCTTCAAACACGTCGGTTAATTTGCGCCGGTCGAGGTAATCGGGCACTCCGTTTGAACCACGATCCGTGACGCCGACGCCAGGATAGAGGTTGTACATGGTCACCAACCGATACGCGTCGGGAAACGGAAGCCCATTCAATACAACGGCCTGTAAAATCGTGAAGACTGCGGTATTGGCCCCGATGCAAAGCGCCAGGGTCAGTAAAGCGGCGAGGCTGAACGCTTTTTGCTTCCAGAGCAATTTTAATCCGAACCGAATGTCCTGCAACATTAGCACAGCTCCTTTGATTTACTCTCTTTTATTACATATTCAGATAGCGCATCAGGAATACGTACCAGAACGCCTATCGGGCGCAAATTGTTCTGTGCCCTTATTATTCCGGCTCGCCGTCGATCCATCGGTACGTTGTGAAGTAGCGAACACTGCGCTTCACACTCGGCTCCGTTTCGTAACCGTGATTCGGCTTCAATTGATCTTCGTGAAGCTGGCCGAAAAGTCTGGCGCCGGACTCTACAAATCATCAATAATGCGCCATACTTACGTCTCTCATTCCTGGCGGATTTTCTATTTCGCAATGTTTGACCACAACCCGGAAACAAATAACCGAAGGGAACGAAAATGAGAAAGCACATTCTTTTCCACGGCGTATTGTTCGCCTGCGTGACATTCGCATTGGCCTGCGCTCCCGACACAGCTAAAAACAACGTCGCGCCGGAGGCGTCCGCTGAGATCAAGCCCGCGCTCGATAGCGTCACGAGTGACAAGCTGCTTCGACACATCAATACGCTCGCTTCGGATGAGTTCGAAGGGCGCGCGCCGGGTACAAAAGGCGAGGAATTGACCGTCAATTATCTGACCGAGCAATTCAAACGTCTGGGCCTCAAGCCCGGCAATCCTGATGGCAGTTACGAGCAGAAAGTTCCTCTCGTTGGTTACACGCCTCAGCCATCGGCGTCATTCACCATCGGCGGCAAGCAGATGCCTCTCGCCAGTGAAGATTATCTGGCGCGCTCGCTGCAGTTCACGACGGAGACCAGGGTCGAGCGTTCGGACGTTGTCTTCGTTGGTTACGGCGTCGTCGCTCCCGAATACGGCTGGGACGATTTTAAAGGTGTGGACGTCAAAGGCAAGACGATCGTCATGCTCATCAACGACCCGGCGATCCCTGACCCCGTAGATCAGAACAAGCTCGACGAGAAGATGTTCAAGGGCAGAGCGATGACCTATTACGGCCGCTGGACGTACAAATACGAGATCGCTTCGGAGAAAGGAGCGGCGGCTGCGATCATCGTTCACGAAACCGGTCCCGCAGGTTATCCATTCGCGGCGTTGGCCAGTTGGCGACAGGAGAACTTCGGCATCCAGACGCCAGATGGAAATATGAGTCGGGTAGCCGTTGAATCGTGGATCACTGTTGATAAGGCCAAACAGTTCTTCACCGCCGCCGGGAAGGACTTTGAAGCTTTAAAGAAGGCCGCGCTCAGCAAAGATTTCAAGCCCGTGCCGCTCAACGCCAAGGCCAACTTCACGATCAAGACCGCGCTGCGCGAAGTAGCTTCGACCAACGTGATCGCCAAACTGGAAGGCTCGAATGAGAAGCTCAAAGATGAATACCTGATTTACACCGCGCACTGGGATCACATGGGGCGCGACCCGAAATTGCAGGGCGATCAGATCTTCAACGGCGCGCACGACAACGCGTCAGGCGCGGCCGGTCTGCTTGAACTCGCCGAAGCTTTCGCGAAGTTGAAACCCACGCCCAAACGTTCGATCCTGTTCCTGGCGGTGACGGCGGAGGAGAAGGGGCTGCTGGGGGCGAGGTACTATGCCGAGAATCCGCTCTACCCCCGCGAACGCACGCTGGCCAACATCAATATGGACGGACTCAACCAGTGGGGCCGCACCAAAGACGTGGTGATTGTCGGTTACGGCAATTCGACGCTCGACGATACGCTTGTCGAGGCGGCTTCCGCACAAGGGCGCGTGGTCAAACCCGACGCCGAGCCGGAGAAGGGGTTCTTCTATCGCTCCGATCACTTTGAATTCGCCAAGCAGGGTGTGCCTGCGCTCTACACCGACGAAGGAACTGAATTCATCGGCAAGCCCGAAGGCTACGGCATGCAGAAGCGCAAGGAGTACACCGATCGCGATTATCACAAGGTCTCTGACGATGTGAAGCCGGATTGGGATTTGTCTGGCGCCGTTGAGGATTTACGACTGCTCTTCCAAGTCGGGTACCGGGTGGCGCAAGGAGAAAAATGGCCGGAGTGGAAACCTGGCACGGAGTTCAAAGCGCGGCGCGATGAGGCGATGAAACGGGCCAAGTCTTGATTATGAGCGCGAACGAGGCGCGCCACTGGCTAATCTATAAACGGAATTATTACTATCGACAGGGGAGAAAACCTGACCTCGGCGCTTACGCAAGGCGCCAATCGGTTGTCTCCTCTGGTTCCCTTGTTTGGCTTTCCTGCTCGCGGGCGCATTGTCAGGCAGCAGGATCGCCGTCACCGCAAAATGATCCGATGGTGTGCGCCCCCCGCGTTCGGTGCGGTCAATCGCGGCCTCCAGCGCCTGCCATTCAGCCGAAAGGCCAATCCAGTCAATGCGTGGGCCATTGACCGCTCCGGCTTTGAAATTGGAAAAGGTTCCTTCATCAGCTGTGCGCGCGGGATGCAGAAGACGGTACGCGTCTCGCAGCAGGGACGCATGATTGCCCTCTGCGCCGAACAAGGCGTGGTAAGGCGGGCTGTCTTCGCCGGCGTTGAAATCTCCCGTGACGATGACGCGGCATTGCCCGGCGAGTTCAGTGACACGGCGTCGCAACAGACGGGCGGATTCCAGCCGCGCCTGCTGTCCCCGATGATCGAAATGCGTGTTGAAAAAGACGATTGGTTTGGCTTTCGGCTGACGCCGGTCGCGCAACTTGGCCCATGTCGCCATCCGCGTTAGCGCCGTATCCCAGCTTTTGCTGCCGGGTTTGTCTGGTGTTTCGCTCAACCAGAAATGCCCGCCGTCGAGTTTCTCAAACCGTTCGCGTTTGAAATAGAGCGCCGTCATCTCGCCCGTTGCGCCGCCGTCATCGCGCCCCACGCCCAGGACTTCATATCCGGCCAACTTCCCGGCAAGAAAATCGCGCTGAAATCCGAGTGTTTCCTGTGTTCCAAGCAAATCTGGATCGAAAGACTGAATCGTCTCGACCAGAAACTCTTTGCGTTCGTCCCAATGGTTGGCGCCGTCCTGCGCCGTGCCATAACGGATGTTATAACTCATCACGCGCACGTCCAGCGTTTGTTTATCGGCCTGGCCGGGCGCGGGAAGAAACCAAAGCGCCGTCAGCAGAACGACCAGCGAAAAGCGAGTTGCGAACATCTGATTGCCTCCGGGAATAATTTAGAGGCATTTGTAAATCAACAGTGTTCCCGCTGTCTATGGCGCGCCGAGGAATCAGGACTTCCGATGATTGCCGCAGCCTAACGTCTTACAGAGGACAGATCTGCCTCAACTGCTTCCCATCAGGAGATTTACTCGTCGCGCCGCAGGAACTAATGCAAGCATAGTAGGTGCTGTAGCAGCGCTGCTTGCAGGTAATGTCACTGCCACATCCGGTCAGACAATTGCGGTAAGTATTCAGGCAAGCCTGACAACAGGGTAATTGTACTGCCGCTTCGTTGAGCCGAGTGGTGGCGGCAAGAGCCACAACAAGCGCGCCCAATATGAAGAATTTGCGTACGAGTCTTCCCGTCTGAGCAGTGAACATTTATTTCCTCCATGGAAGATTGATGTTAGTGTCAAGGCTGGCAAGGCGCCGATACAAGCGATGCCAGCAGTAATGATAACGCCTGGGTAATTTTAGTTAGAGCGTAAATATAGAGTCGATCAGTTGTGAGAGCATATCAGAATTTTTGTGTAAACGGAATTCGTTACTATACGGCTCTTGTTATGGCCAACGCTTCTAACCGCAAACGATCTTCGTAGAGGATCGCAAACTGTTACCACAGCCTTCCAGCGCTTGATCGGCATTTTCCACTTCCGGCTGATCTGCTCCAGCCCAAGGTAAATCAACCGGCAGCCCGAATCGTCATTCGGGAAGGCTGTCCATAGTAAAAATTCCATCTCCCTTAGAAGTGCGAACGCCTGCAACCTCACCATCTCCGCGCCAATCGAAGCCGCCCAGCACGAAGCGAACAGCTTATCTCCTTGCTACCATATCACACTCCATTTCCCTGATTGCAGCGACAAACTGTCACGCCTGTGCGCTACCGTCCGAATTGATCGAGTGACGCTTTTCCTGTGGAATCAAGAGCTTAGCTGAAGATGGGGGCATGGCGCCAATTTTGCTTAGGTGGTGGCCGTAAATCCATTTCCAAGTACGCTGCGTAATGCAATATCGAGTTGTTCCTACACTAGGGCGACAGGCTAGAGCGTTTCCTGTCCCCTCGTTGTCTTGGCGCTTGCGGTCAGCGTCACCAAACGAGCTACCATTGTGAAATACGTGAATCCTGAAAAGTTAAATGTCGTGGTTACCGGATTGCTCCCAGAGTTATCGCCGAGCGACTTTGCTGACGCCGAAGAATATCGGTTGTCACAAAAGTTCACCGCGCTACCGATCGGCTCTGGTGAATTCAGTTATTTTCTTCTGCACCCGGACGGCGAAGTCATCTCTATTGATTGTTTAGATTCAGTAGAAGTCGAGCGATCTTGCGAAAGCTACCGCCTGTCAACAATTCTGGCTTGGGGCGCCGAGCGCTATCCTGCACTCGCCCCCCTGATTCCCGAGCGTCCTCCCGAGGCGGAGGACTGTCCGCTCTGCGGCGGGTCGGGGACGGATGTGAGTGTTGCTGGCGATGAAATGACCTGTATATGGTGTAGCGGGCTCGGCTGGGCCATGGTGGAAGGCAAGGCGAAAGCAACGACAGAAGAGAGTTGATGACGTGGAGCTAACGGCGAATACGACGACCTCCAAACTCACAACCTCAGCGCCAATCGAAGCCTGCTGCGCAGGTTAGCCGCGCGCGTGGGGCCCCATGTTTGTTCATGTTTATGTGAATGGAAAAGCCGGTATCCATACTAAAAATTCCGTCACTCCTGGTTTTCATGCGCTTACAGACATCCAGCGTTAACAGTTGACTTGCCTTTGTTAACCAGCCCTCTACGCTAGGATCGAATTTTGATCTCGAAAATTTTGGTTGGGAGAAAGACAAGCTAAGTTGTTGAAAACGCAGATGAATCGAGTTTTGGCGAAGGACAGCCAAGTGAGTGAGCAATATGAGGCGATTCGGGACGTGTCCACACTCCCAACTGCGGGGCGTTTCGGGACAATACCCACGTCCGAACCGGCGAACTACCCTACATTCAATACCGTAATTTCGGCGCGGTAATTGCGACTCGTCATTGTGGGCCCGCCTTGGGGGGGCCTCTCAGTAACTATGGTGATTAATCGAGGGTGGCAAGTATCCTCCTGTACTTCTCACCCTCTCTTTTCTTGCCTGGCGCTCCGGCTTTTAAGTTCCCGCCGCTTGCCTATAGCGGTTTTCAATTGCGTATGCGGGTCAGCAATTGGTGTTTTCGGTTTAAAGAACGCATCAATAGATCGCTATTGTCGCGGACAAACGCGGATCATCGCGGATAAAATCAACAAAGTTCAGCGTCAATCCCTTCTATCAGAGTCATCCGCGTTCTATTAACTCGGACACTGATATGAAACCCGCTCTAAGCTATCGGTCCATTGAATCCTGACATAGCAGCCACCCGTCTCTCTTTACTATGAATCCTTTGCGTTCGTCACCCATGCCCGCTTATGTACCCACTTTCGTAGTTGGCCTGTCGGTTCTTCGGGTATAGAATCGGGGTGAATGTGGCTGATTTTGGACGCGAAAACCGCATTAACCGGTTCAGGAACGAGAGGTCGTTCGTTCAAATCCAATTATCCCGATCAATGAAATCAAGCAGTTATGGCTTCCGGACGGAAGCCTTTTTCTTTATTGTCATACAATTGACAAGTTTGATACTCGCATGCGCTTGTCCGCAATCCCTGATTCTGTAGAGATCGCGCTCGACGCTTTCGTTCCGCGTTCATACACAGCTGTAGTTCTTACGGTCACCCTGGTCGGGCTACAGGACGCGAGGAGGCAAGGGACTGTAGCGCTGTAACGTATTTCAAACATCTCGTGATCGCATGAGAATTTGGCCAGGACATCCATATCCGCTCGGCGCCACGTGGGATGGAAAAGGGGCGAATTTCGCGCTCTTTTCTGAAAACGCCACGATGGTTGAACTGTGTCTGTTCAGCAAGGACGACCCGAAACGCCCGACCGATCGCATTCGCATGACGGAACGGACCAATTACGTATGGCACGTCTACTTGCCCGACGCGCGCCCGGGGTTGCTGTACGCGTATCGCGTATATGGCCCGTTTGATATCAGTAAGGGGCATCGATTCAATTCCTCCAAGCTGCTGCTGGATCCTTACGCCAAGGCAATTAACGGCGACATTGACTGGAACGACTCGCTGTTCGGATACATTATGGGCGATCCTAACGAAGACCTTTCGTTCGACGAGCGTGACAGCTCGAAATACCTCCCCAAGTGCGCGCTGGTCGACACGCGGTTTAATTGGGAGGAAGACGCCCCGCTCCGAACGCCGTGGAGCAAGACCTTGATCTATGAGCTGCACGTAAGGGGGTTCACGGCGCGCCACCCCGCGGTCCCGGAGAAGATGCGCGGGACTTACGCGGGGCTCGCGCATCCAGCGGTGATCGAACACCTTAAGGCATTGGGCGTCACAGCCGTCGAACTGATGCCGATTCATCATTTCGTGGTCGAGAAACATCTGCTCGAAAAGGGGCTGACCAATTACTGGGGCTACAACTCGATCGGTTATTTCGCGCCCGATCCCCGCTATTCGCATTCAAGGCGCGAGGGCGCGCCGGTTGACGCGCAGGTTGTCGAATTCAAAACGATGGTGAAAAACCTGCACCGGGCCGGGATCGAAGTCATTCTGGACGTCGTTTACAACCACACCGCCGAAGGCAACCACCTCGGGCCGACGGTCTGTTTTCGCGGCATAGACAACGCGTCATACTACCGCCTGGTCGAGGGCGAGCGGCGTTATTACATGGACTACACCGGCTGCGGCAACACGCTGAACATGGTCCACCCTCGCACGCTCCAACTCATCATGGACAGCCTGCGCTACTGGATTCAGGAGATGCATGTGGACGGGTTCCGATTCGACCTGGCGGCCGCGCTGGCGCGCGAACTGCATGAGGTCGACCGCCTCGGGGCGTTCTTCGACATCATTCATCAGGACCCTGTGATCAGCCGGGCCAAGCTGATCGCCGAACCTTGGGACCTGGGCGAAGGCGGCTATCAGGTCGGCGCCTTTCCCGCGCTCTGGGCGGAATGGAACGGCATTTATCGGGACACCGTGCGCGGGTTCTGGCGCGGCGACGACGGCCTGGTTTCGGACCTGGCCTACCGCTTGACGGGAAGCAGTGACCTCTACGAAGGCGACGGGCGCAAGCCGTATGCGAGCGTGAATTTCGTCACGGCGCACGACGGTTTCACGCTCGCCGATCTGGTCAGTTACAACGAAAAGCATAACGAGGCCAACGGCGAGGACAATCAAGACGGGCACAACCACAACCTGAGTTGGAACTGCGGCGTCGAAGGGCCCACGGACGATCCCCTGGTGAACGAATTGCGCTCGCGGCAGCAGAGGAATTTCATCGCCACTTTGATGCTCTCACAGGGCGTGCCGATGTTACAGGCCGGCGACGAGATGGGCCGCACCCAACACGGCAACAACAACGCCTATTGCCAGGACAATAAGACCACGTGGCTGAATTGGAATATAGAGGAGTCGCGCGAGCAGTTGCTGGAATTCACGCGCCTGATGACCCGGCTGTTCCACGAACATCCAGTACTGCAGCGAAGGAAGTTCTTTCAGGGACGGCGCATCCGCGGCTCTGAGGTTCGGGACCTGGTCTGGTTTCGCGCGGACGGCGAAGAGATGACCGAGGACGATTGGAACAACCCACTGGCCCATTCGATAGCTTTGAGGCTCGCGGGCGACGCCATCGATGAGGTCGATGATCACGGCGCCCACATCACCGATGACACGCTTCTCGTCATGATGAGCGCGGAAGCCGGGCCTATAGAATTCACTCTTCCGGCTCACCGAAGTGATGTGGAATGGAAATTGATTGTGGATACGAGGTTCCCACTGGGAAGGCCGGCCGGTCCCGTGGCGCTTCGCGGCGGCGTCAGATACGGAATGGAGGCTCGCTCACTGGCTCTGTTCAAATTGCTAAGAGAGGAGTGAAGGGGGCCGGGCGCCCTTCGAGGCGAAAATTCAGCGTCTCCAGGCCGGCGTCCGTGCGGTAGTGGACGCGCCGCTTTCTTTATCTTAGAGCGGGTTGCAAATCAGCGTAGGGGCAGGCCTACGTGTCTGCCCAGGATTGGGTAT
>DATCXQ010000562.1:0-13519 GCA_036565725.1 Blastocatellia bacterium
AGCCGCGATTTCAATTCGCCGCCGCAAGTTCAAGGGCCGAATTCGGCGCGGCTGCGGTCCGACGACGGTGTCAAGGCCCCCACTGTTGAAGAACCGTCAACGTCGCCTGTCCCAGCGGCGACGGCTTCTCCCGAAGTTGAAAGCCGAACTCTCTGGCGGCGCGTGAAAGCCTTCGTCTCGAACGCTTTCAGCGGGCAGGCGCCGCTGGCGCTGGTCGGCCTGTGGATTGCCATTTGCGCGCTGATGTCGTGGCGGGTGGCGCGCAGTTACAGGGCGGTCTTTCGTATGCGCGGACGACTGGAACCGGCGCCGTCCGAACAGAGCGGGCACGTCGAGCGTCTGGCCTCTCTGTTCGGGATCAGGAGGTCGGTGGGGGCTTTCACGTCACGACAGGTCGTGATGCCGATGACGATAGGCTCTTTGAAGCCGCTGGTCATCCTGCCGCCCGACCTGGCGGACAGTCTGTCCCAATCTGAGTTTGAAAGCGTCGTCGCGCATGAGCTGGCCCACGTCAAACGCTGGGACTATCTGACCAACATGCTGCAACGCGCCGTGCAGTCCTATCTCTTCTTTCATCCGGCGGTCTGGTTCATCTGCAAACAATTGACGATCGAGCGCGAGTTGGCCTGTGACGATTGGGCCGTCAAAACCTGCGAACCTCGCCGCTACGCAAGCTGTCTCACAAAACTCGTCGAAGCCTTGAACGAATCGAAACCCCACATGGCTGTGCGGGTCGCGGCCACAGGCATTGGCGGGATCGTCTTCGGAAAACACGTGATTTCAAGGAGGGTAGAAATGATTCTCAATCGTGATCGCAACGCCACGACCGCCGTGTCGAAGCCGGCGCTGCTATACGCCGTCGGCCTCGTGGTCATGTTCGTCGCCGTGTGTAGTTTGATCTCGCCGGTAATCGCCGTGCCGCTCGGACAAAATCCCGCGAAGCAAGGCAAGAAAGAAAGCAAGGCCGAATCGCCGGCGAAATCTCAGGAATTTCCTCCGCTGCCTCCGGTTCCCGCGTTGCCGCCGGACGTGATGGACTTGATCCAGCCGCCGGACATTCTGGACATTCCGGACGTTCCCGAACCTCCCAGCGCGCCTCTTCCGCCCGTCGCGGCTCTCGCGCCTGAAGCGGATCTGGCTCCATTGCCGGGCGGCGTGATCGTTGGGATTCCCGGTGATGTGATCGCCCAGCCTGCTCTCCCCGTCCCGCTCGGCCAAGGCCCACGCGCCTCGACCATAGCGCCGCTGGCGCCTGAAACGCCGGCGCCCTCCACCGAATTGGGATCACTGAAGCAGACCGTCCGGGGAGCATTGGCGCAGGATGATAAGAACAGGCAGCCTACGATTCCTGAAACCGAACTGCTCAACCTGCTGGTTGACGTCGTCAAACGCGATTCCGATCCGAACGTGCGCGCAGAGGCGCTGCAAGGCATCACTCGTCTGCGTTCGGACGCCTCGATCAATTCGTTGGTTCAGCTTTACGACTCTTCCGGCGACGTGAAGGTCAAAGGCGAAATCATCCCTTACCTGTTGCGCCGCGAAGGCCGTGACAGCAAGGTAGACAATAGCAAGGCCGTCGCCAAATTGATCTCCATCGCCAAGTCGGAACAGAACGAGGAATTGCGCAACAAAGCGGTCCGTTACCTCGGCGCCGTTAGAGGCGACGAAGGCGCGGACTCCCTGATCCAGATTTACGACGGACTGCAGGACCAGAAGATGAAGCAGTACGTCATCCGCTCGCTAGCCCAAAACAGGAGCCGCAAAGCCGTCGATAAACTGATCCAGATCGCCAAAAACGATTCCGACCCGGTCGTGCGCCAATTCGCCATCCGCAACCTTTACAACGTGGACAACCAGCGCTATCTCGAACTCATTGACAAGGATCGGACGCGCATAGGCAGGGTGGACGGACAATTCTTCACTCCCATGCCTAACATAATGGCTTTCCCCACACCCCGCGCCTTCGAACTCAACGGCAAGGTTTTCGAGTTCGACGCGAAGAAATGGGAGGAGTGGCATAGGGATTGGCAAAAGAATTGGGAGGAGCAAAACCAGAGAATGCGCGAGATGATCGAAAAGATGCACATTGACGGCTTTGAAAAGTTGAAGATCGAAGACCTTCAGAACAGGCTGCGCATCGAAATCCCCAGGATCGAAATACAACTCAAAGACCTGGAGGACAAGATCAGAATTGGCTACGGATCCGACCGCATCGCCCCGGTCGAAAGCCAGTTACGTTCGCAACTTTCGGCTGTCGAAGCCCAACTCGCCGCAATGCGCGCGCGGTACTCCGACGCTGACCCAAAGACGTCGGAGGTGCGCAACCTCAGGAACGCCTTGGAGAGGCAGCTCAACAGCGTCCGTTCGATGCGCGGCGCTACGCCACGCCCCGGCGTCATTCGCGGCAGGAGCGTGACCCCGAGCGCAACTTCGAGCGTGGCGCCGAAGGTCAATTCGACGACCCCGGCCGCTACCTCTTCTTTCTAAATCGGTTCAGCCACCGAGACACCGCAGACACGGAGTAAGGCGTCAGGGAGGTATTCAGTCTCTGTCCTCCCCTGGCCTTTCTCTGTGGCTGCGGCGCCTCTGTGGCGGTGTTGAAGGAGGGAATCATGCGAAAAGTCTCAATGATTGTTGCTCTGTCGCTGGCCTTCGCCGTAACCTTCGCCCAGGATCAACGCAACTACACCAGGGCCGACTTCATCAACGTCGAAGGATCTAACCTCAACGACAAGATCGATCGGGCGGTCAAACAGTTCAAAGCCTCGAAGCAGGGCGACACGGTCTGGCTCGCTTATCATTTACCGGCGCGTGAAGACGCGCGCGTGGGGATGTTCTCCGGGACGGTCTACCGTGACAGCGACGGGATCAAACTCGAACGCGGTGAAGACACGACTCAGATCGCGGTATTTCTGCTCACCGACGCCAGCGGCTCCCGGCCGATATTCACCAGGATCAAAACGCTAAACCTGAGCGAGCCGTTCGTCTTCGAAAACCGCCCTGTCTATTGGCTCGGCAATATCGACGCGAACCAGAGCATCGCGGCGCTCGAAAGCGCCATGCGGGCCGACGCGCAGAGTCGCGAACTGGCGCGCGGGGCGCTGAGGGCAATTTCGGTTCACGACAGCCCCCGCTCGATCTCTTTTCTCAAAGAAGTCGCCGCGAAAGATTCTGACGTCGAGATTCAGCGATCCGCGGTATCGAACCTTTCGCGCGTCAAAACACAGGATGGCCTCAACGCGTTGATCGAGCTATATGACGCCGCCGCGAACGACACGGTCAAGGAAGAGATAATCGGCGGAATCGCTCGCAACGAGAGCCGCAAGGCCATCGACAAATTGCAATCGATCGCTAAAAACGACGCCAATCCGAAGATGCGCCAACGCGCGATCCGGCGGCTTTCGACGGCTAGAGGGTCGGGCTTTTGGATAAATTGAGACGGAGTGGCGAAAAGAAAGACGGGGCGACTGGACGCCGGGGCGACATTTCATCTTCGCCCCGGCGCCCAGTCGCCCCGTCCTTCTTTTTCTACTTCCCTCTAACTTTTGCGCTTCGAATAACGCGCCAGTGTGTTCGGATAGACCTTCACCGCCGCCAGCCCGGTCTTCTTGCCGGTCAATACGTCTTCGGCTTTCACCTCCGCGCCATAAGCCGATTCCATATCGCTGTCGTCTAGCGATACGACGGCGCCTTTGAGTTCGAGTCCGGCGAACAGTCCCTTGCTGCGCGAATAAGAGAGGATTTGCGCGTCCAATACCAGATCTGTCGAAGCCCCGGCCTGGCGCCCGACCGGGCCCGCCGCGACCGACGCGTCTCCGCCCATCTCGAATTTGTTCTTGAGAAGGCTCTTCATCCCGTCATGGTTCATAAAGAGCAGGACGAAATCTGTGGACTGCGCGCCGATCTGAAACCCAAAGCTGCCGCCCTTCAGGTCGAAGTAGGCCGGATCGCTCCATCCGTTTTCGACGCGACAACTGGCTACTCCGCGTCCGCCCCGCCCGCCAATGATGAAACCGGCTTTGAGCACTTGCGGAAAGACGGCTATGCATTGGGCTTTATCCAACACGCTTGTAGGAATCGCCTTATCAGGCGCGGCCATAATCTCCTGAAAGACCTTTGAGGCTTTTGCGGACTGTTTCGCCGCATCTCCCGGGTCTCTTGCATAGAGAGCCGGGCTGACGGCCAGTGAAAGACACGATACGGCGATGAGGCTACGAAAAAATTTAAGTGGCATATCTCCTCCTCCAAAAATCGCTTTGAATCCCGCCTTTCGGCGGCTGACTTTAGCAGCCTAAAGGTCAGACTTCATGCGCTCGTCTGGATCGGTTTATAAGTTTGAAAGGCGTCTAGCCGCCAATCATGTGGGAAAGTCATCGCGAAAATTCTCGCAGAAGCGCGGCTGCAAGTAAATGGAACGAAATTTAATGAAAAGGAGTTGGTCACGACACCGTCGAAACACCGGCGGCCCCGCAAAAAATTCGGCGGCTTAGTAATACGGCGAGGGGTTCAGCCACTTACCTATACGGAGTTCAATATGGCGATTCGGACATCCTAAGATTTTGCGTCGCTCAGCCGGGAAGGCTTAACAGTCTGGGGGACTGGTAGCCGACCTCAGCGCCGTTCACTCTATGCCCGCCTGATGGCTGTTATCCGACCGAGCCTCTGGCGGGAGAGTGACGGGCGTTAGCGATCCCCGCCAACACCTTCACGATGCGCCCACCAGCACAAATCCAGCCCAGTAAAACGGGTGACGCGTCTCCGGATTCTTCATCATCTTCAACGCCGCGCGCCGCAAGGCTTCGGCCTTGGTCATCTTCGCCTTCGCGGACGCAGGCGCTCGCAATTGGTGATGAAAGCCGAGCATCAGGTCGCGCGCGCTCGCCGATTCGACTTTCCACTGGCTGACCACGGCTGACGGCGCGCCGGCCACGAACAACGCCCAGGTCAGCCCGATAATGCCTTCGCCCGCGCCGAAGCGCCCGCGCGCTGTTTCACAGGCCGAGAGCACAACCAGGTCGGCCTTCAGATCAAGTCGCATCAGTTCCCATGCTTCAAGCAAGCCGTCTTCGTTAGTGTCGCCCTGCGCGAGCGCCAGATGGGAATACATCGGCGAGGCGTCATTGAGTATCCCGTGCGTGGCGAAGTGGATGATTGCGGCCTGCCCGGCTTCGTTTTTGACGCGGTCCTCGCGGGCGTCGGGGCCGACGTAGACCTTGCTCCTCGACGCGCCGTAAAGCCGCCCCAGCGCCTCGACTTCATGTTCGGCTTCCGGCAGCGGGTCGAGCTTTTCATCGCGCAGTGACAGCGCCGCTCGGTCGAGAGTTTCCCGGCCCAACTTCGGATTGCCAAGCGCAAGTAACGTCGCGGAGGAGGAAGGCGCCCCCTGATTCTTCCGCCGCTTCGTCATTTCACGCAGCGCCGTCAGCGACGGCGCGTAAGAGATCGCGGCGTCCTCGATCAGGAACCGGTTGGGGCCGGCGAGCAGCGCCTGAAACGGCAGGTCCCATAACTTGTCGTCCGGGGCGATGACGAGATTGGTTTTGCCCCGAAGCTGCGCCTCGGCCGGTTTGAGCAACAATGCGTAGAGCTTGGCCGCCGAGGCGCGAAATCCGAGATCGCGCGCGGCGAGTTGTCGCCAGAAGGTTTCGGTCTGTTTGGCGAGATCGTCTCGTTTTACCGGCAGAGTGTAGGCCCGGACTTCGGCATTCGCCTTCCCGACGTCTTTGGTAACGGTAAAGAGGTAAGTCACGTCATCCATCACGACGTATTCGAGCAGCGCGCTTCCGGCGTCGGGCGCCAGTTCCGTGATCTCTTCGGTCTTGATCACCTGAGCCTCGCCGCGTTGAACTTTCAGTTCGGGGTGCGCGGCGTAAAGCGAGGTTTGGAAGGCTTCGTAATTCAGGCGGGCTTTCTCGCGCAGCGATTTCAGTTCGTCAAGGCCGGTCTGATCCGGCTTGTCTTGCTGGTTGGCGCGAGCCATTTGCACGTTGAGGGAAATGAGTTCGGCGCGCAGCGTCCGTTCCCGTTCTTGCTCCTGGCCGGTCATCGCTTTGACAATGTTCCCACGGCCGCTGTGGAGCAGATCCAGAAGCGCGCGAGCCTTGGCGCGTTCGGCGTAGGTCAGGGCTTCGGTCGGGCTATTCCGGGCTACAAGCAAATCAACCATTGCGTGGTAGGGGGAGAGTTTATCTTCAAAGAATCGCTGTTGTTCCCGCTCGCCGCCCGCGACCTGGATGCGCATTGCCTCAATAACGGCAATCGCTTCATCGAAGGACAGGCGCGCCCGGTCTGATTGATTCAGGGCGCGATAGGCCGAGCCGGCGTTGAGGCGGGTCTCCCATAGGACATCAAAGGCGCCTATTTGTCGGGCGATGGTTGTAGCGCGTTCGGCAAAGTCCAGCGCCTCTGAGTAGCGACCTTGTTTCCTATGAACGACTCCGATTAAGCACAGCTCGCTGGCGATCCCGTCTTTATCTCCCATCGCCTCGTCCATTGACAGGCCCTTTTGATAGTATTCCAACGCTCGCGCGTAGTCGCCTTGCAATTCATGGGCGCTTCCGATGGCCTGTAGCGCGCTGGCGATCCCGCGGTTGTCGCCCAACCCCTCCCTGATCGCCAAGCTCTTCCGGTAACACTCTAAGGCCTGCGCGTAGTCGTCTTTAAAGCGGTGGACATTCCCGATATTGTTCAGCATCTGGGCTATTCCAACTTTGTCGTCGATCGCTTCGCTCACCGCATGGCTCTTCCGGTAATGCTCCAGCGCCTGCTCATAGGCGCCTTGCTTACGGTGGATCACACCGATATTGCCCATGTTAATAGCGATTCCCAGTTTGTCGCCCGCCGCCTCATCAACCGCCAGACTCTTCTTGTAATAATACAACGCCCGCGCGAGGTTGCCCTGTATACTGTGGACTACCCCGATGTTGCCAAGCGCGTTGGCGATCCCGGATTTATCACCCAACGACTCACTCATCGCCAGGCTCTTACCGTAGTACTCCAACGCCTCAGCGTAGTCGCCCTGATAACGATAGACGTTCCCGATGTTGTTTAGCGCGCGGCTGACCCCGGCTTTGTCACCCTGGGACTCCAGCATCGGCATGCACTTCTCAAAGTGTTCCAACGCCTTCGCGTAGTCGCCCTGCGACGAGTAGACATACCCGATGCCCATCAGCGCGTTACTGACCGCAACTTGGTCGCCAACCTGTTCTCCGACGCGTTGCGCCAACCGGAATATAGCCAGCGCCTGCGGGTAGTTTCCCTGGCGGCGGGCATTAGCGTGCAGCGCCTGAGCTAATTCGGCGCTCGCCAAGTCTTTCTCCTCCGCCAGCAAAGCCTCGCGCTCATGGTCGCTCTTGGCCGCGGCCAGGGCGGCGGCCAATTCATCGTAGGCCGAAGCTTCATGCCAAACTTTCCACGCCCCGGCTTCCTTCACACAGTGCAACGTGCGCATCATCTTCCCGTAGCCGGCTTTCTCCTTGCCTGTCCCGGCTTCGATCACGAGCGCGTCGGCTTCCAAGCGCACGCGGGCCTGGTCGCCGTCCATCTTGACTGCGCGAATCGCCAGGCCGCGGAGTTCAATCCGCTCGCTCCCGGCGAATAACTTCTGCGTCTCTTTCCGGCGCGCCTCAAGCTCGGGTGATTGCGCGCTCCACAAACGCAGAAAACCGTCCAGGTCTCTCGCCGCCCAGCCGCGAAAGAAGGCTTCAGCCAGCGCCCGAAGCGAAGCTTCGTCGTCCGAATGTTTCGCCGCAGGAGCTGAAGGCGCCGGCCGTGACTGCGCCAAGGCGAGGCCGACGAAGTTGAAGCTCAAAGCCAGGAAACACAGTGATGCGCGAAATGCGTACGACATAGAACACATTTCCTTCCATTTGACAGGGGTTAGGTCACGCTCGCAAAAAAATTCGAGCCGGCGGTAATATGACGGAAAGTTCAGCGACTTCCCTTTTTGGCGTTCATAATTTGAATGCTTCCCGGTGAGGTAAATTCCCGGCTCAGGCGGCCACCTGAGCCGGAGTTTACTCCGCTCTGCCGGAAATGCAAGCTTGAAAAACGAGGGGATTGCCATGCCCACGCGAATTACAGCTTTCGTACATGGGTTGATTTGTTATCTGGTCTTATTCGCGAAGTTTCTCTATGCGATCGGGTTCGTCGGCCACCTGATCGTCCCAAAATCCATTGACTCATGCCCGCTTGCCTCGGACAACCACCCAACATCACAAATTCAAATACTAGGAGTTAGTCTATGCGCATCAGGAAAATAAAGCGCGCCATCGCGCTCGCGACTCTGCTCGCCGCCGCCGGCCTGACCGGCATCGGAGGCCCCAACGATTCTCCCTCTAGCGAGTCAATCGCTTTCGCACAGCGGACGAGCGACCTCATGCTCAATGAGTTGCTCGCCGCGCTATTCCAGGAGTTCAACGAGACCACCACGAACAACGTGGAGGAGGGCAAGCAGGCCATCTCACTGATCTTCAACGATTCGAACAGGGACATGCGGCTGATCGGCGTCTTCCCCCCGCTCCAGGGCGGGCTCAACGACCTTCCCAGCGACTTGTTCGAGCAGAAGTCGCTGGTCCTCGCGCTCAAGGGCAATGCCAATACCTCCGTCGAGCGCGTGGGCAATCGCTGGTACTATCGGCGTTCGGTCGCCCTCAGCAACACCTTCCATCAAGCTTGCGTGCTCTGCCATACGAACTTCACCCCACAGTTCTTCCAGCAGACGAATAACCCCGGGCAGTGGGTGGGAGCGCTCACACTGCGTGTGCCGATCAAGAATGAAAATTGATCATTGCGCCCGGTCGCCGCGAATCGCCCTTGAGGCTCGCGCTCAGGACGGCCCCGCGCTTCACAAGCGCGGGAGTCGCGCTGGCCAAAGTTAGCCCGCATTTTCGGCGAGGCCGCGCGAGGAGGTGAAGAAGAAGAGAATGACAGTTAACGTAGAGAATACGGCGCCGGTTCACGAGACCACGCCGGAAGAAGAAGCGTTGTTTGAAAAGTCGAGCGCACCGACTATACGTGATTTGCGCGCGGCGGCCAAAGACCTGTTCACAACTGCTGAAGCCGAGGCGGAGACGGATTCGACTCCTCCAAATGACAAACTTCCGCAGTAGGCGGCTTGAAAATATGAAGCCCGATTATTGCGTCTGGGTTGGTTGCGCGGTCGCGCCGGGCGCATGATCGACTCAACACTCCACGGCAGGTCGGACGCCTGCCGTTTTCATTTATGACTATGACAATACTGCAGCCAGATACTCTCGGTTCTAACGTAGAATCACATCCGTCCGAAAGGCGATGCCGCCTTCTAAATCTGAAAATCATGCGAACAGCGCCCCACAATGAAATCACACAGTTTCTGCTGCGCTGGAGCCGAGGCGACCAGGCCGCGCTCGAGCATTTGATTCCGGTCGTCTACGACGAGCTTTACAAGCTGGCTCACCGCTATCTGCGGCGGGAGCGACCGGACCACACGCTGCAGCCGACCGCGCTGATCAATGAGGCCTACCTGCGACTGGTCAAGCAAGACTTTCCCGAATGGCAGAGCCGAAGGCATTTTTACGGCGTGGCGGCGCAGTTGATGCGCCAGATTCTAGTCGAATACGCGCGCGCTCGCGCGGCGGACAAACGCGGCGGCGCCGGGCGAAAATTTTCGCTCGACGAAGCGTTGACGTTCTCCGACGAGAAAGCGTCCGAGTTGGTCGCGCTGGACGACGCCATGGTCGCCCTGACGAAGTTCGACGAGCGCAAGGTACGCGTCATCGAACTGCGCTATTTCGGCGGTTTGAGTATGGATGAAACGGCCGCCGCGCTCGGCCTTTCCGTCGCCACGATCGGCCATGAGACGCGATTGGCGCGCGCATGGCTGCGCCGTGAAATGGAGGCTCAATCGTCATGAATCCAGAACGCTGGCAGCGCGTTGAAGCGCTTTTTCGCACAGCCATTGATCGCCCGGCGGACGAGCGCGACGCCTACCTGACGCGGGTCTGTGACGGCGATGAAGACCTGCGGCGCGAAGTTCTTTCCCTGCTTGAGCGAGACACCGCCGAAGACTTCATCAGCGATCCGATCGTCAACGCCGCCCTGGCGTTCACCGCCAAAGACGACTTGACTGGAGAGCGCATCGGGCCTTACCGCGTCAAGCGACTGATCGGGCGCGGCGGAATGGGTGACGTCTACGAGGCTGAGCGCGACGACGAGCATTTCCGGCGGCAGGTCGCGATCAAGATTATCAAACGCGGGATGGACACGGACTTCGTGCGCGACCGATTCCTGCGCGAGCGGCAGATTCTGGCCACGCTCGATCATCCGCACATCGCGCGCCTGTTCGACGGCGGCGCGACGCCCTACGGCTCGCCCTACTTCGTTATGGAATTCGTCGACGGCGAACCGATCACGGCCTATTGCCACCGCCATCAGCTTTCAGTCAACGAGAAGCTGAAGCTCTTCCGCAAGGTTTGTTCCGCCGTCCAGCACGCGCATCAGAGACTGGTCGTCCACTGTGATCTGAAGCCGAGCAACATCCTGATCGCCCCCTCCGCCGATGGAAAATACGGCCAGCCGAAGCTGCTCGATTTCGGCATCGCCAAATTGCTCTCGCCGGACGCGGGCCAGGCGCGCACGCGAACTGAAACGGCGCTGCGCATGATGACGCCTGAGTATGCCAGCCCCGAACAGGCGCGCGGGCAGGCGGTCGCCACGACCACCGACGTTTACTCGCTCGGCATCGTGCTTTATGAACTGTTGACCGATCGCCGCCCGCATGAGTTCAGGACATTCGCGCCGGCCGAAATCGAGCGCACGATCTGCGAGACGGCGATCGAGGAACCGAGCAAAGTTGTGGGCAGGATGACCGGCGCGCCTACCAGACTGGCTCGCCAGCTCGCGGGCGACCTGGACAACATCACGATGATGGCGATGCGCAAAGAGCCTGAGCGTCGCTATCAATCGGTGGAGCAGTTTTCCGAAGACATCCGGCGCCATCTGGAAGGGATGCCGGTCGCGGCCCGCAAAGACACGTTCAGCTACAGAGCCGGAAAGTTCGCCCGCCGGCATAAGACCGGGGTGGCAATTCTGTCGCTGCTCGCGATCCTGGCCGTCGCAATGGCCGTTCAGTCTGTGCGCATCGCCCGAGAACGGGACCGCGCCAATCATGAGGCGGCCACGGCCCAGGCCGTGACGCAATCGCTCGCGTCCGTATTTGAATTCGCCGATCCGGGCTGGGCCAGGAGCAATACGATTACGGCCAAAGAGTTGCTCGATCAGGGCGCGGAAAAGGTCGTGTGTGATCTAAAAGACCAACCTGTCGTGCAAGCCGAGCTGATGGACACGATTGGCGGCTTGTATCTAAGCATCGGCGTGTACGACCGCGCCCGGACGTTGTTGGAAGACTCCCTGAAATTGCGGCGGCAAACTTTGGGCGCCGAGAGCATGGACGTAGCGGAGAGTCTGCACAATCTGGGGGCGCTGACCTATGAGAAAGGCGATTACGCCAGAAGCGAGACCCTGTACCGCGAGGCGCTTCAGTTGCGGCGCAGGCTGCTGGGAACGGAGAGCTTGAACACAGCAGACAGCATGGCCGGTTTGGGACGAGTGTTAATCGCCCAGGGTAAGTTCGCCGAGGCTGAACCTTTGGTGCGAGACGCCCTGGCGTTGCGACGCAGGCAGCTTCCGCCTGGGCATAAGGACATAGCCAGCAGTCTGCTACATGGCCTGGGACGGTTAATGAGCGAGCAGGGCAAATTTGCGGAAGCCGCCGAAAATTACCGGGAAGCGCTGGCGATACACCGCAAACTTTATGGCGCGGAGCACCCGTCCACCGCCGCCAGTATGAACAACCTGGCCGTGATGTTGCACGAACTTGGCGATTACCAGGGCGCTGAAGCCTTGTCTCGCGAAGCGCTTCAGTTGCGCCGCAAACTGCTCGGCGCGGAGCACCCGGACGTGAGCGGAAACATGGTCAATCTGGCTTCGCTGTTGCAAGACAAGGGCGAGTACGCGGAAGCCGAGCAGCTTTACCGGGAGGCGCTTCAGTTGCGGCGCAAGCTGTTCGGCGAAAACAGCGTGCGGTTGGCGGCCACGATGAGCAACCTGGCGACCTTGTTGGTCACCAAGGGAGATTACGAGGCGGGAGAAGCCCTGCAGCGGCAGGCGCTGGCGATACAACGCGAACAGTTGGGAGAAGACCACCACCAGGTGGGCGCGAGTCTGAACAATCTCGCCACTATGCTTTACATCAAGGGGCGGTATTCCGAAGCCGAAAAGCTGCAACGGCAAGCGATCGCTATCTATCAAAAATCGCTCAAGCCGGAGCACTGGATGATCCACCGCAGCAGCAGCCATCTGGGCGGTTGTCTGATCAAACTCAAACGTTACCGCGAAGCCGAAGAACAATTGCTGGCCGCATACGCCGGGTTGAAGATCGCGCGCGGCGAACAGCACTGCGTGACTCGCAAGGCCGTTAGTCGTCTCATCGAACTTTACGAAGCCAAGGGTAAATCCGACCAGGCGGCGTCTTACCGCGCTTTGCTCCAGAGCAAAGATACAAACTCTAGCCCATCGAAGAATCTACAGACCGATAAAGGGAGCGGAAAGTCGCGGACCGTAAAAATCCGCGACCATCCGCCCAATCTGCGCGCCTGTAAGGCGGGTGGGGAGTTTATTTCGTCTCTAACCGAACGGAAATCGGGACAGGGTTGGAAACGATGTCGAAAACGGGCGATCGTTTCTGGGCCAGTTGGCAAAGCTCTTTCAGTTTCTCTTCCGGAGCGTCGGCCGTGATTTTGAAAGTCACGCGAATATTTTCGTACCCATTTCTAACGCGATCCGATAACCCCAGAAAACCGCGCAGATCAAGGTCGCCCTCGAATTGCGATTCCACCTCCTCAATTTCGATGCCCTGGGCGGCGGCGTGATAAACCAGTGAAGTAGTTAAACACCCTGCCAGAGCGTGCAGCAAAAATTCCGTGGGATTGGCGCCTTTGTCCTGGCCCAACAGGACTGCGGGTTCATCGTTGTCGATCACGAAGGACGCCTGACGTGAAGAGTCTTCCTGCCCCGCGCCGTAAAAGCCCTTGATCGTCGTGCGGTTGTGCCCGCCATCTATCCATCGATTGCCGGCGCGGAATATGAACCTGGCCAGGCCCGGCGTTTCCTTGATCTGGTCGATCGTGGCGCTCAACCGGTCGAGGTCGACGCCGTTCATCATCTTCTTTTCAGTCATTGTAGATTCTCCTTCTCAAAGTTGTGAGCTAAGGTTTCTACACAAGTCATGAATTGCTCTTCGTCCCGGAGGGACGCCGGAGATTAGCCGGTGGAGAATCCACCGGAAACAATCGAAAACACCCACCCAGCCCCGGAGGGGCGACAGACCGAAGCCGGTCTGTCGCCCCTACCATCTTGCCAAATGGCACACCGGTTATACTGGCCGATGAAAGCCATTGGCAAGGAGGTAAGCTATGGGCGTCCGCAATCCCGGTCGTGACGAACTCTTGCGCTTGGAGGAGAAAACCCTCGACGCGCAGTT
>DATCXQ010000577.1:0-7754 GCA_036565725.1 Blastocatellia bacterium
TGCTGGCGTTGACGGCGCTTGGAGCCGCCGGCGCAATTAAAATCCAGATCGGTCTCTCTCTCGGAAAGCCCGTCGCCTTCCTCGTCGTGATGATGATAGCCGCAATGATTATCGCCGCCGCCATATCCTTCCCGCGTTTGACAGCCCGTGGCGATGCGACGCTGGAAGACGTCACGAATCTCTACGCAGGGTTGAGAACGCAGGTCAATTCGATAAGCCCTGGGAGCGCGACGGCTGAATTGGCGATGTTCGCCGCCGTCTTTGGGGTCGGGGCTCTTGCGGCGACCCCCTTCGCGTATGCGGAGGACCTCTTTCATCGAAAGAAAAATGAATATTCCAGTTGGTCATGTGGTTCATCGGGGTCGTCGTGCGGGTCTTCATCCTCCGGCTCTTCGGATGGGGGAAGCAGTTGTGGCGGTGGCGGTGGAGGTGGCGGCGGGTGTGGCGGCGGTGGCTGTGGAGGCTGCGGGTCATGACGGAAAATGCGAAAGCCTGGAAAAATCCGATTCGAGACCGCGTCGGTTTGGGGTGGCGCCGCGAATTGGCCGTGGGCATCCTTTCGCATCTTGATCAAATTGATCTCGTTGAAGTGATAGCCGACGATCTCTTCGACGCGCCGCGAGGCAAACGCCGCGCGCTGCGCGCGTTGTCGGCGCAAACGACGGTGGTATTGCACGGCGTCAGTTTGGGCCTGGCTTCATCAGTCCCGGTCGACACGAAGCTCCTGGAAAAAACAGCGAAGCTGTGTGAAGAGGTAGAGCCTGAGTATTGGTCGGAGCATCTGGCTTTCGTGCGCGGCGGAAGCGTTGAAATAGGCCATCTGACCGCTCCCCCGCGAACTGACGCGACCATCGAAGGCGCTGCGTCGAATCTGGAACGCGCGCGCGCGGTGGTCGGTTCCGCGCCGCTGGTTGAAAACATCGCCACTCTGATCGATCCGCCGGGCAGCGATTATGACGAGATTGACTGGGTCAACGGAATCATGGACCTGGCGCCATGCGGCCTGCTGCTCGACCTGCACAACCTTCACGCGAACGCGACCAACTTCAGCTACGACGAGATTGATTTCTTAAAGCGACTCCCTGCCGAAAGAATCGTCGCCGTCCATCTGGCCGGTGGAAAATGGGTGGAGGCGCTCGGCGAACGACGCATTCTGGATGATCACTTGCACGATGTCCCCGATGCGGTCTATCGGCTTCTGGCCGAACTCGGCGCGGTGGTCCCGCATCCGTTGACAGTGATACTGGAACGCGATGGGGCCTATCCGCCAATTGAAGTTTTACTTCGGCAATTGGACCGCGCCCGCGAGGCTCTGGCCGAAGGAAGGTTGCGCCAATTCGAGCAAATAGAAAAGGAGGCCGCATGAGCGCTGCGCGTTTGGAGGCATTCCTGGCCAAAATCTATGTCGAAGAAGACTCGCGCGAGCGTTTTCTGGTAGATCCGCGAGGCGAGGCCGCAAAGGCTGGATTGAACGAACGGGAAATTGCGGCTTTGGAGAGGATAGACCGCGCCGGCCTCATCCTCACCGCCCGAAGCCTTCAAAAGAAGCGTCGGCGTCTGTTTGGAAAGAAGCCTAAAGACTAAGCTCGCTCCAGTTCGCGATGTGGTTTTTTTCTATTAGCGCTGGCTCAAGTTCGCGTGTTGTATTCTCTGTAACGCTTTGCGCCATTTCAGGCGCCGTTCGCGCCTTTATCGGATTAAGCTCGTTGGCGCCTGGTGGTCCTATCTGAGCGGCGCCTCTCGCCTCTTTGGAAAATCTGTCCAAACGTCGAATCTGCCAGAGGCTTAACCCGAAATTTATCGTGAATGCCGTAGTACTCAGGATCATATAGGCGATTAGTATCCAATCGCTGAGGCCCATGCCCTTTATCGCTGCCATGCCACCGAGGATTATCCCAAGGCCGAAGACAGTAAGCCAGAATAGATCAACCATCTCGTCGGCCAGACGTTTTTCTACGGACTTGAAGACAGGATCTTTCTTTGTAACGCTCAATTGGGATCCGCAGCGAACGCAAAATGTCGTTGGCTGAGACAACGCTACTCCGCAAGATGGGCAAAACATGTTGGGCGCCTCCTTCGGCTTAGGATTATGCCACCTGTAGCGACTGCGATAAATGCTATCCCGCCCATAACCGCTCAGTTGAATGAAGAGAGAGCGGTGGATCACCTCTTAGCCGAGTTCTGGAACGACTCCCGCCCGTCAGGCAGCAAAATCCCCTTGTCGAGATGCCGGACTTTGGTAGCGAAGCTCGCCGCGTTCGGGTCGTGCGTGACCATGATAATAGTCTTGTTGTAATCGCGGTTGAGTTTTTCGAGCAGCGTCAAGGCCTCCTGCGCCGAAGCCGCGTCGAGGTTGCCGGTCGGCTCGTCGGCCAAAATAAGATCGGGGTCGGTGACGATGGCGCGGGCGATGGCGACACGCTGCTCCTGCCCGCCGGAGAGCTGGCGCGGCAGATGGCTCAAGCGATCACCCAGCCCGACCAGGCTCAACGCCGTCCTCGCGTGTTCCACGCGCTCACGCTTCTTCAGATTGGTTAGCTTCAGCGGCAACTCGACATTCTCCAGCGCGGTCATCACCGGGATCAGGTTGAAGGATTGAAAGATGAATCCGATGTGCTGATTTCGCCAATGCGCCATTTCGCGGTCGCTCAAGCTGCGGAGGTCCTGCCCGAGCACTAAAATCTTGCCGTCGGTCGGACGATCCATAGCGGCGATCAGGTGCAGCAGCGTGGATTTGCCCGAGCCGGAAGGCCCCATCAACGCGACGAACTCACCGCGTTGAATGGTCAGGTCGACATCTTTCAGCGCGACGACGTGAAAATCGTCGCGAACGAATTCCTTGGAAAGCTGTTGGGTTTCGATTACTGATTCGGTCATGACTTTTGCTCTTCTCTCAAGAACGCCGGTACAGTACCGCGCGCGTAAGCAAGCGGCTGTCTTATAAGTCGACCGCTTGCTTACGCGCGCGGTACTGTACCGATCTACTGTACTTATGATTTCGGGCGCACTTTCTGCCCGTCTTTCAAATCGGCCGGAGGATTGACTATCAAATCCTCGCCGCCGATCAGTCCGTTTGAAATCGTCGCGCCCTGCTGCGACGTCCCCGACACCTGTACCTGGCGGCGGACGGCTCTTCCATCAACGACCATGAAGACCGCGCCGTCGCGCACGGAGGAAGTAGGAATAGTGATAATCGGTTTCGCCGCCGAAGTCTGACTCGCCCCCTTTTCATCCGGTTTTTCCGGCGAATAAAAAGCTACGCTGGCGTTCATTTCCGGGCGGAGGAATTCATCGGGCTTGAGAACTTTCACCTTCACCTGGACGGTCGCTTTTTGCCGATTCGCTTCGGGAGAAATTTCGGTGATCTCGCCCTGGTATTTGCGGTCCGGATAGGCGTCGGTCGTGATGACGGCCGGCTGGCGCGGCCCTAGTTTGGCGAAATCGTCCTGCTTGATGTCCAACTCCACCTGAAGGTCGGCGAGATCGGCCATTGAAACGACGTAACCTTTCGCGCCCCGGTCGCTGACAAATCCCGTCGTGACGAATTCGCCGCGCTCGACGTTGCGCTCCAGAATGGCGCCTGAGATCGGCGCGCTGATGACGGTGTTGTCGAGCTGCGTTTGCGCGAAGGCGAGCGAGCCTTCGGCCTGTTTGACCTGCGCGCGCATGGAGTCGATGTCTTCCCGGCGCGGGCCGGCGCCGACCAGCGCATTGGTCTTCTCGAACGACGCGAACCTGGCGACCTGCGCGTCATAGCGGGCCTGCGCGTCGTCTAGCGTCTGCTTCGACATGATGCCCTGATTGACCATCGAGCGCGTGCGGTTGAGCGACACGCGGGCGTTCTCCAGATCGGCGCGGACCTGTTCCAGGTCGGCCTGACTTCGCGCCTTTTCTTCGGGGCGCGAGCCGTTTTCGAGCGCGGCCAGCCGCGCCTTGAGCGAATTCAATTGGCCCTGGGCTTCGGTCACCCGCGCGCGAAACTCTTCATCCTCTAACCTGACCAGCATCTGTCCCTGTTTCACCTTGTCGCCCTTCTCGACGCCGATCCAAGCGACTCGGCCCGAGACTCTGGAAGCAAGTTCGATCTTGTGCGCCGTGATGATGTAGCCGGTGGCGTTCAGGATCGTCACGCCGGCCGGGGCGCCCGGAGACGCGGCTGAAGCGGTTCGCACACGGACGGTCTCGACCTCGACTGCAGCATTAAGCCTGCCGTAAATGACAAAAGCGACTCCCAGCAAAACCGACAGGCCGAAACTGATCAGAATCCAGCGCAGGAGACCGCGGCCGGACCCGTTTTTCTGTTTAGCGGAACGGTCAATTCGCAGGCTTTTGATCTCCGCGTCCATTGCGTCTTGATGATTACTGATTGGCATATCTCCTTAAATCTCTCGCAGCGCGGTCAGAATCTCCTTGCGGGCCGCGCTGCCAGCAGGAAAGAGCCCGCCGATGACGCCCACGACGAGCGCGAAAATAATTCCGGCGAGCATGCCGGACGGGCTGACGCGAAAGTCGAATGCGATTTCGCTGAAAGTGGCGAAGCTTCCGATGCCGGTCGTCACGCCGTTGATCGGCAGCGCCAACAGGCATCCGAACACGCCGCCGATTAGCGCGAGCAGCAGCGATTCGATCAGGAAGCTGAGCAGAATGCTGCCGCGCGAAAAGCCGAGCACGCGCAGCGTTCCGATCTCTTTAGCCCGGCGGGCGACGGCTGCGTACATCGTGTTCATCGCGGCGAAACTGCTGCCGACGGCCATGATCACGGCCACCAGTAGCCCGAAGATTTGAAGCGGCGCGCCCGACGAAGTCTGCAGTTCATAATACTCGCGCTCCGGCATGGCCTCGACGCCGAGGCGCCGGTCGTCGTTGAGCGAATTTTTCAGCCCCTGAAGCGAGGCCGCGTCAGTGGCGCGAACCAGTACCGAACTGACCGTGTCCTGCCGGTTGAAATCGGCGCCGATTTGATTCAACTCACCCCAGATTTCGCCGTTGAAGGTCGACTCTCCGGCGTCGAAGACGCCGACGACTTCCCACTCGCCGCGCCCGAAGCGCACCAGCTTGCCGGGCTGCGCGTTCGGATACCGCTTGGCCACCGATTTGCCGACGACGATTTCGCGCTGCCCGGATTGGAACCATCGCCCCTGTTGAATCTTCGCGCCGCGCATCTCGACGCCGACCTGCGACATGGCGCGCACCGTGAGATTCATGCCGGCCGGGCTGTCGACGCTGGGCAGGTTGACGATCGTCAAAGTCTCCGGCGAAGCCATCGGTTCGCGCGCTTCGTTTACAGCGAGACGAGGCTCCGCCTTCAATATCTGAAAAGCTTCGAGCGTCACCGTGCTGTTCAACTCGGCGTTCGACCCTTTTCTCATGACCAAGAGTTGCAGTGGGTGTCCAGTCGCCTTAAACGCCGTCCGTAGCCCTTCCACCAGCGCCAGATCGGCGACCAGAACGGCGACGGTCAGCCCAATGCCGACCGCCGTCATGACGGTTGTGGTCTTTCGCACCACGAGGTTTCGCAGGTTGTAAGCAATAGGTATCGCCATAAAGTTATCCGGTGTGACGTAAAGAATCGAGAATCGGCCGGCGCGCCGCTCCGGCGGCCGGAACCATCGCGCTGATCAATCCGACCAACAGCGCGATCAGCAGGCTGATCGCGAAGATCAGCGGCGTCACATTCATGACTTTCAACTGCTGGATCGGAATCGGCGCGTTGCGGAGCATCACGCAAAATCCTTGCGCCATCGCGCAACCCAGGACGCCGCCGATGGTCGCGATCATCGCTCCTTCTCCGAGCAGGATTCCGAAGATCGTTCCCGGCGTGAAGCCCAGGGTCTTAAGGACGCCGACCTCGCGGATGCGCTCGCGGACGCTCATCGAAAGCGTGTTGGCCGAAACCAGCAGGATCGTGAACGTCACGGCGCCGCCGATCGCCAGCAGAAACAGTTTCAAATTGCCGAGAAAACCGACGAAGCTGAGCACGAACGCCAGTTCCGATTCGGTCTTCGTCGGAAAGGGCGAGTTGTCGAACATGTCGTCAATGGTTTTGACGACGCGAGAAACGTTGTCCGGACTGTCAGCCAGCACCAGATACTGCGAGGTGAAGTCCAGATCGAAGGTCCCCGCCGCCTTCAGGCTGTCGCGCAGATAATCCCAGTTGAAGAAGAGAATATCGAACTTGTTCGGCTCATCAAAGATGCCGACCAGCTGGAGTTCGAGCGTGATCGGAAAGATGTCGCCCACCAGCGTGATGCGCTCGCCGGGCTGCCATCCGAATTTTTCGGCCAGGTGTTTGGACGCCACGCAGCCCGTGCGCTCGCGCTCAAAAGCCTGCTTCTGTTCCTCGGGAATCTCGTACTCCGGATAGGCGATGAATAAATCCCTCGGCCGGGCGCCGAAGCGCGGGAAGAAATTCCGCGTGTCGCGCGCGTCGCGATAGGCCCCTCCGAACCACTGGCGCAGCGAAACAGCCTTCACGCCCGGAACCTGTCGTATCTTCGCTTCATAGGCGAGAGGCAGCGGCTGCGCGAGAGAAACCTTATGTCGCATCAGAATCCGCACTGCTTGCGCCGGCGTCTGTTCGCCGCCGTAGAACAACACCTTATACATCGCCATCAACAGTACGAGCAGGCACAGCGATACCATCAGGCTGCCGATGGTCAGCGCGCTGCGACGGCGATTGCGGAAACTGTTTTTGGTGATCAACGGCAGGCAGTTAATCACGTTCATAACGAATCAGACCTCCTTACTGTCTCTTTGCTCGCGCCCTCGCGATCGGGTCGCCGCCCTGTGATTCTATCGGAGCGGACAATAGTGGTACAGACTTCAGTCTGTCCATGGTATGAATTGTAGGTGGACAGATTATAGTCTGTCCCACTTCGTGGCGCCTCTGTTTAGGACCTGAGTCTCCTCGCCATTACGACTACCTGCATTGTGGGGTTCGATGGTAAGGGAACCCGAATTCCAATGTCCGCATAACCAAGGCGTTCATAGAATTTTTGGACTTCAAGGTTCGATTCAACCACGCCCAATGAGATGAGGTTGGCCTGGCGGTCTTCGGCCCATCTGGTCACAACATTCATCAATTCGCGACCCAGGCCCATTCCACGCCGGCGCGGGGCCGCCCACAACTGGCTAACCACCACAGCGCCTGGCGGGGCGTCAGGATCAGTGGCGTCCGCGCGAACAAAACCGCACACGCCAGAGCCATCTTCGGCAAGGAACGCCGACATATCGGTCCCCTGGGCGCAGCGTTCGACGAACAGAGCCCACTCCGAGGGGCTGCGGCCCTCAACCTCGGCAATCGTCGCGTTGAAGACTTCGGGCGCGTCAAGGAGCATTTGCATGCATACGTCTCTGACGATTGGCCCATCGCCGGCCTGGACTGCGCGAATTGTGGGCCGTTCGGTTGCGGAGGGCGGCATTACAATTCTCCTTCTCCTGCTTGATCATTTGCACGATGCTTGCGCCGCAATATGAATGCCAGCGGCGCATTCACCTAACGATTATTGCAAACAAAGAGTTTCAAGTTATGAGCGGGGCTCTGATGATGCGCGATATTCGCAGGTTCCTGTGAATTCACATTGTACACGGGGTTTTCTATACTGAGGGCGCATTACGACAGTCAACTACTCCATCTAAGCGCGAGGACGCGCTGTAGATGGAGCTTGCGGTTTCAGGTTTCGTACTTGACGCTTCTTTTCAGAAGAACGAACCGCTTCGGGCCGGTTGACTTCCTTCCGCGGATATTCGCAGTA
>DATCXQ010000599.1:0-7411 GCA_036565725.1 Blastocatellia bacterium
GCACGCGCAAATCGCGCTCGGTCAGGCGCGACTGCGTCGCCAGAGGCAAAGCGACCGCAATCACTGCTGCCGTCGCCGCCACCCAGGCTCCGCGCGGATTGAGCCAGATAACGCCCACGGCTGTCAGCGCCAGCTCGAACGCCAGCCGCAAAAACTGCCCTCCCAGCGCTGGCAGCGTTCGCAGCGATTGCGCGCTGTGATTGCGCTCCGCCATGTCGGAGATCAGCCGGCTTTGAAAATACCGGTCGCCCAGTCGCGGAATCTTTTCCAGGAAGCCGAGCCGCAACCGCGTTTCCAATCGCCGCCCGGCGCGCAGCAGCCCGGCGGCGATCGGCAATTCCAGACAGAGCAGCGCCAGCGAGAAAACCACAAGCGCCGCAATCGCGCCCATACGTTGTTCAGGCAAGTTGAGATGGCGGCTGAAATTGAACAGTCCTTGAAAGAGAATCGCTTCGATCATGACGCCGCCCGCCGCCATAAGAAGCGCGGCCAGCAAAGCCATCGGCGCCATCAATCCGTCCCGTCGCAGCAAGGCGAACAATTCCAGTCCGGGCCGGCTGGGTTTTTCTTCCAACGCGGCGGCCAGTTCTGGCGAAAGGGCCGGCGCGTCCGCTTCAACTTCATCCTTATCCCGCCGCCCGCGCGCTTGCATCAGTACCGCGCCTGTCATCATCACTCGTTCTTCGCCGTCCTCGCCCGGCGCTGCCGGACGCGCCATCCAGTAATTGGCGGGAATGATCTCATCGTCCTGGACGGCTTTGGAGAAAAAAGCTTTGAGCACGCTCGCCGATTGGCGGCCCCGATTGACGCCGGCTGAACGCGCGATTGATTCGGCCATTCGCGTCGCCGCGTCGATTGTAGCCAAACCTCGCCAGCCTTCATCGGCCAGCGATTGTTCTATCAACTCGTCAGCCTCATTGCCCGCCATGCCCACATCACTCAGCCGCCGCTTCAAGCCGCTCAGGAAGCTCTCTGATCCGGCCCATTCGCGCCAGGCCGCGGCCGGAACCGGCATCCTGTGCTGGTAAAGTTCCGCGCGAAGCTCATCATCGCTCATCCAGCGGCGGCCAACTCCAGGATCCATCACCTGGACGAACCGCCCATGCCGGCGCCAAACGACGATGAAATGGGTCGAGCCGTTCGGATTGCGAACGATGACCATGGAGGGCAAGGCTTGCGACTCGGCGAGCAGCAGATGGTCTTCCGGCAGCATTACCTGCTCGGCTTCGAGTCCCAACTGGGCGGCGATGGTTTCGATGGTGTCAATCGAAGTCCCATCCACGTCCGTCTGGCAGGCTTCGCGCAAACGGCCATAACTGGTCGGGATGCCGAAACCTTCGAGCATGCATTTGAGCGCGGCTGGGCCGCAATCCATCGCCGAAGTCTGCACGACTTCGGGCGCAAGCCAGCGGCGGCGTGTTGGGTTCGTCGATGTCTTCATCTTAGCGTAGGGGCAGACCTGTGTGTCTGCCCTGCTGAGTAAGCAGTTTGCCGAGGCTGCGCAACACCAGCGCGGCGGGCGTCACTCGTTCGACTTCTATTTCCAGGCTGCCGGGCATGCCATGTTGCAGCGGTATGAGCGGCGCCGATTCGGGGCGCGCCAGCAACTCGACGCGCACTTTGCCGGAGCGCGGCTCACTTGCGACGCTGGTCACTTCGGCGGCGACCTTACCGTACTCGGTCCATGGGAAACCATCTAGCCGCAGACTGGCCTTTTGCCCGGCGCGGATGCGTCCGAGCGAATCGGACGGCGGGAACGTGGCGACGGCTCGCAGCCTGCCGTCCGGGATCACCGCGCCGATCCTGTCGCCTTCGCGGACGACCTGCCCCGGGCGCAGGTCAGCCGCTTCGCCAAGCTCTCCGCTGGCCGGCGCGACGATGAGGCGTTGAGAGATTTCGTACAGCAGACGTTCGATGGTCGCCTGGAGGGTCTTGATCTCGCCTTCGATCACGGCGGCGTCGCGCTTCAGGCTTTCGAGAGTCGCCTGTTGGCTGCTGTCCTGCGCGCGCTGGTCTTTGTTCAATCGGGTGATGGCAATGCGCAGCGCGTCGGCGGCGGCTCGTCTCCTTTCGGCTTCGGCTCTGGCGCGAACCGTTTCGGCTTCGGCGATCAAACCGTCGGCGCGCAGCAGTTCGAACCGTCTGGCTTCATCAGCGGCGGCGCGCGCCGGCTTCCGCCTCTTCCAATCTGGCGCGCGATTAGTCAATCGCGACCGGCGCGGCCTGGCGGGTTTCAGTCTGGACTCGTTGCTCGGCTGAGGCCTGGCCGTTGAGCGCGGCGAGTTGCCCCTGCAGCGCAGCCACGCGCGCCTGTTCTTCGGCGAGTTGCAATCGCTGCGATTCGGTCTCCAGCTCAATCAACACGTCGCCGGCCTTGACTTCGCGGGCCACTTTCAGATGCGTCGTCGCCACGCGACCGCCAACCAGAGCTTCGATCGGATGCGCGGCGCGATCGACTTCCAGGCGCGCTTCGCCGGTCGTTTCGTAGAGCGCGACCTCGGCCAGCGCCAGCCAAGCCAGCCAGCCGCCCATCAAAATCGCTATGAACAGAATGCCCAGCGCCGGGCGGTTGAATCCGTCGGCGGTCAGTGATCTTGCGCAGCGTGTGAAGGGTGTAGGCATAATGTCTCTCCTGGATCGGCTTGAATCCGCGTGTGTAGTAGGGGCAGACCTGTGTGTCTGCCCCGGTGATTGCGTGTACCCTGATCCGGGGCAGACACACAGGTCTGCCCCTACGCTGAAAGGTCAGCCAGATTTTCCCTGCAAGCGACCAGATGCGGATGATAGTCGTCGAGCGTTCGTTCGAAGATCGCCATCGCGCGACCGAACAACCCGGCGGCTTCGTCGCATCGCTCCCGGGCTTTATAAAGCACAGCCAGGTTGTTCAGAGTCAGCGCTATTTCGACGTTGTCGGCGTCGAAAAGCTTTTCCTTGATGGCCAGCGCGCGCGTGAGCATTTCTTCCGCTTTGGCGTAATCGCCCCGCGCCTGATGAACCATCCCGAGGTTGTTCAGATTCACCGCGATTTCGTAATGCTCCGGGCCGTAAACCCGCTCGAAGATCGCCAGCGCGCGGTCGTACAACATTTCGGCTTCATCGTATTTGCCCTGCCCGTCGAGTAGCGCGGCCAGAGCGGCCATATCGGCTGCGAGCTCCGGATGATCGTCGCCGTGAATCCGGCGGCGCAATTCGACAGACTTTCGCGCGAAAGCCTCGCCATCGGCGCATCGTCCACGCGCATGTTCCAGCCCGCCCATGTTGTGATAGATCGAAGCGGCCTCGGCGCAATCCTTGCCGTGGCGCCTTTCCAGAATCGCCAGCGCCCGGCGGTAACATTCCTCCGCCTCGTCGAACCGGCCGGCGAATTTGCCGAGCATCCCCAGGTTGTTCAGCGCGCCCGACACTTCGAGGCTTTCGGCTCCGAAAGTCCAGACGGCGAAATTCAGCGCGCGGCGGATGACCTGATCGGCCTGCGCGTAGCGACCCTGTATCCGGTAAATGCGTCCGAGGTTTTCGAGCGATTGCAGACGCAACCGCGCCACGTCTTCATCGTCTTCATAATCTTTGAAGTCGGCTTCTTCAATCTCTTCGGTGATCGCAGCCGCGCGGGCGTAGCATTCTTCGGCGCCCGGGTAATCACACTTGTCTTCCAAAACCGCGCCCAGATTGCCGAGCGCGGCGGCCACGTCCGGAGACGCGGGCCCTTCCACCTGCTCGAAGAGCCCAATCGAGCAGCGGAAGAGCTCCTCGGCCTCGTCAATGCGCCCACCGCCGAAGGCTTCCACCGCCGCGTCGTGCAAACGGCAGGCTTCGTCGCTCAAGGCGTTGATCCAGTCAGATTCGGTCTCCGGCATAATTTCCATATGCGCCGCTGTCGTCATTTTTCCCTCCACTCATACATGCGATAAAGAGAGGCGAAATCCATCATCGCGGCGAAATAATTTTTATTGGGTACAACCATCTCCGTTGATGATAATTGGAAAGCCAACGGGTATATCCAATTTAAGAGGCGCGCTCATAGGCGCGTCGGTGTCGAGGCAACTAACGCTTTCTGCGTTGCGACAGCCAGTCGTCGAGTTTCGCTCCGAATGCGGCTTCGTTCGCGAGGGCCTTTTCGAGCAACGGAGCCACGGCGGGAGGCGCCGTATCCGGAACCCGCGGATGTACGAACATGTTCTCCCCGCGCACGGCTCGAAGGATCAGGTCGGTGAACCCATCGATCCACCATGCCTCGAACGCTCGGCCGTACGCCGCCGTCGCGCTCGCAGGAGAAGAGAGATAGCCCTGCCAACCAGGCGCGGTTGCGATTTCGCGCAATTCCTCCTGAGAGCGCCCTGACTGGCTCGGGAGCGTTTTGTAATTGGAACGAACAAGATCGGGTCGGACCGCGAGCATGCCCGATGTTTCGCCGACGCCTGCATGAACATCCATGCCGAAGGAGGAAATCTGCGCGTCCGAATAGTACCTGGCGGCGATCTTCTTTCCGCGCGCTTGAATCGCCGCATCGGCCCTAAACAGACCCGTGAGGTGCAGCATCGTCACGTGAAACGTTTCGCTGACGAAGTCACACGCGTCGTTGATGGAGATGTTATGCGTGGGCGCCCCATGGCCGTTCAACACGAAAATCCATTTGAAGCCATTCTGCGCGAGCTGTCCGCCAAGATCGGCCACGAGCGATCTCAACGTCGACTGCCGAATGGCGTATGTGCCAGGATGGATCAGTTTGTCGCCCAACACGTTTGCTCCGCCCTGGCCGTAGTGGATGGGAGGCGCCATGACTATGTTCCAATCAGGCAGCGCCAGGCTCACTTGCCTCGACGCGCCTTTTGCCTCGTACGTGACGCCAAGCGTGTCGGCTCCGACGGGCAGATGAGGGCCGTGTTCCTCGATCATTCCCACCGGCAGGATGAACAATGTCCGCTGACGATCGAGGGCGTCAATCTGAGGCCAGGCGAGCTCTTCGAGCTTGTAGATTCTCGAACGAGAGGGAACGGCGCTGCGTCGTTGCGTCGCTCCCTGATCTTGCGCCCAGGCGGGAGACCCGACTATAACCCACACGATCAACACGATGAGCAATTGATTCATACGTTTCTCCGTGCAGCGCCCGCCGGAATCAAGCTTGATGACCAGCAGCGCCGCTCAATGTCTTGCAAACAGCTATCAGCACTTGTTCGAGACGCCGAAAATTTTTGCCTTTTCGCTAGTGAAGCGAATTGCCCGGGATTTCAGCGGAATCGAGTTGAGCCGCCGTTGGACGCGAGGACTTTTGACCTGGCGTTCATCGGCGGCTCGGGGTTTCACAGGCGCCGAAGCTTGTTGCTTCGCCTATTGGGTTTTATCTGGTTACGGGTTCCTTGCGTTGGCCGGCCTTGACGTTCGTCTTGATTTTCATAGTTTTTCTCCTGTTCGAAGTTGTTGTTTTAGTTATGACAACAAGCGCAGCGCCATCGGCTTCGATGTCAGCGTTCATCGCCTCCCACCTGTACAGGCGAGAACGAGAAGGCAAATTGCTTACTATTTGACCTTCAGACCGCGAGCGACCGTCTGGTTGTGGTTGCTACGACGCGGCGGATCAGGCTGGGGATTGTGAAACCCGCCTTGACTCCGCCGGCGCTATCCTTGCCGTAATGGTCTTCCAGAATCGTCAACGCGCGGCGGTAACATTCCGCCGCTTCGTCGAACCAGCCTGCGTATTTGCTTAGACTCCCCAGGAATACGAGCCAGCCTTGACCCCGCTCTTCATCTTCAGACCGCGAGCGACCGTCTGGTTGTGGTTGCTACGACGCGGCGGATCAGACTGGGTATTGAAATCCGCAGTGACTCCGCTCTTGACCTTCAGGCCGCGAGCCATCGTCTGATTGTGGTTATGTCTAAAATCCCCAAAATTGCCGGACTTTATTTTTGTTTTGACTTTCATAGTTACCTGCTCCTTTTGGTTTCAGTTTAAGTTGCGAGAGCCTTCTCTTTTTGCTCTCACCCAGTAATGCGCTTTTAGGCGGCGATTTCCCGCACGGCGGTCAAAATATTTTTGTGATGGGCGACGGTTCGTGGCGGTCTGTAGGCGCGATGCAATAAATCGAGCGGGAATGGAACCTGGCGCGCAGGTGGCTGCTGCGCGAGTTGAGCAAAGAGTGAAATTGGGGAGTAGGGAGTAGGGAGTAGGGAGTGACATTCCCCACTCCCTACTCCTCTTATGACGGCATTACGCTGGCAACAAGGGAAGCGACTCTTTCTTGACCTAACCCCATTGCGTTTATCGCCGGGCGGAGCTGCTGCGCGAGTTGAGCAGGTAGTTTTCAGTTTTCAGTTTTCAGTTTTCAGTTTGTCTTCGGCCTGGGGCCAAGAGGCCCTTTACCTCTCAAAGAAAAGGAGAACTGAAGTTATGAAATCTCAGTCATATCGTGATTTGTTGGTTTGGCAGAAGAGCATCGATCTTTGCCTGAAAATCTATGAAGCTTGCCAGTCTTTCCCGCGTAGCGAAACATATGGTTTGGCGGATCAGATGAAACGAGCTGCTATTTCCATTCCTTCAAATATCGCTGAAGGTCAGGCGCGGCAATCAGTCTGAGAGTTCCGCCATTTCTTGTCCATCGCCAACGGCTCGCTGGCCGAACTCGATACGCAGCGCATCATCGTGGAGAAGCTGGCTTTCGTTTCCGCGGAAAAAAACGCCGATTTGGATCGGCGTATTACCGAGGTCAGAAAAATGCTCTATTCATTGAGCGCCAGTCTTGATAAGCAATGACATCACTGAAAACTGAAAACTGAAAACTGTTTATGACCCCTGAACGCTGGCAACAAGTGAAGCGACTCTTTCACGACGCGTGCGAACGAGCGCCGGAGGAACAAGCCGTTTTCCTCGACGCCGCTTGCGACGGCGATGTCGAGTTGCGCCGGGAGATCGAATCGTTGCTTGCCGTGCATGAGCGCGCGGGCGATTTTATGAAACAACCGGCGATGAACGTGGCGCCAGCAGACGCCGAGGCCGAGATCGAAGCCGGGCGCCTGATCAACCATTATCGGGTCGAGCGTCGGATCGGAGCGGGCGGGATGGGCGAGGTTTATCTGGCGCACGACACGCGGCTGGGCCGCCGGGTCGCGCTCAAACTGCTGCGCGCCGAATTCACGCGGGACGGCGAACGGGTGCGCCGCTTCGAACAGGAAGCGCGCGCCGCCTCAGCCCTCAACCATCCGAACATTCTGACCATTTACGAAATCGGGCGCGTGGACGAGACCCATTTCATCGCCACCGAATTCGTCGCCGGCGAGACGCTGCGCGCGTCCACATCGTATCCTCGCGCCTGCTCAGGCGACATATAACTGACCGTGCCCATGACGATCCCCGGCTGCGTCTTCACAGCTTCGAAGCTCAAGCGCGAAACTTTGGTCGTCGCGTCCAGACGCTCGCTCA
>DATCXQ010000600.1:0-4660 GCA_036565725.1 Blastocatellia bacterium
AGAGTACCGACTTTAGTCGGCTGGGCTCGGATTCCAAGCCCAGCCGACTAAAGTCGGTACTCTGAACGCTCTCACCCGGCGCTTGTAGTTAGATTGAATGCGCCGATGTCGGTTGCTCCCATTTAGGATCAATTGCACTGCCTCAACCGGGAAAACGGTTGTCATATCCCACTTTTATTGCCTCGTGATCGTTTCGTCCAAATTCAACAGCACGCGCGCGACTATCGTCCACGGCGCGAGCTTGTGCAGGTCAACGCCGGGCGGCAGGTTGTTCAAATCAGGCGACGAAACGTAAACCGCCGCCGCAGTGTCGCTGGCGAATCTCTCCTGCTGTTTCCGCAACAGCGCCAGCAAACGGTTCAATTCGTATTCATCCGGCCGCCGTCCTGTGCAAAGGCGGAATCCATAAATCATCTTCGCGCGCTCGCCAGCCCCGCCATCCTTCCACACGCGGAAGGCGAGCGATTGCGCGGCCTCCATAAACGCGGCGTCGTTCAGCGTGGTGAGCGCTTGCAACGGCGAATTGGAGCGCGTGCGCCGCGTACAGGACATGTCGGCGTTCGGCGCGTCGAAGACGGACATTGAGGGGTAAGGCACGCTGCGTTTCCAGAACGTGTACATCCCGCGCCTGTACTTGTCTTCGCCTTTGCTCGTTTCCCAGACGCTGCGGCTGCGGAAGCTGACGGCCATCGCGCCGTCGGGGATCGGCGGATAAACGCTCGGCCCGCCGATCTTTAGGCGGAGCAACCCGCTCGCTCTCAGCGCAATGTCGCGGACGACCTCGGCCTCGACGCGCAGACGCGGCGCGCGCGCCAGCAACCGGTTGGTCGGATCGGCTTGCAGCGATTCCGGCTTGATAGTTGACGATTGGCGGTAAGTCGCGCTCATCACAATCAGTTTGTGAATGCGCTTCAAACTCCATTGCGAATCGCGGTCTATCGCCCCGTCGCCCTGTCCCCCTGTCGCCCCGTCTCTGAATTCCACCGCCAGCCAATCGAGCAATTCGCGGTGTGACGGAGTTTCGCATCGCATGCCGAAATCTTCCGGCGAGACGACCAGGCCCTGCCCGAAATGCTGCTGCCAGACGCGATTGACGATCACGCGCGCGGTCAACGGATTGTTCTTATCCGCGATCCACCGGGCCAATCCGAGCCGATTGCGGGGCGCATCGGACGGAAAGGGATGGAGGAAGGACGGCGTGCCGGGCGTGACGGCTCCGCCCGGACGCTTCCAATCGCCTTGCTTGAAAACACGCGTCTCGCGAGGAACCGGGCGCGGCGTCACCACCAGCGTCGTCGCCGCGTAAGGCCATCGCCTCATCAAATCGGTCGCGGCCTTGTTTGCCTCGGCAAATTCAGGAACGGTCGTGCGGTAGTAGCGGAAAACCTCGCGGCGCTGCTCCGCCGTGCGTTGGCGCGCGGGAATAGAAAGTATACGCCGCACGTTCGGCGGCAGCGGGTCGGCCTTGGGCTGGGGCGCGGTGGTAAGCGAGATGCGGAACCGCCCGATGTTCGGCGCTTCAAAACGCTCCGCCGCGCCGCCACCGAACTCTTTTTGCTCGAGCGAAAACTTCAGCAACGCGCCGCCGTCGTAACCGGCGACTGGCGATTGCGGCGTGAAGACCGCGTGGCGATCCTGATTGCGCAAGCCAGGGCCGGCGTCAATGCTCCATGACGTTTTTGGGTTTCCGTCGATCGCCAGTTTGATCGAATTTTCGGCGGCGTAATCCGCCGTCGCGCCGCTGATGGTGAGCCTCTTCCACTTGTCCGGCTGTGCGGCGGGCGCGGCCTCGACGGTGAATTCAGACAGCAGCGCCATTCCCAGCGTCGAACGCCCCGGGCCGCCGCGCGGAAGCGTGTGGTCGGTCAGCAGTTCCAGCCGGAATCCCGTGATGTTCTTCAAATCCGTTTTGGCTTTGACGTAGTAAACCACCGTCGGCGGGTTATCGCCGCGCGGGATGAGCGAACGATCCAACAGTTCCTCGAACTTGACGCCGTTGGTTCCTATCACGTCGGCGTTCTCCAGCACAGTCCAATCAACCTGATCCTCGCGCGCTTTCAGTTCCCATTCGGCCATGGATTGCGGCAGGTCCGGGTTTTTGGCGAGCAGTTCGTCTTCGATTTTTGCGATGCCGGCCAGAATGCCGGCGCGCTTCTTCTTTTCGGCCTCGGTCGGGACTTCGATTTCGGGTTCTTCGTCCTGATTCAGAAAGGCATAGAACCTGTAATACTCGTCATGTTTGATCGGGTCGAATTTGTGAGCGTGGCACTGAGCGCAGTTGATGGTCATTCCCAGAAACGCTTTGCCGATGGCGTCAACGCGATCAATCAATCCTTCGACGCGAAACTGTTCGGGGTCAACCGCGCCCTCTTCGTTGAGCATCGAATTACGCAAAAAGCCCGTGGCGATGCGCTGATCGAGCATGGCGTCTGGCAGCAGGTCGCCCGCGATCTGTTCAATCATGAATTGATCGAAAGGCTTGTCGGCATTGAGAGCGTTGATCACCCAGTCGCGATACGGCCAGATCGAACGGTCGCGATCTTTCTCAAAACCGTTGGTGTCGGCGTAGCGCGCCGCGTCCAGCCACCAGCGGCCCCAGCGCTCGCCGTATTGCGGGGACGCGAGCAACCGCTCGACCAAGTTCTCGTAGGCGCGCGGCGAAGTGTCGGCGAGGAAGTCATCAATCTCCTTGAGCGTCGGCGGCAAGCCGGTCAGATCCAGACTCAAGCGGCGGATCAACGTGGATTTGTCGGCTTCGGGGGAAGGCCGCAAGCCTTCTTTCCCCAGCCGGCTGAGGATGAACCTGTCTATCGGATTGCGAACCCACTTTGAATCTTTGACGGACGGAAGCTGAGGGCGAACAGGCTTCACATAGGCCCAATGCTTAGGCAATTCGATTTCTCGCACTTCTGCTTCCCCGCTCTCCCCTTCCGGCCAGACGGCGCCCTCGTCGATCCAGCGGCGGAGGATCTCGATCTGTTCCGGTTTCAGCGGCTCCTTCCCGAGCGGCATCCGTTGTTCACCGCCGAGGCCAAGGACGCGCCGCATCAGGAGCGAAGCCTTGCTATCGCCGGGTATGACGACCGCGCCGGACTGTCCGCCCTTCATCGCCAGCCGCTTCACGTCCAGCCGCAGTTGCGACATCGCGCGCTCGGCGCCGTGACACCCAGAACAGTTCCGCTCAAAGAGCGGTCGCACGTCGCGCGCGAAGTCAACGGTTAGCCTCGATGCGGATTGTTCCGACGCCGCGCCGGACGTAATGACAAACTGGCAGGCGGCGGCGATAGAAAGAAGAATGACAAATGTTTTTAGATTTTTGACCATTGTAGATTACGACAACGGTTGTCTCATTTGGTTAGTCCGCCGGCCTCTGGATCAAATCTCGTCGCGCGCATATTGCTCTATCAAATAATCGCTCGCCCGTATCGCCAGAGCGGAATCGCCGGCATCGGATTCACACATCCGCTCGAAACAAAACAGTTCCCATCCACGACTAGCAGGATTTTAACGCCGCGCGCCCGATTGAATTTATTCTGGGCTCATCGGCGTCTCCTGATGATCGCAAAGTGTGATCTGGATGATGAAAAGAGTCTCAAAAGCTACATCGCCCCAGCCGCATCGTCAATGCAAAGCGGTGTGCGAGACAATTTACCCGTGTCCAATGATCACAAGTAGCGCGGACCTGTTTCTAGGGCGTGGTTAACGCCCCCACTCTGCGGTGGTAAAATCACGGCGCTCAGCGATAGGAGGATATATGATCGACAATTGAAAAGATTCTCCGGAATCAGTTCAAAATGGTTGTTGTGACGCCGGGCGCCAGATTGCGATATAACAATCGCCCGATTGAAGCGAAACAAATATTTCCCCGATAGAGGAACCCTATATGCCCTTCTCTGTAAGATTAACATTGATGCTATCCACTCTGGCCTTATTCACAATCGTTTCTCATCGAGCCATCGCTCAATCTCCCGCCCCGGTCTACGTCACGCTCTGGTTCGACACCGAAGATTACATACTTCCTCAGAGCGATGACGCGGCGAAACGTCTGGCCGAAACGCTCACTCGGCTCGGAGTTCGCGCGACGTTCAAAGTAGTGGGCGAGAAGGCTCGGACGCTGGAACGGCGAGGGCGCAAGGACGTAATCGCGGCGCTCAAGAAACACGAGATCGGATATCACTCCGACACCCACAGCCAGCAACCGACCATCGCCGTCTATTTGCAACACACGGGCTGGGAAGACGGCGCCGCCGAGTTTTATCGACGCGAAGTCCAGGGCGTGCGTGACATCGAAAGAATCTTCGGCGTCACGCCGAGTTGTTACGGCCAGCCAGGGGCGGCGTGGGCTTCACAGACCTACCCGGCGCTGAAGCGGATGGGCGTCGGAATGTATCTGGACGAAGGCAGCCACGTCGGCATTGACGACCAGCCGTTCTATTACGGCGGGATGCTGAACGTCTTCAAAATGCGCTCGAATGTCGCGCGTATGGAGCTTAAGGGCGGAGAGAGCCTGACCGAAGGCAAGGCGAAGTTTCAAGCGGCCTATGACAAGCTGCGCGCGAATGGCGGAGGCGTGATCAGCATCTACTATCACCCCTGTGAGTGGGTTCACACGGAGTTCTGGGACGGGGTCAATTTCCGACGTGGGGCTAATCCTCCTCGC
>DATCXQ010000621.1:0-13507 GCA_036565725.1 Blastocatellia bacterium
CTAAAGAGGATAATTCGCCACGCTATGATGAGCGCCCATGGGGCAATTTCACCGTCCTCGACGAGGGCGAGGGATACAAAGTTAAACGCATCGAGGTTCTGCCGGGCAAACGGCTGAGCTATCAGAAACACGCGCGCCGCTCCGAGCACTGGTTCATAACGCGGGGAGTGGCTAAGGTCACGCTCGACGACAGAGAGATAATTCTCAACGCGGGTGAATACGTCGACATTCCGGTGGGCGCGGCGCACCGGATCGAAAATCCCGGCGGTGAGAAGGTGATCTTTATCGAGGTGCAGCGCGGCGATTATCTGGGGGAGGACGACATCGTGCGGTTGCAGGACGATTTCGGGCGAATAGCCTGATCACCTATCCATCGTTTTGGTCAGCGTTTCTTTGGCCGTCTCTTTCGGCACTTTGATGATGGCCTCGATGCGGGTCCCAGTGCGGTTGACCTTCAAATTGTTCAGCATAACCATGGCTGCCTGGTCGTCGCTCTTTTTGAAGCGCGCGGCAAACAACGCGACGTCGGCTAGATTTTTGAGGTTGACGGCGTCGGTCTCGTTACTGGTGATGCCCGTGACGGTCAACTTCGCTTCCTGATCAATGTCCAGAACCATGGTGATTGATTTCAGTTTAGCGAGCGGGCCGAGCGCGCGGCTTTCACTGACCGCCGCCAGGATCGCCATCGCGGAATCGTCGATCTCAGTGATGCCCGATGAAATGTGTACGTGGTAATCGGCGAGCGTACCGTCAGGATTGACCGAACCTTGAACGCCGACCCTGAATTTGCCGTCGGGAATACTCAGCCTGCCGTCCTTCTTCGCCTTGTAGAGCGTTAGAATCTGATCTTTTATTGGCGCCGTGTTGATCTTGCCGAAACTGCCGTAACCGCTGTCGGGCTTCGGCGTTGGCGTAGGAGTCGGTTCGGCTTTGGCCAGGTTGGCTTTCGCCTTCTCTTCTGCTTTGGCCCGCTCCTCGGCCGCGCGTTTTTCAGCCAATTCGCGCTGGCGCTTTCGGCGCGCTTCCAGACGGGCGAGGCGCGCCTCTTCTTTTTTCATGTCGTCGAGAGACTTGGTCTTTTTCGACGGGCGGAAGCCAGCGTAGCCGTCCGGATATCGCAGCCATTTTTCGAAATCGATCAGGATCCTGCGGTTATACTTCTCCTCGACGTATTCGAGCCCTTGGAGCCCCATCGCAATGCGGACGATCGGGGCGATTCGGATCGCCAGCAGGATCGCCGCGTGCGCGAGGACGGAAAAAAGGGCCGCCGCCATCAGGGCCTTTGCGCGCGAAGGATATTTGATCTGGGTAATCATTTGATTTTGATCCGCCACTGACCTTCCATCTTATAAAACGTAGCCCGATTCAACTCCTCCTTGAACCGCGCCAGGATCGGGAGGCGGTCGGGCGCGACGGCCCATTTGGCGTAATTCGACAGATAGCGCTTCGCCTCGTTGTCGACCCGCGCCGCCTCGGCCTGTTGTCCCGACGCCTCCAGCGCCTTCGCTAGCAGGAACTGCGCTTCGCCGTCGCGCGGGTCGGCCTGCGTGACGGCGCGCAAATGCTGGACGGCTTCGGCGAAGTTCCGGGCCCGCCACTGCGCGTACCCTAGGTTGAAGCGATAGAGCGCGTCGTTGGGGCTGTTAGACAGCGCGCGACGCAAATGCTGCAGCGCCCTCTCGTTCTCGCCCTTCGCCAACAGGGCCACGCCGACGTTATTCACCGCTTCGGCGCTGGGGGCCAACTCTATCAATCTCTCGAAGGCTGACGTCGCCTCGTTGGCGTCTCCTGCCTTGTAAGCGGCCAGGCCGAGATAGAAGAGGCTCTCGGCGTAAATCGGGTCGTCCTTGCTCAGCCGCTTGAGCAGCTTAGCGGACTCGGCGAAATCGGCCTGGCGGTAATACAGCAGGCCGAGTTCGTAGATCGCCTGCGGGAAGTAGCCAGCCCCGCCCGAATTCTCGCATTCCTGAATGGCGCGGAGCAGGAAAGATTCGCGCAATTTCAAATCGCGCGTCTGAACGCCTTTGACGAAGCTTTCGTAGGCGGCCGGCGGGAACTGCTTCGCGCGGCGAAGCATATGCTCCTTCGAGTAAGGCGGCGCGAGGTTGCGCTCGTAGACTATGTTCCAGGCCAATTGCCCCTGCCACTCCTGCAGGTCCGAGAGCGAGCCGCTGTAATTGAACGTCTTGGCGCCCACCAGCCGCCCCTCGCGCGTTTCGATCAGGCGCGCCGTAATCGAGATCGTGACGGATTCTTTGGCCTCGCCGATGTCGAATTCGCCGACGAGCGCCAGGTTGGCCTGCGCGGCGCCGGCAACGCGAATCATCGCCGCGCGCGTCAACAGATCGCTCGGACTCAGACGTATTTTTTCGAACGCCAGATTGCGCTTATCAATATTAACTACGCTCACGCCGTGGGCGTCGAGCACGTCCCCGATCAGGATCGCGAAGCTGTCGCATATCCAATTATATTTGGGTATCTGCGAGCGGTTTTCGAACGGCATCACCACGACTGCGTCCGCCGCCGTCACAGACGCGTTTGAAGACGGAATGATAAATGAGAACCCTTGAGCGAACGCGCCGGCGCATAAAAAGGCCAATGTCCCGACCGCCACAGCCATTCGTTTCACCAATCCGAGAGTCGCAAATTGCAAAACAGTTGACCTCACAAAATTGCGGAAAGAAGACAGGATTTACAGGATTTCTCAATATCCGGCTCAAAGTAGAAAATCTTGAGAAATCCTGTAAATCCTGTCTATTTTCATCGTTTCAATAAGCGCGGGAAGTCTAACACAGCGATTAAAAGCCGAACAAGCTGGCGAAAGCGGCGCGTCCCCCGTCTGGTTTTTGCCGCGGCTGATGTACAATGCGCCCGTTCAAACCCTCGACTTCGATTCCAGGTTTGCAACGCCACAAATCCAGTATTCGCAGGTGAGATTTATGCTAATTCGGAAGTCACGAGATGTTTTGCGCGCGATGTTCATCGCCTTGCTTCTGTTCGCCTTGCCTTACGGCGCGTTTGCGCAAGATCAGAAACAACCGGCCGAGAAACCGCCGGCGAAGAAGGGCAAAGCCAGCGCCGATTCCTGTGACGGGGCTTTAGACATCGTCCCTGGCAAACCGTCGACCTTCACCCGCAAACGCCGTCCATCCAAATTGGAGACAAAACCCGAGGCCAATTCCAATACAAAGTCCGAGACCAAACCCGACGCCAAGCCCTGATCAGTAGGGGCTTTTTTCTATCGAGCGATGCCGGTCCAGCCACGCCGTCACATCGGGAGGCGCCGACAATTCGCCGCGCATCAGCGCTAGGAGAAGGTCTTGACTAAGGACGGTGTTGAAAGAAGGTTGGTAAATGACGCTTGCTCTTTGTCTTTTCAACTTCAGCATGAAAGGGACACGGTAGTCTGCGCCCTTAGACAGCACAGCCTGCTCCTCATTCGTCCATGATTGATTTTTTGGCCAAATTTCAGTTCTCCACCAATGATCCGACGAAACGAGCACGACCGTATCTTCCCATAACCCGGCGCGCTCCATTGAGCGGCGCAGGTCTCCGAAGGTTCGGTCGACGAGTTCGAGGTTGTCGAAATAATTACAGCCGCCCTCAAAAGTGAAATCGTCCTTCCGACGGTCGTACATACAAGGCCAATGAGGCGCCGGGAAATGGACCATGACGAGCGAGAGAGCGCCGTCCGTCGCCGCCGCCGCGCTTTCCTGAGCGATCCGTTTCAGGCTCGCGACGTAATTAAACTCCGAACTCTTTTCAGACTTCAGAGATTTAGGAAGAACCTGGCGAATCACCTGGGCGGCGGCGCCGATCATTCGAAAATGCTCAAGCATGCTTCGGGAGACGCATTGACCGCGCGCGTCCATTTCATTGGCGACCACGGTAAATGAACACCTGGCCAAATCGCCTCCGATCACCCGGCAATAGGGATGATACCAACCGACGACGGCGGCCGCGCCTCCGATCTCCCGCGCGCGGGAGAAGACATTCGGCTGAGCGCTCCACGGCGCCGGTTCGCCGGCGCCGTCAAATTTAATCATCAATTCGTTGTAACTTGAGGGTTGAGCGTCGGCGACGAGCCTCCCCGTGACGAGCGCGGGGATTGATCGCATCGTCCATCTGGCAGGCGGGTATGCGCTAGTAGCCGCAATGGATTCGTCGCGCAAGCGGTCGAGTTCGGGAAGCGCGACTGAAGACGGCCGCGCGGCGAAAGCCGCCTGGTAATCCAACTCGTCAAAGATAACCCACAAGACGCGAGTCGCAGGCCGTATGCTATTGCCGGCGTATGCCGGCGATTTGTTTTTCGCCGCCGCATTGGCCGGACGGCTTTTCACGAGGGACCAGGCCGCTTGCGAGAAGGTCATGAGCGCAAACGGCGAAAGAATCAACACCACCGCCTGCGCGACGGAAATGACTCGCCGCGAATGGCGCGAGAGAGTAAAAACGATCAGGAAAAGGGCGACGACAAGAATGGCGATGAAAGCGGTTTTGCCCACGATCGCTATAAAAGCCGGCGCGGTCAAGGGGCCGTAAAACTGTCTGCGGGCGACGTCCAGCGCGGCAAACGCCACGAAGAAAAACACCCAGCGCGCGAGCGACAGGAGGCGCTCTTGGCCCCGGCGTCGGGCGAAAGCGTATGACGCCCAGAAGAGTGTTGCGAGGAGCAATACGTCGAGCATCAGCCCTACAGAATTCCTCCACATAGCATACTCCGTGAGGGTGTATCCGTTGGGGTCCGGGGGGGAGAGCACGGAACGCCACGCCGCGAGAAAACACAGGTTGGAGAGCGACAGCGCCGTGATCACGTCCTTAATACGAATATAGTGAAACCGCTTCATCTCTTCTTTTTCAGCAAATAAACCCAGCGATGCGCGCCGGCCAATCGCCGGCAGAGAACGACGTCGAAGAGCCGCAGACAGGCGTTTCTGAAAGCGTCGTTCGTCAAGTCTTTGAACAAATGGTCACGCCCGCGCGCGAGGCGCTGAAACATGGGATCATCGGGCGCCACGAACTCGACGATCAGCAGGTCCGTCGTCAGGTCTACGGCGAGGCTCAGAATTTCATCCAGCGGGACGCGCTCGCAGACGAGCATGTGATGAATTACCGCCAGCATCAACACTAGATCGAACGCGCCCTGCGCGCGGGCGAGGAAAGACAGGTTTTCCCCATTGCGCCACCCGACGCTCGGGCTCGGGCGCGTAAGGTCTAAAACGAGCGGCAAAATGTTCAGGCCCGAGGCTGCTGCCTCGCGCCACAGTTCGCCGACCGTCGCCGGATCCTGGTCGATGGCGACCACGCCGGCGCCGCCCCTGGCGGCGATCCGACTGAAATACCCGGTGTTACACCCCACATCCAGAACATTTCGTGGCTTGAACTCGCGGAGCGCATGCTCGACGAAATCCTGCTTTTCCGCGAGATAATCCGGGGCGTGGCTCTTGTTGAATGAAACGTAATCGGTCCATTCGGACCTCCGGCGGCCCAACGGCTCGACCCTTTTGAGTTGGCGCCGCAGCCGCTTGAAGAGGAGATCGAGCACGTAGCTCGTCTGCACGGCGCTGCCGAGTCGCCGCTCGCGGTAGATTTTCGCCTGATCCTTACCCGATTTAGAAGCTAACCACGTCGGAATAGAAACGAGTGTCAGAAACGGAGTCCGTAGCTTCTGCGTGATTCCACACAGGCCGTACACTTCTTCAGGTTCGAGGCCGTCGCGATTTGCGAGGAACAGTTGCTTTAATTCCAGCCCGAAGTATTTATTCGCCAACAGCGGCAGCAGGAAGGCGCGCGCGAATTGGGCGTAGGGCTTCCAAACGGGGTCGCGCGGATCACGCTTCTCAAAAGAGAGCAGGTCGACGAAAACCGGCTCCGGGCCGCGAAACAATACGTTGTAAGGAGTGGCGTCCTTCAGCCCGAAACCTTCGGTCAAGGCGCTTTCAGCGAGATCGAGCGTCAAGCGACCGGCCCTGTATAACATCTCCGGCGCCCACTCGTAGGGGTAGCTCGGGAAAGCGATGCGCTCATGCTCAAAAACCGCCTCGGGGGCTTCATACTTCCCTCTCTCGCGTTGAAGATACTCGGAAAGTAGTTTAACGCTATCCGCGCCCGGATGATCCGTGCGCGCCAATTGGCCCGCCGCTACAAACTGTTTCGCGACGGCGGAGACGAGGAAAGCATTGAGGTTCGCGGCGCCGGTCTTGTTGACAATGCGTAAGACCCGGTCATCGATTACCAGCAGACGACCGTCAGGGTCCCGAAAGGAGATTGTCATTTGCGCCCCCCGAGCCTACTGAGCGCTGTTTTGGTTCGGGGTGGTTGAACCAGCATGATCAACGGCGCCTTGTCGATCACTCTGTTGCCCGCTTCTCCTGCCGGACCTCTTTGCTGCGATTCTTCGGATGAATGAGCGTATGTAAAATAGGCCGCCGACGAACGACGCGACCAACAACTGCCAAATCAGAGCCCCCGAGCCGGGGTCGGTATAGAGAAAAGCCAGGTTGTGAATATCGCTCCAGTTGAAAATATACAAAAAATTTACGCTCAGCGTCATAACGTGATGGTTACCTCCTTCAAATATGTACACGCGCGTGACGAATTTATTCGTCGCACACGCGGTGGCGTGTTTTCATTGCTTCAGGGCGCTGATCATTACGACATGAACGAGTCCTGTGAAAGATTATGCGCGCTCAACGAGCAGATCTGTGGTGATATGGTTTTATGGGGGAGTGCTCAACTTAAAGACGTCTCGATTGTCAGGAAGGACACAAATTTTTATATGCTAATTGCAGTTCCCCTTGATGAACATACTCAGACGTAATCTTCGTCGAAGAGAAGGCGTCCGGAGGATATAATTTCAGATTGGAGAATCAATTGTTGCGCCTTGAAGTTTAACGGTCGCTCTGATACTTTTTACCCCTAACTCGACATTAAGAATCGTCACTTAGGAATCTGGAGGCAGAAAAAGAGTAATGGCTTTAGCAAAAGAGGCTAAACTGGAATTGATTTCGCAGTACAAGACTAAAGACGGCGACACTGGTTCGCCGGAAGTTCAGGTTGCGTTGCTGACCAAACGCATTAATGAGTTGCAGGATCATTTCAAGACTCACACGAAGGACAATCATTCGCGCCGCGGGCTGTTGAAGCTGGTCAGCCAGCGCCGCAGCCTTCTCGATTATTTGAAGCGTCGCGACATCAATCGTTATCACGATCTGATCATTCGTCTTGGCTTGAGAAAGTAGTTGGATGTGTTGGCGGCGTCCGAGCGGTGGACGCCGCTTTCGTTTTGCAGCCGCACGTGACGGCAACGTAATTCCCGCCCAACTAATCCGGGCCCCCAGCAACACCCGGTTGAGTTGTCCAGCCCCTCAGAAGGCGCCGGGAAAACGATTACACATTCGAGCCGGTTCAACCTTCAAGCGAACTTTGAGCGAACCGGTTTCGGATGCCCTCAGCGCCATCATCACTCCTGGCTGCCCGATCCAATATAGTATATGAGGAGATAAACAATGTTTTTGAAACAAGGAATAAATCTAGGCGGCCGTGAACTCACGATGGAGACGGGCCGCATTGCGAAGCAGGCTGACGGAGCGGTGCTGGTCAGCCAGGGAGAGACTGTGGTGCTGGTCACGGCCGTCTCCGCGCGACAGCCGAAGGAGGGCGCGAGTTTCTTCCCGCTCACAGTTGATTATCGTGAATACGGCTACGCCGCCGGGCGTATCCCCGGCGGCTATTTCAAACGCGAAGGGCGCCCGACCGAGAGAGAGATTTTGACCTCACGCCTGACCGATCGTCCGATCCGTCCGCTCTTCCCCACCGGTTATCAGCACGAAACGCAGATCATCTCGATGGTCATTTCGGCCGACGACGAACACGATCCCGACGTGCTTGCGATCACCGGCGCATCGGCGGCCCTCTATCTTTCGGACATCCCGTTCTACAATCCGATCGCCGGCGTGCGCGTCGGCCTGGTCGAAGGCAAATACGTGGTCAACCCGACGTATGAGCAGCAGCGCAATTCGACACTCAACCTGATCGTCGCGGGCAGCGAAGAGGCCGTCGTGATGGTCGAGGCCGGCGCCAAAGAGGTCAGTGAAGAGGTGATGATCGAGGCTTTGTTGTTCGCCCACGGCGAGATCAGGAAGCTCTGCCAGTTGCAGCGCTCGATGTCCGAGGCGCTGGGAATCAAGAAGCGCGAATTCACTCCGAAGCCGGTTAACGAGGCCATGCTGAAGGAGATCGCCGAGAAATACTCCAACGACTTGCGCGAGGCTCTGAACGTCCAGAACAAGGGCAAGATCGAGAGCTACACCGCGATCGACGAATTGAAGAAACGCGTCGTCGAAAGTTATCCCGAAGACCAGCCCGCGTTGCGCCACGAAGCCGGCGAGCTGTTCGACAATCTGAAAGAGGGCATCTTCCGCGACGACATTCTGAACAACCGCCGCCGTCCCGACGGCCGCAGGTTCTCCGAGATCCGCCCGATTTCGACCGAAGCCGGCTGGCTCCCGCGCACTCACGGCTCGGCGCTTTTTACGCGCGGCGAGACCCAGGCGCTGGTCACGGTGACGCTCGGCACTTCGCAGGACGTGCAATACATCGACAGTCTGGAACTGGGTGAGACCAAACGTCGCTTCATGCTCAACTATAACTTCCCGCCGTTTTCGGTCGGCGAGACCGGGCGCATGGGCTCCCCCGGAAGACGCGAGATCGGCCACGGCGCCCTGGCGCAGCGCGCGCTCGACGCGGTGATGCCCGAAGAAGAGGTCTTTCCATACACCGTCCGCATCGTCTCAGACATCACGGAATCGAACGGGTCGTCCTCGATGGCCACGGTCTGCGGCGGCGCGCTCGCGCTGATGGACGCCGGCGTGCCTATCAAGTCGCCGGTCGCGGGCGTGGCGATGGGCCTGGTGATGGAAGACAAGAAATACGCCATCCTGACCGACATCGCCGGCGCCGAGGACCATTACGGCGACATGGATTTCAAAGTCGCCGGGACGCGCGCCGGAATCACGGCGCTCCAGATGGACATCAAGGTCACAGGACTGAACGCCCAGGTTCTGGCCGAGGCTCTGGAGCAGGCCAGGAAGGGGCGGATATTCATCCTCGACAAGATGAACGAAGTCATCACCGAGCCGCGCGAGGAGATCAGCAAATACGCGCCGCGCATCGTCACCATGCAGATCAACCCGGACAAGATTCGCGACGTCATCGGCCCAGGCGGCAAGGTCATTCGCGGCATCCAGGAGAAGACCGGCGCGAAGATCGACATTTCTGACGACGGCCGGATCGCCATCGCCACGCCGAACGGCGAGGCCGCCGAGGCCGCGATGCAGATCATCCGCGACCTGACGGCCGAAGTTGAGGTAGGCCAGTCTTACCTCGGCACCGTCACACGAATCGTCGATTTCGGCGCCTTCATCGAGGTCTTCCCCGGCACCGAGGGGCTGCTCCACGTTTCGGAGATCGCCGATTATCGCGTCCGCGACGTCCGCGACGAGCTGAAAGAGGGTCAGCAGATCCTGGTTAAATGCATCAACGTCGAAGGCAACAAGATTCGCCTTAGCCGCAAGGCGCTCCTCAAAGAAGAGAAGCGGACAAAAGGCGGACAAAGGTAAATCGGAATAACCGACGTTGACGCATCCAATGAAATTGCAACCATCAGGAGAGAGCGTTCAGAGTACCGACTTTAGTCGGCGGCGTTCGGATTCCAAGCACTGCCGACTAAAGTCGGTACTCTGAACGCTCTTACCCGACGGTTGTAGTTAAACTGAATGCGCCAATGTCGGCTGTTCTGAAACGCAAGCGCTTAGGTAAAGAAAAATGCGAATCCCAATCATCCTGCTATCGATCCTGTGCGCTTTCGTTTCAGGATCGTCCTTCATTTTTAAACAAACAGATTCGCTCCCATCGAAGACTTACAGGAAATCCGGCAAATTCGAGATCGACTCCGTCCTCACCGATCCGCGCGAGCGCCATCTGGCCAACGTCAAACAATTGACCAATGAAGGCGAAAACGCAGAAGCCTATTTCTCGTCCGACGGGAAAAAGTTGATCTTCCAGCGCACGACCAAGAGCGACGGCTGCGACCAGATATTCTCAATGAACATCGACGGGTCGGACATGAAGATGCTGTCGAACGGCCAGGGCAAGACCACCTGCGCCTACTTCACCCCGGACAATAAAAACATCGTCTACGCTTCGACGTTCAAGGCTTCGCCCGATTGCCCGCCCAAACCCGATTACTCGCGCGGCTACGTCTGGGCGCTATTCCCCGGCTTCGACATCCTAATCGCCGGCCTCGACGGATCGAACGTCCAGCCGCTTACGACGACCGACCGCTACGACGCCGAGGCCACGATCCGTAAAGACGGGACGATCGTCTTCACCAGCCTGCGCGACGGCGACCTGAACATCTATACGATGGACAAGAACGGCAAGAATGTGAAGAGGCTGACCAACGAACTCGGCTACGACGGCGGCCCTTTCTGGAGCTACGACGGCAAACAGATCGTCTTCCGCGCTCACCATCCCGAGACCGAAAAAGAGAAGTCCGATTATCTGGCGTTACTGAAAGACAACATGATCCGCCCGACGAAGCTGGACATCTGGGTGATGGACGCCGACGGGTCGAACAAACGCCGCCTGACCAATAACGGCAAGGCCAATTTCGCCCCTTACTTCTTCCCAGACGGCAAGCGGATCATCTTCTCGTCGAACCTCGATGACGAGCGAGGGCGAAATTTCGACCTTTACGTGATCAATGTCGACGGCTCTGGGCTTGAGCGCGTCACATTCAACGACACCTTCGACGGCTTCCCGATGTTCTCGCCTGACGGCAAGAAGATCGTCTTCTGCTCCAACCGCAACGCGGCGAAACAGGGCGACACCAATGTGTTCATCGCTGATTGGGCAGAGTGAATCCGCTCGACCATATCATTGCTTGCCTCGAGCCAATACTTCTTGTTCCGTTGCGGCGCCCCACAGCCGCACAGTGCGGTCCTGACTTCCGGTGGCCAGTCTATTGCCGTCTGGTGAAAATTTTACTGATAAGACGGCGCTTCCGTGCCCTTTGAGAATAGAGAGTTCCTGGCCGGAGCCCGCGTCCCACAGCCTCACTGTGTAGTCACTACCTCCCGAGGCCAACCTCTTGCCGTCTGGCGAAAACGCGACCGAGTGGACATCACGGTCGCGCGACTCGCGCCATGCGCGGTTCAGCGGTTTCGGAGCCTCCTCGCAAATGATGCGAACGGCCTGCGGCAGCGTGACGTGTTCGAGATCGTAAGGGAGCCGCTCGGTCAACAACTCATACAGAATTACTCCCAGCGCATAGACGTCGGCGCGCACGTCAATCTGATCGGGGTCGCCGCGGACTTGCTCCGGACTCATATAAGGCAACGCGCCCCGGACCTGGCCGGCCTGACTCAGGCCTGATGCGCCGGCGCCGTCTTCGTCCGTGATGCGAGCCAACCCGAAGTCGAGGACCTTAACCCCGACTATGCCGTCCAGACTCTGTACCTCGGACTCGTCGGCGACCATGATGTTGGCGGGTTTCAAATCGCGATGGATCACTCCGCGCTGATGGGCGTAGCTGATCGCCTCGCAAATCTTGAGGAACGGTTCTAACCGCCGCCTGACGTTACTGGGCGCCTGCGCGCCCCTGAGCCTGCGTCCCTTCACATAATCAAGCAAGGGAATCCCGCGCACCAACTCCATAACGAAGTAATGTTGGCCGTCGTCAGCGCATCCCGCTTCGTAGATGGCCGCGATCCCAGGATGTTTGAGTCGCGCTACGGCGCCAAACAATTTGTCCTCTTCGCGTTGACGCCTCGCTCAATTCGGATGGTAGAGGCTGAGAGCGTGTTTTAGAGCGGATTTCAATTGGATCTATGGGAAGGAGCGCTCCGGTACCGTACCGCGACGTAACCATGGCGATTAAATGAATCGCCCCACACCGTATACGCAACTGCAATCCGATCTAGAAGTCCTCGGTCGGTTTTATATCGGTTTTCAATTACGTATGCGGGTCGGCAATTGGTTTGTGGCAAAGAAGGCGGCAATAGAACGCCGATGACGCGGACGAGCGCGGATCATCGCGTACAAAACCAAAAAGGTCAGCGTCAATCCGCTCCATCTGCGTTATCCGCGTTCTATTAACCTGGACATTGATCAGCCGATCTTGATACCTATGTTTTCCAGGAATTTCGTAGGCTTCTCGCCGCCGATCAGCGCGAAGACGTAATCGTTCTTGATCCGCGCGCTCTCTTTGGCCGTCTTCGGATCGCGTTCGCGGGCGCTCATCAGGACGACTTCATCGGAAGTGACCTCTTTGATGGTCTGGCCGAAGAAGGCTTTGACGCGTCCCGCGTCCATGCAGTCGTAGATCATCATCTTGTTGCCGAGCTTCAGGTCGCTCTTGAAATTACTGCGGATGACGATCGAGACGGCGTTGTCGCGCCAGCCGATCAGTTCGGTCCCCTCCTCCGAGCGGTACGCGGCCAGATCTATGGCGGCCTCGACGGCCGAGTTCCCCGCGCCGACTATGAGGACGTGTTTGCCAGAAAATTTGTTCGGGTCGGAGAGCTTGTATTTGACGCGCTCGTCTTCGTAAGGCTTGGCGGGCTTCGGGACGTACTTGAAGCCGCACCGCTGGCAGAATTTGTAATCGCCCGTGCGCTTCTCGCCGCACTTGTTGCAGAATTGCGGCAAAACCATGCCGGTGGGAGTGACGATCATCTTCAAATCCTCGCCCGGGACGTTCAATTTCATCGGCGTGCCACGGTTGCCGATGGCCAGGACGACGCGGCGCGTGCGGTATTCCATGCGCTGTTTCGTCTTATCCTGATCGGTGACGACGACGAAGACGTCGCCATCCCGCTTTACATCCTTGCAGCCTTCGAATTCATTGATGACCACGCCGTTCGACTTGACCGTCTCCATCCAGGAGCCGAGCATCTGCTCCTTGATCGCGCCCGCGCCGTCGAGCTTGATCCCGCCTTTGACTGGCTGATCGGTGGGGTTGAAGTATATGTACTTGCCCGCCTGGTAGGTCTGCTGGATCGTCGCGGCGACCTCATCCTGCTCGATGGCGACGTATTTTAACCCGCGCTGGGCGGCGAGCGCCGCCGCTGACAACCCGGCTGGGCCGATGCCGACGATCGCCACGTCGTAATCGGCATTGCCGTTCTTGCCCATTTGCTTGATGTCTTCGACGACGAAATCGATCACCGCTCCGCCCTCGTTAATGGCGTTCTTGATCAGCGGCACGCCCGAAACGTCCCCGATCAGATAAATGCCCGGCACACTGGTCACAAAACGCCCGTCACGTTTGGGCACTTTGCGCTCGGGAATCTTCTTGGTCGAATTGACGACGAGGCAGGATTTCGGGACCGTCGGGCATTCGACCTGACAGGCCGTGTCTTCCATGCACTGTTCGACTGCCACCAGCGCGGCCTTTCCGTTTATTATCGCCAACACGTCGTGCGGGCAGGCGTCGACGCAGGCGTGG
>DATCXQ010000631.1:0-8703 GCA_036565725.1 Blastocatellia bacterium
CGCCGGCTGTGGAAGCGGCCTCTCGTCGGCGCCGTCGAATTCATCATCAATAACCGTCCCTCCCGCCAGTCCGATTCCGGCCAACGCCGCCAACGCTGCCAGCGCTGATGGGAGCGAGCAGTCGATTCGCTTTCTCGAAGACCGCGTCAAACGCGACCCGGACGATTTCATAGCGCTGAATAAACTCGCGGGCTATTACCTGCTGCGGTTGCGCGAGACGGGAAACGTGACCTGGCTGGATCTGGCGGCGCGCGCAGCCCGAAATTCGCTCAAAGCGATTCCGGCGGAGCAGAACGCAGGAGGCTTGAGTCTGCTCGCGCAGGTCGAATTCGCCTCGCACGATTTCGCATCGGCGCGCGGTCACGCCGAACAGTTGACGCGGTTGGAATCGCGCAAAGCTTATCCATATCTGCTGCTCGGCGACGCGCTGACCGAATTGGGCGATTACGAGGCGGCGCAGTCGGCTTTTCGGCAGATGGCGAGGCGGGAAAGCGCGGACGTCGCGGCCAGAACTCGGCTGGCGCGGATGGCCGCGTTGACGGGCGACAACGCGCGCGCCGAGCGGCTTTACGTCGAGGCGCTGAACCTGGCGGTCGAAGCGGTACCGCCCTCGCGCGAAACCGTCGCATGGTGTCGCTGGCAACTCGGCGAAACTGCGTTCGGAGTCGGCGATTACGACCGGGCTGAAAAACATTACCGCGACTCGCTCGTGACTTTCCCCGATTACTATCGCGCGCTCGCCGGGCTTGGCCGCTCGCTGGCGGCGAAAGGAGATATGAACGGCGCCATCGAACATTACGAGCGCGCCGTCAAGGTTTTGCCCGATCCGGCCGCCGTCGCAGCTCTCGGAGATTTGCTCCAGATCGCCGGACGAAAAAAAGAGGCCGAAGCGCAATACGCCTTGTGCGAACAGGCGGCCAGGATCGGCGCCGCCGGCGGACAGCTTTACAACCGCCAAATCGCGCTCTTTTACGCCGACCACGATTTGAAACCCGGCGAGGCTTATCAACTCGCCAAACGTGAATACGAAACGCGGCGCGACGTTTACGGCGCGGACGCGTTGGCCTGGGCTGCGCTCAAGGCCGGAAAGATTGACGAGGCGAGGCAGGCGGCCAAGGACGCCCTGCGATTGGGCACACAGGACGCGAAGCTGTTTTACCACGCCGGAATGGTCGCGCGCGCCGCCGGAGACATCGCGGCCGCTCAGGAGTATTTGCGGCTGGCGCTGAAGCTCAGCCCGCGCTTCGATCCGCGACAGTCCCAGGTTGCCAAACAGGCGCTGGCCGAGTAGTCTCTGCATCGGTTTTCATAAAAATGAATAGCCACAGGCGCCGCACAACACAGAGAAATCATTTATGGATGGCCTGCTCCGACGGCTGTTACCGGCTGTAATCACAATCGGCCTGTTCGTTGAAGTGTCCGCCCACCCGCTGGGCAATTTCACGATCAACCACTTCGCGCGTATCGAATCCGGCGCAGCCTTCGCGCGCATTCGCTACGTCGTCGACCTCGCCGAAGTCCCCGCCTTTCAAGAATCGCAAAAAGCCGATCTGGATAGCGACGGCAATCTCACCGAAGCCGAGTTGAACGCCTACCTCGATCAGGTCACGCCCGGTTATCTGGCAGGGGTGGCGCTGACCGTTGACGGCGTCCCCGTCACTTTGCGTTTGGCGGGAAAAAGCGTCAGCAAAAAGCCGGGCGCGGCGGGGTTGTTCACGCTGCGCATCGTTTACGAATTGACCGGCGAATTCGCGTCTGCGGGCGCGGCGCGCCGGTTCCACTTCGAGAACGCGAACATGACCGGGCGGGCCGGGTGGCGCGAGATCGTCGTCGCGCCGGCCTCAGGCGCGCAGGTCTTCGACAGCACTGCTTACGGCGGCGGCGTGACCGATGAGTTGAGAGCTTACCCTGAAGACCTGCTGATGGCCCCGCTCGACGAGCGCGTGGCCGAATGGTCGGTAACCGCGGGACCTTTGCCCTCGAACGCAAAATCTCTGACGCTGCGCGACGGCAAACCTGTCGTGGTCGCGCGCGACCGGTTCGCGGAACTGATCGCCGCGCCGAACCTGACGCCCGGCGTAATATTGATCGGATTGTTGATAGCCTTCGTGTGGGGCGGCGCGCACGCGTTGTCGCCCGGGCACGGCAAAACGATCGTCGGCGCGTATCTGGTCGGTTCGCGCGGCACGGCGAAGCATGCGGCGTTTCTGGGGGCGACGGTCACAATCACGCACACTCTCGGCGTGTACGCGCTCGGCCTCGGCGCATTCTTCGCTTCGCGCTACGTGATTCCTGAAAAACTTCTTCCCATTCTAAGCTTCGTTTCGGGCGCGTTGGTCGTGGCGATCGGCCTGAGCCTTTTTACGAAGCGGCTGCGGGTGTCGCTGGGGGTCGCCGCGCACGATCACGATCATGTACACAATCATGGGGGGCATGATCACGATCATTCCCACAGCCATGGTCACGGCGCGGGCAGCCACACGCATTTGCCGCCGGGCGCGGACGGCTCGCCGGTCACGTGGCGAAGTCTGATGGCGCTGGGAGTGTCGGGCGGAATAATGCCATGCCCGTCAGCTCTCGTCGTAATGCTTGCCGCGATCTCGATGAACCGCGTCGCATACGGGCTGGTTCTGATCGTGGCGTTCAGTCTGGGATTGGCCGGCGCGCTGACCGCCGCCGGCATGGCTTTTATTTATGGGGGGAAATTATTGTCGAGAATTCCGTCGTCGGGAAAATTTATGCGCGCGATTCCGGCGGCGAGCGCCTTCGTCATCGCGGTTTTGGGCGCGGCCATTTGCTACGGGGCGTTGAAACAGGCCGGACTGGACGTCGCGGACTTGTGGCGGGCGGATCTCGAGACGACAACCACGACCTCCGCGCTCGGCGTTTTAGTCATCGGACTGGGCCTGGGGTTGAGGCACGCATTTGACGCCGATCACCTGGCGGCCGTCTCGACCATCGTCAGCGAGCGTAAGAACCGGCTCAGTTCGCTTCTGATCGGCGGGCTTTGGGGAGTCGGCCACACGGCCTCACTGTTGCTAGCCGGAGCGGCGGTAATCCTGATGCGGTTCGACATTGGAAAGTACGAAAAGCCGCTCGAATTCTGCGTCGCGCTGATGTTGATCGGGCTGGGCGCGAACGTGCTCTACAAGCTCGCGCGCGGGGGCCGCATGCATTTTCACGAACATTCTCACGCCGGCCACACACACATCCACCCGCACCTTCACGATGACAAGCCGGAGCCGGCCCATTCTCACCACGGGCTGAAACTCGGCGTTCGACCTTTGGTCATCGGGATGGTTCACGGATTGGCGGGCAGCGCGGCCCTTATGCTATCCGTGCTGATGACGATCAAGAGCTCGACAGCCATCGCCTTCGCCTACATCATCATTTTCGGCGTCGGCTCGATCGGCGGAATGATGTTGATGAGCCTGATTCTGAGCCTGCCGATTCACCTGACGTCCGGGCATTTCGCGAAGACGAACCTGGCCGTCCGCGCGCTGGCCGGATGCTTCAGCCTCGGGTTCGGATTATTTATGGCTTATGAGATTGGGTTTGCGGATGGCCTGTTGAAGTGAACAAATGATTTTCGTTTGACAGCCTATCGAAGCTTAACCTAGACTGCGCGCGTCATTTGGGAATTCCATTCAGCAAAGAGCTTTTATGTTCTAAGACTTCTTTATCTGCAACCCCGGCGCCGTCTTCAGCGCCGGGGTTTTTAGTTCTGCGCCAATAAAACATCCAAGGAGAACCGCATAATGGCTGACGAGCAAAATCCGACTTATCACTTCAACACATTGGCGATTCATGGCGGACAGACGGTAGATCCCGCGACCAACGCGCGCGCCGTCCCCATATATCAGACCACTTCTTACAACTTCACCGACGCCGATCACGCGGCCAGACTCTTCGCGCTGCAGGAGTTCGGCAACATCTATTCGCGGATCATGAACCCGACGCAGGACGTGTTGGAAAAACGTCTGGCGGCGATGGAAGGCGGCATGGCCGCGTTGGCGCTCTCGTCGGGGCAGGCCGCCGAAACTCTCACAATTATCTCGCTCGCCAGCGCGGGCGACGAGATTGTCTCGACCACGTCGCTTTACGGCGGCACTTACAACCTGTTCCATTACACTCTGCCGAAGCTGGGCATCACCGTCCGCTTCGTCGACGCCGAGGACGAAGCCGGGTTGCGCGCGGCGATCAACGAAAAGACCAAAGCCGTCTACACCGAGACCGTAGGCAACCCGAAGCTCGACATCGTAGACATCGAGAGGCTGGCCGACATCGCGCATGAGCACGGGCTGCCGCTCGTCATCGACAACACCACGCCGTCGCCCGCGCTGTGCCGCCCTATCGAACACGGGGCCGACATCGTCGTTCAATCGCTGACGAAATTCATCGGCGGGCATGGGACTTCGATCGGCGGAGCGATCATCGACGCCGGAAAATTCGACTGGAAGGCTTCGGGCCGCTTCCCCGATTTCACCACGCCCGACCCGTCGTACCACGGAGTCGTTTATTCGGACGCGTTCGGCCCGCTGGCGTTCATCCTCAAAGTCCGCGTACAGGCGCTGCGCGACGTCGGCGCCTGCACGACGCCGTTCAATTCATTCCTGTTTCTGCAAGGAGCCGAAACGCTGCACCTGCGCATGGAGCGCCATTCCCAGAACGCGTTCGAGGTGGCGAAATTCCTGCAGAATCATCCGCAGATCGAGTGGGTGAATTACCCCGGATTGGAATCCAGCCCTTATCACGAACGCGTGAAAAAATACATGCCGGCGGGCGCGGGCGCGCTGGTCACATTCGGCATTCGCGGCGGGTACGAAGCGGGCAAAACCTTCATCAACTCGATGAAGCTCTTCAGCCTGCTCGCCAACATCGGCGACGCGAAATCGCTGGTCATCCACCCGGCCTCGACCACGCATTCCCAGTTGACCGAAGAGGAGCAGGCCTCAACGGGCGTCACCCCAGGCCTGGTCCGTTTGTCAGTCGGCGTCGAAGACATCCGCGACATCATCGCCGACATCGATCAGGCGCTGAAAGTGGCGACGCAAAAGTCCGCGGCGAGCGCCTGAGCAGGCTTCAGATGTCAAATGTCAGGTTCTAGGTTTCAGGTTCCAGATAGGACTCTGACATCTGACATCTGACATCTGACATCTGACATCTGACATCTGACATCTGACATCTGACATCTCAGTGATTTTGTTTGATCTATGCAAGAGCCGATCCAACCGACGCACGAAGGCGATTTCGGGTTCGCCGGGGACGAGCCGTTTGCGCTCGAATCAGGCGGCTCTCTGCGGCCTGTCAACCTGCGTTACGCGGTCTACGGCAGCCTGAATGAGCGCCGCGATAACGCCATTCTGGTCTGTCACGCGCTATCCGGCTCGGCGCGCGTCGGCGACTGGTGGCCGCATTTGTTCGGCGCCCACGGAATCTTCGACCTCAGCCGCGACTCGGTCATCTGCGCCAACGTCATCGGGTCGTGTTACGGCTCGACCGGGCCGCAAACGATCAACCCGGCCACAGGCAAGCCCTTCGGCGCGAGTTTTCCGCTCGTGACCGTGCGCGATTGGGTTCAATCGCAAGCTTTGCTGCTCGATCATCTCGGCGTCGAAAGATTGCGCGCGGTGATCGGGGGTTCGATCGGTGGGATGCAGGCGATCCAGTGGGCGATTGACAAGCCGGGGCGCGTCGAGAATTGCATCGCCATTGGCGCCGCGCCGCTGACCGCGATGGGGCTGGCGCTGAATCACCTGCAACGACTGGCGATAATCAACGACGCTAAGTGGCGAAACGGTGAGTACGAAACCGGCGACGGGCCGAACGCCGGATTGGCGCTGGCGCGCTCGCTCGCGATGATCTCTTACAAATCCGAGGGGCTCTTCGCCGAACGGTTCGCGCGCAATTTGAACCGCAACGGCGAAGACCCACGGCTCTCGTTCACGGGCCGATACGACATTGGCGGCTATCTCGACTACCAGGGCGAAATCTTCACCCGCCGCTTCGACGCCAACTCTTACCTGATCATAACCAAGGCGATGGACAACTTTCATCCTGCGCGCGGCTATGAATCGGAGCGCGCCGCGCTTGAACGCGTCAAGGCGAGGGTTCTGCTGGTCGGCATTTCATCGGATTGGCTCTTTCCGGCTGAAGAGGTCAAGTCGCTCGCTGAGCGGATGCGCGACGCCGGAGTCGAAGTCGAATACGCGGAGTTACAGTCGTCTCACGGCCACGACGGGTTTCTGGCTGAGCCGCAATCGCTCGCGCTAATCGTACGTCAGAGCTTGGCGTCGCCTGCGACGGCCGTGTAGGCGGAGATCAGGGAGGAACCAATGAGACCATGTGGCCGGATGGGGATAACAGGTCGCATCGTTGTATCTATTCTTGCCGCCACTGCGACTATTGCTTTCAGTCTAGTTTTCACTGAATGGTCATCATTCGGCGCATCTACCGGGGCGCCATCTTTGCGTCATCCGCTTGATCCACTCACTAAAGAAGAATTGATAACCACCGTTGCGGTTCTTAAAAAGGCGGGCAAGTTAATGCCCGACTCCAGGTTCGCTACGATCTATCTTAAGGAGCCGCCGAAGGATCAGGTAATTGCCGATATTACAGCGGGCCGGATAAGGCGCGGCGCCTTCGCCCTGGTCTACAACTGGGCGACGAGGGCGCCGAGCGAGTCGGTCGTGGATCTAGGCCGGCAGGAGTTGGTCTCGTGGAAAGATTTAGAGCCAAACGATCCGCCTCTGCGTGTGGTCATTATCAATCGCCTCGAGGAGGTGGTAAAGGCAGATGCGCGCTGGCAGAAATCTGTGCGAAAACGAGGCGTCGACGATTTCTCCCGCGTCTCTGTCCTACCTCAAATAGGGGAAGGGCAGAAGCTGCCAGTGCGGGACGGAGATCGCTTCATAAGAGCGTTCTGTTTTCTGCGAGATGATACTTCATCTGTCCCGATCATGACGGGCTTAAGAATAGAGGTCAATCTGACCAAGGGGACGCTGACGCAGTTTGAAGATAAAGGCGCTGATGCGACGGCGAACGTAAGGAAGAGCGCAAACGCCCCGTCAAGTGAGACGAGGCCGGAGTTGCGCCGGTTGCAGACGGTTCAGCCCGACGGGCCAAGCTTCCGGCGGCAAGGCTCGGAGGTGCGCTGGCAGAACTGGCGGTTGCATTACGGGGTTCATCCGCGCCGTGGGCTGGAGCTCTACGACGTGGCATATGAAGACGCCGGGCGGGCGCGTACGATCCTTTACCGCGCCTCTGTTTCAGAGATGATTGCCCCTTACGGCGATCCCTCTTTCGGCTCCTGGTATCCGCAAGACGAAGGCGATTACGGGATGGTGTCATACGGCCGTAATTCGGTCATTCCACTCGACGACGCGCCGGCCAACGCCGTCTTTGCCAGCGCCGTCATTGCTGATGATCGCGGAAACCCAATTGAGATTCCTCGCGCCGTAGCCATTTACGAGCGTGACGGCGGTCTGCTCTGGCGGCACGGCTTGCAGGCGCGGCGGGCGCGGAAGCTGGTTCTGACCGCATACTCGACAATCGACAACTATGACTATGCCTTCAACTGGATCCTTGGCCAGGATGGAACAATCGAAGTCGAGGTGATGCTGACCGGCATGATGAATATCAGAAACGTTAAAGATCAGCGGGAGGACGAACGAACACACCTGAGCCATCCGATGTTCGGCCATCTGGTCGCGCCTGGAGTGAACGCTCCGAATCATCAACACTTCTTTAGCTTCCGCCTGGACTTCGATATTGACGGACCCGGGAACAACACTGCGCTCGAACTCAACACCGAGAGCTCGCCGGTCGATGAAAGGAATCAGAAAGGCGAGGCGTTCTCAATGACCGCGCGTCCGTTGCGCGCCGAGCAGGAGGCGCAACGGATGATGAACCTTGGCGCCAGTCGAAAGTGGAAAGTAGTGAGTACGCGCTACACAAACGCCCTCGGACAGCTTTCTGGATACGCGTTGCTGCCGGGAGAGAACTCGATTCCCTATGCGGCTCCCGATTCAGCGCCGAGGCGTAAGGCCGGATTCATCAATGCGCATTTGTGGGTGACGCCATACAGCCCGGAGGAGATGTTCGCCTCCGGCGAGTATGTCAATTTCAACCTCAGCGGGGAGGGATTGCCGAAGTGGACAAGCGCCAACCGCTCGATTGAAGATAGAGACATAGTCGTCTGGTACACCCTGGGCGTGACGCACATCCCACGCGCTGAGGATTGGCCGGTTATGCCTGTACATCCAACTGGGTTCCGCCTTGTGCCAGCAGGCTTTTTCTCTCAGAATCCCGCGATGGACGCGCCAGCGTCTGATAAAGGCTCTTCTCGAAACAGAAAAACAACCTTTAAATAGAGCGACGCGGAAGAAAGACTTTAGAGAGAGATAGCCCAGAACTAATTACAGCGTTAACTAAATTTTTTGGCGTTTATTTAATCCAGAACAATCAAGATTGGTACAGTACCGCGCGCGTAAGCAAGCGGCTGACTTATGAGACGGCCGCTTGCTTACGCGCGGTACTGTACCAATCTCACGTGGTCTGATTTAACTGTAGTTTCCGGTTTTTGATCTCTGAAAGATGGTAGGAAATGCGAGGAGCGGTTGCGCTCCTCGCAAAGTTGTTCGATGTTTTTGGTGACCAAACCTAAAACAGAGCCGAACAACGATGAATATCCTACCATCAGTA
>DATCXQ010000682.1:0-11668 GCA_036565725.1 Blastocatellia bacterium
AACGAGAAGCAGAAGAAGAACTAGACAGAAAATTACTGGCGAGCTGGGTGCAGCGAAGAGTTGCCCGCCCAGTTCTGAGGGCGCTGGGCGGAGACGTACTTCAGCAATGGAGCAACGCGCCGTCCTTCGACCCTATCTCGACGGATTGGAGTCATTACTTAAGACGAACTTCCCCAGATGGGGCGGCAAAATGGTCAACCTCACGCGTTTTGCTGATGACTTCATTATTACCGGAAAATCGAAGGAGATTTTGGAGAATGAAGTTAAGCCTCTGGTCACTGAATTTCTCAAGCAACGAGGGTTACAGTTATCAGAGAGGAAAACGCGGATCACTCATATCGACGATGGTTTTGATTTTCTGGGCAGCAACATTCGCAAATATAGGGGTAAACTCCTCATCAAGCCTTCCCGCCAAAATGTTCAAGCCTTCCTCGCCGAAATTAAAACCACCGTTCGAGAAAATCTCCACATCCCGGTGGAAAAACTTCTGTTATTGCTCAACCCAAAGATTCGGGGCTGGGCATTGTTTCACCGTGCGACAGTCAGCAAGGAGATTTTTAGTTATGTGGACTATCGGATTTTCTGTGAACTCAAATATTGGATGCGACGTCGCCATCCCAGTAAGAACCTACGCTGGTGTTATCGGAAATACTTGACCAGTATAGGGAATAGGAATTACGTCTTGCAGGGAACAATGCTGGATCGACGTGGTAGGCCTCACACTATCCGGCTAAGAAAGGCGACTGACGTGCCTATCAAACGTCACGTCAAAATCAAAGCCACAGCCAATCCTTACGACCCGAACTGGGAGATTTACTTTGAAGAACGTCTAGGTCTTCAAATGGAAAATAATCTCTGCGGGTACGATAAGCTCCTAAAACTGTGGTTCAACCAAAGTGGCTTATGCCCGCAATGCGACCAAAAGATAAGCCGGGAAACCGGCTGGCACTTGCATCATCGTGTCTGGTTGGTCAACGGTGGGTGTGATTCAATGGCCAACTTGACCTTGATGCATCCAAACTGTCATAGGCAATTGCACGCGCAGATCAAACAAGCAGAGGGCACTTGCTGTTGTACCGCGTCCTCCATCGAGGGCGTTTAAAAGGCTTGAGCGTGCTGCTGGGAAACTCGCACGGCGCGTTCTTAGGGGAGGCGATGACCAACATCATCGCCTTACCCGACAACATGATTCGGAAGGGGCAGGTTGAAGGAATCGGGAAAGGCGACATTCGCGGACAAGTGAGATTCGTGGCCGATCTCTTCAAGGTTGCCGCCTGAACTGAAGTAACGTTCAGCATTTTTGTGTCCCAGCTTATTTTTTGCAACACAACCCAAAATTACCACTGAGGAAGGCAGTAAAGTCGTGGCAATAAGCGCGTAAGTTGTTGGTGGGATTGATGGCGGCGTCCGGACTCGAACCGGAGACCTAGGGGTTATGAATCCCTCGCTCTAACCATCTGAGCTACGCCGCCGATGATACCTCTGGTCTTCTTTACCAGTCTTCTTCAGGCACGCCCGAACGAAGGCCGTCAATTTAGCATAAGCCTGTGTTTCAAACAAACACGGCGAACACTTCGTTCGCCAGCACCGCGCCGGCGCGCGAAATCTTCAGCCTGTTTTCGCTCAGCTCGACCAGCCCGGCTTCGCGCAACCGCTCGATCTCGTCGCGGTAGCGTTCCAACGCGTTCACTCCGAAGCGCCGCAAATGTTCGTCCAGATCGACGCCGTCTTTCAACCGCAGCCGCAAAAATAGATTCTCGCTCTGCCGGTCTTCATCGTCGAGTTCGGTCCGCTCAGCGACGGGCGTCTGACTGCTTTCGACCTTATCCAGATATTCATGGATGTTGCGAGTGTTCGACCATCGCGCCAGGCCGTCGTAACCGGCGGCTGAAATTCCGAAGGCCCAGTATGGCGCGCCAGTCCAGTATTTCAGGTTGTGGCGAGACTCAAAACCGGGTCGCGCCCAGTTGGAGATCTCGTAATGCTCGAAGCCCCGTCGCTCGGCCTCGTCCACCAGCGCGAAATACATCTCGACCGTCAATTCGTCGTCAACCGCGCGCAGTTCGCCGCGATTGATTCGATGCAACAGCGGCGCGTCCTTGTAAAGCTCGAGCAGGTAGACCGAGAGGTGATCGGGCGCGAGCGCGAAAGCCTCTTCGAGGTTGCGCCTCCATGTCTCCATCTTTTGTTCCGGCAATCCGGCGATCAGGTCGATGCTGACGTTCGCAAAACCCGCGGCGCGCGCCGTCCGAACGGCCTCGCGCGCCTCTTCGGCCGAATGCGTCCGGCCGATCATCCGCAGTTCGTCGTCGTCGAACGATTGAACGCCGAAGCTCAAACGGTTGAGCCCCGCCGAACGTAATTCTTCGAGGTAATTCTGAGAAATCGATCCAGGATTCGCCTCCGCCGTGATTTCGGAATCGGACGCGACGTCGAACCTGAGGCGACAGGTCTCGATCAGGCTTGAAATCTGCTCGACGGTCAAAGTCGTCGGGGTCCCCCCGCCGAAATAGATCGTGTCCACTCGCCGCATCATGGGGCTGTTTGAAGCATCGGCGCGCGCGATCTCCTCGCGCACGGCAGCCGTATAGCGCCGCGCCAGCTCCGATTCGTATCCGCCGGTTGCAAAATTGCAATAATGACAGCGCGTCGCGCAGAAAGGGATGTGGATATAGATTCCCGCAAGCGTGCTCATAAAGATAAGCAGTATAACATTGGATGGAGTTTCAATCCTGCGAGGACTATAATCCCACAGGCCTTCAACATACATAACGGATCCACTTGAAAGTTTTCGGCACAGGGCTTGGGTGATATATGCAAGGCCTGATTTTATTCTTCATTATTCTCTTGGCGGTCGTTTTCCTGGCAGCAGCGGCCTACTTTTTCAAGGTCTTCAACCGGTTGCGGACCGCGCTGCGTCAGGCCGGCCTTAAGATCACAGTTTACGCTTTCGTAACCCTTAGCCTGATCGCCGGGTCCGTCGCCGGGCTGGCGGTCTTTTTATTCTCCGGCTCGCCGGCGGCGGCTGTCATGACGACGGCGGTCGTAACGGCGGCGCCTCCGATCTTTGCGTTCGACAAACGCCGGCGCCGCTTCCGCGCCTTCCTGTCACAATTGCCCGACGCTCTGGATTTGATGATTCGCTCATTGCAGGCCGGACACAGTTTCGTCTCGGCGTTGCAGGTGGCCGCGACTGAGGCGCCCGAGCTGATCGCGCGCGAGTTTGGCAAGACGTACGAAGAGCAGAGCCTGGGGCTGAACATGAAATCGGCGCTAGAGAATCTGGTCGAGCGCGTGCCAATTTTCGACCTGAGACTCTTCGTGACGGCAGCGCTGATCCAGCGCGAAATCGGCGGCAATCTTTCCGATGCGCTGTGTAACGTCAGCCACACGATCCGCGAAAGGTCCCGCGTCCGGGGCGCTATTCGGATAAGATCGGCGCAAGCGAGATGGCCGGGCTATGTCGTCAGCGCATCGCCGTTCTTCCTCTTCTACTCGATAAACCTCGTCAATCCGTCTTATATGAAGACGTTTTACGATCATCAGCTTGGCGTTTACGCCCTCGGCGTGGGCGCGGTGATGCAGGCCGTAGGATGGATGATTACCCGCGAGATCGTCAACATTCAAGAATCCCCGTCGTTCTTAATCCCGCGCCGGTCCTCGAATCGAAAGAGGCGGATCAGCCGCGCGCTGCCGGACGCGCTGGACCTGATGGTCGTGTGCGTAGAGGCGGGCTTGGATTTGAACGCCGCGCTGCAACGCGTCGAGCGCCAGATGGAAGTCGTCGAGACCGAGATGTCGGAGGAATTGGCTGTCGCCAACCGCGAGATTCGCGCGGGCAAGCCTCGCGACCTGGCGCTGCGCGACCTGGGCGCCCGCGCCGGTGTTGGCGACGTGATTTCGTTGGCGGCGACGCTCGCGCATGCGGAACGCCTCGGGACTTCGATCGCCTGTTCTCTGCGGATCTTCGCCGATTCGATGCGCATGATGCGCCACAAGCGCGCCGAGAAGCTCGTGGCCAAAGCCACAATCAAGTTGATTTTTCCGCTGCTGCTTTGTATTTTCCCCGCGCTCCTGATCGTGCTTATGGGGCCTGGGATCGCCGAAATATCGGAACTGTTCAGATCCACAGGCCGGTAAGCTGATTCGTAAAAACTCCCCGGCTAGAAAATCGAGACACTTTGTAGCAAGATTTTGGGAAATTACTTTACGATGTGGATTTTGGCCGCGCTGCTTTTGCAAGTGGAGATGGAGAGACACGACCTGGCGCTAAACTGGATCATTATCGGCGCCCTTTTGGCCGTCGCCCTGGTCCTGAGCGTCGCCGTTGCGCGTCGCCGCCTGCGTGAACGCGACGACGACTAGGATGGCTGAAACAGGCGCCTTTTGCCAGTTGTTTTTATGGGCTACAATGCGCATTCTAAGAAATGGCAACTTTCACGAGAAGCATAATGCCCGAATTCGCCAAGGAAAAAGAGATCTTCTTCGAACATCTCAGGCGCGCCGGATTCAAAAAGACGACACAGCGTGAGTTAATACTCGAAGTCTTTCTCAAAACCGAAGGTCATCTCAGCGCCGAAGACCTCTACAACATCGTCAAAGTCGAGGACCCGACCGTGGGCTTCACGACCGTTTACCGCACTCTCAAACTCCTGGCCGAATGCGGGCTGGCGCGCGAGGAGCGTCTGAGCGACACCCACACGCGTTACGAGCACCTTTACAACCACCAGCACCACGACCATCTGATCTGCACCGAATGCGGCCGGCTGATAGAGTTCTACAGCGAAGAGATCGAAAACAAGCAGGACGAGATCGCCGCGCAGCATAATTTTCGACCGACGCGCCACAGCTTGCGCATCTGGGGCGTTTGCTCGGAATGCCAGGCGCGATCTAAGGCGGCCAGACGCTGAAATCTGAAACTGTGTACCGGCGAAACTCACGACTGAGTCTTCAGGTCCTGGCCGCCTGCTGGGCCACTCTCCTTTTCGTCGGCTGCGCGAGCCAGGTCACGAAAGATGAAAAAGATGAAAAAGACGAAAAAGTCGATCGGCGCAAGGAGAAGATCGGCGCTGAAGATTTCATGCCGGAACGGGTGAGGGTAATTTATGTCCGCAGTTGCGCGTCGTGTCATGGCCCGGACGGTCATGGCGTCGCCGCCGTCGCCCCAGATCTTTATCGCGCCAAATATCGCCCCCGCGAAGAGTGGGAGAAATATTTGCGCGATTCGGCGGACGCCCATCCCGTCACTCACCCGCCGCCGTTGTGGCTCAACGAGGATGAGATGAAAAACATGGCGGAATACCTCGAATCGGCGACCTGGCAAAATCAATAGCGATGAACGCGCCAACGCGGCGCCGCGCGATAGCAAGCGGCAGGCAAAATCAATGAACGCAGAACTTGAAAAACTCGTCGAACAGATCACCGATCAAATAATCGCGCGGCTTTCAGCTTCACGCAGTCACGATTCGAACGGCGTCGATTGCGCCGAATGCAGCCCGCACACGCTGGCCTGCGCGCTGAACGCCGGCGCCTCGCGCATCGGACTGGCATGGGGGCAGCGGGAGGCGGCGAGCGCCGATGTGGCCAGGTACATTGACCACACTCTGCTCAAGCCCGAAGCCACGCGCGAGGAGGTTGAAAAGCTCTGCCGGGAAGCGCGCGAGTTTAACTTCGCTTCGGTCTGCGTCAACCCGACCTGGATCAAGGAGTGCGCGTACGCTCTGCATGGCTCGCCGGTGAAGGTCTGCGCCGTGGTCGGCTTCCCGCTTGGCGCGACCCTCGCAGACGTGAAAGCTTACGAAACCCGCCGGGCGATCTTCGACGGCGCGACCGAGATCGACATGGTCATCAACATCGGCGCGCTGAAATCGGGCGACGACGCCACGGTCAAGCGCGATATCGGGGCCGTGGTCGAGGCCGCGCATGAAGGTTGCGCCATCGTCAAAACGATTATCGAAACCGCGCTGCTCACCGACGAAGAGAAAGTCCGGGCCTGTCTGCTTGCCAAAGAGGCCGGCGCCGATTTCGTCAAGACCTCGACCGGATTCAGCAAAGGTGGAGCTACCGTCGCCGACATCGAATTGATGCGCCGCACGGTCGGGTCGGAGGTAGGAGTGAAAGCGGCCGGCGGAGTCAAAGACCTGGCCTCGGCCCGCGAGATGATAGCCGCCGGCGCTACACGTATCGGGGCGAGCGCGGGCGTTAAGATCGTCCGGGAGTCGCAAGGCGTGAAAACCACAGGCGCGTCTTCTGGCAATTACTGAAGATCGAGGATTGAAGATCGAGGATTGAAGATCGAGGCGCCTTGCGCGCAATCCTCGATCTTGAGACGGTTGACGCTTTCGCAAGCCGTTTGCTACCATCTCCCCGCTTTCGAGACTCGTCTTTGAGGCTTGACAATTCGGGCACATAACTCAGCGGTAGAGTGCTGTCTTCACACGGCAGAAGTCACAGGTTCAAATCCTGTTGTGCCCATCAAAACAAAGCCAAGGCCGTCAGAGAACCGGCAACTCTGATGGCCTAAAATCCAACCACGAAGAGGAGGCGCAGCCCATCTTGGCCTCAACTCCAATTCTAAAGCTTGCGCATTGATTGACGCCTATGCTTATGGGTACAGCCTGAAGAGCGCGCCGATTACGTGGGCGTCGCCTGGCCGCGCGCGTCCGTCATTCTGTCGCAGGTAGAAGAACTCGGCGGTAAAGCGCGGGGAGAACTGTTTGATGATCCCGGCGGAGGCGCGGTTGCGAGTCCAGGCGTTTTGCAGCGAGTCGTACCAAACTTCGTCGGCCACGAAGACGCGGAATTTGAAGGAGCCGATGCTGGCCGGGTGGTCGATCTGCAGCCGGTTGCGGTACATCGTGAAATCGTCGCGGCCGTTGCGCAATCGTCTTTCGATCAGGTTGCGATCGGTAAAGGCGAATTTGCCGAGCGAGAATTTGAAGGTCGCGTTGAAGACCAGGCGATGCTCGATGTTCTTGCTCGTCGCGGTCGGCTGCTGCGCGACGTAGAGCCAGGTCGGTATGATCGTAAGGAACCTGTTGGCCTTGAACGCGACGCCCGCGCCTCCGCGCTCATCCACGGGCCGGGCCAGATCGCGCCCCATTCGGAGCACGCCGAAAAACATCAAGTCGACGCGGTCGCGCATCGGGAAAATGATCTGAGTCTCGTTCCAGAATTGCGTGTCCTCGCTCTGGTCGTCAATGACGGTTTGCGCGTACGACGGCGTGAAGCAGCAAAAAATCAGAAAGAATACCGCGATGAGTTTCAGACACATTTCATTTGGATTATGTAGCGTGGCGCATTGAAGGTGATTGTCCTGTGGATGGAATACGTTTTAAGCGCGGACTGGTCGCCGTAAAATTCAAATCTGAAGTTTCAGCCGCGAATGAACACGAATCTTCACGAATGGCGACAAAAGGACGGACAGCAAATGGCTCATTAAGATCAAGGAAAGATTCGTGTCTATTCGTGTTCATTCGTGGCTGACCCCACTTTTGAAGTCCATAGAACAGCGGGCGATGAGAGCCCCTCCAGCATCTCATCGCCCGCTGTTTGGAACCCACGTCTCTTCCACGACGATCAATCGCCGGTCTGAGAGTAGGCGGGTCCTGGGACCTTCTTCTCCTGCTTGACCTCTATCCTCTTGCCGATGAAATAGCCGACCGCGTAAACCGCGATCGCCGACAAGACGCCCGTCAGAAAGTCGGTGATGACGACCATGAGGGCGGTGAAGATCATCAATCCGACGTGAAACCTGCTCATCGCCAGCGCCTCTTTGACTTCGGCGGGTTTGACCATCGCCGTCGACACGTAGAGCAGGATGCCGCCGATCGAGGCCATCGGGACGAGCTCCAGGTACTTCGCCAGGAAGGCGGCCATCAGCAGTTTGAGAACGCATTTGAAGATTCCGGCCAGCGGAGAGATCGCGCCGACTTTGATGTTGGTGGCCGTGCGGGCAAGCGCGCCCGTGTGCGGGAAGCCGTTGAGCAAAGGGATGAATACTTGCACCAGCCCCTGGCCCCACAGTTCCTTGTTCGGGTTGAAAGGCGTGCCCTTGTTGTCGGCCAGGCGGTCTGCCATGCGCGAACACAACAGGCTCTCGACCGCCGAGACGAAGATGATCGCGGCGACGAAGTATGCCAGATCCAAGAGCGCCTTCGCGTCTAGCGGGATCGCCGCGGGCATGGTGAAGACGAAGAAGTCGGTCGGGATTGCGCCGTATTTGTCTTTGATCAGCGTCAGCCCTTGGCCCGCAAAGAGCGTCGAGGAGAGCCCCGTCGCCGCGGCCAGCCCGATCAACGGGGCTGGGATGAACGGCGAGACCTTGAGCAGGTACTTCGTGATCAGGAAGGTGAGCAGGCCCAGCGCGACGGCGAACCAGTTGATGGCGCCGATGTTGGCGGCAATGCCTGTCACCTTATCGAGAAAGGCGTATCCCAGCGAAGCCTTGAACCCTAGAACCTCGCCGATTTGTGAGAGCGCGATCACCACGGCGATGCCTATCGTGAAGCCGACGACGATGGAGTGCGGCACTAGCTTCGAGAGTCTGCCCAATCGCGCCACCCCCATCAACATCAGAATGACGCCCGCGATCAGCGAAGCCAGAATCAAAAAGCCGAGATTGTAGGTCGCCATGATTCCGGCGATCACTGGAATGAAAGCCGCCGTCGGCCCGTAGACCTGATATTTCGATCCGCCGAAGAGCGCGCCTGCGAGTCCGGCCACCGCGCCGCCGACGATGCCCTGCTCGGGGCGCAGCCCCGAGGCCATCGCGAAGCCCATCGCCAGTGGAATCGCCACCATCGCGACGATCAAGCCGGCTGTGAAATCGCGCATCACGTTCAGCTTCCACTCGCCTTTGAACAGGTCCTCGTAGCGTCCGTCGAACGGGTTCATGTAGTACGACAGCCTTCCAAGGAGGTGGGTGTTGTCGCGCTCATTGACCGGCTGTTCGTTTGAATTTTGGACGGCCTCTTTCGTCATTACTTCTTGCCTCCTTCTAAAATCCCTGTGTGCGCGCCGCCTGGGAGCGCGCAGGGTTCCATCAATCACTTACTGAACGAAGCCTGGCGCGCCCCCAAGCGGCGGGCGCACAGGGTAGTAATAACCGACATCGAGGCAGACGAATCCCTACGGAGCGATCCGTAGTGACCGTCGCCCGCCTTGAAAATTTGAAACGGGGTAACGAGAAACGCCTCAATCACTGCCGTGGCTGGTATGGCCCTTGGACGCCGGCTTCGCTATCTTGGCCGTGGCCATCGGTCGCGAGCTCAGCGTGGGGAGAGCCAATCCGTTAGTGATCGGGACAAAATGTGACACCTGCGGATCGTAGGCTAGAATCTGTCCGCTCTCTATTTCATAAATCCATCCGTGCAATGTCAGCGCGCCTTTCGCCATAAGCGCCGCGACCTTCGGATAGGTGCGCAGGTTGTCGAGTTGGACCAGCACGTTCTCCTTGATCGTCGCATTGAGCAGATCGACGCCTTCCAGGTCGGGATAACACTCTTCCACGACATGCCGCGTCGCGTCGGCATGTCTAAGCCATTCCGCGACCAGCGGCATGTCGACGAGCGATTCGGGATCGAGCAGCCCCTTCATCGCGCCGCAATTCGAATGGCCCATTACGAGCGCATGTTTCACTCCCAGCGCGGCGACGGCGTATTCGATGGTCGCCCCTTCGCCCCCGTTCGCGGCGCCGTAAGGCGGAATCAGGGCGCCAGCGTTGCGCAATACGAAGAGATCGCCCGGCTGAGTCTGCATAAGCAGGTCCGGCGCGATGCGCGAATCTGAGCATGTAATCAGCAGCGTGTCCGGCTGCTGCCCCTGCGAAAGGATCTCAAACAATTCCCGGTGCGCGCTAAAGGCCGTGGTCTGGAAATGATGGATGCCTCTTACAATTTTTTCCATAATAGCTACCCAGCAAAAGACAACCATGGGAAGACCGGAGCGTCTGCGAAGAAAGACACCACCATTACTCCCATATCTTTCCAACGTCTCCAGTCTTCCCAGTGGTTAAGCAAGAATTTCAGGGCCCAATTCTATGGAGTCTAATGAAGCTTATTTTCTCTACGGTCATGTTCAGGGCAACGAGTGTGCCAACAGCCGTCGCCCTGGCTTTATTGGGTTTATGAGTTGAGCGCCCCGATTAGCGAGACAATCTGCCTCAACGCTGGGACAAAATCTGACAACCCATATTATTGCGACGATATTGTCTCCTGCGACAATATCGGATCACAATTCGAACGAGGGGTCCTCGGCCCGATATTCGTCCAATTTGCGATGCAACGTACGCCGGTCGATGCCGAGGATTTCGGCGGCGCGCGATTTGTTCCCGCCGGTCATTCGCAGCGCCTCGACAATGTATTCCTTTTCGAGTTCCCGCAGCGTCATTCTCTGCTCCCTCGCGCGCGCGATCAAAGCGCCCGTCTGGCCGTTTGAGCGCACGCGTTCCGGCAGATCGTCGGGAGTAAGGTTAGGGCCGGTGGCAAGGGCGCAGGCGCGCTCGATCACGTTCTCCAACTCGCGCGCGTTGCCCGGCCACGAGTATGTGGTGAGCGTCGCCAGAGTCTCGGGCGGAACGTTGAGCGGCGCCTGGCCTGACTTCTCGGCGATCTTGTTAATGAAGTGTTCGACCAACAGTGGGATGTCGAAAGGGCGTTCGCGCAGAGGAGGGATGTGCAGATGAATGACGTTCAACCGCCAGTAGAGGTCATCGCGGAATCTTCCATCGCTGACCGCGCTCTCCAAATCGCGGTTGGTGGCGGCGATCACGCGCGCGTTGACCTCTCGCTCCCGGTCGGCGCCGACGCGGCGCACCGTCCCCTCCTGCAAAACGCGGAGCAGTTTCGGCTGCACGGGCAATGGCATTTCGCCGATCTCGTCCAGAAACAACGTGCCTTCATCGGCGGATTCGAAGAGCCCGGCGCGGGCTTGTTTGGCGCCGGTAAAGGCCTGTCCGGTATGTCCGAAAAGCTCCGATTCCATCAACTCGGCGGGGATGGCGGCGCAGTTGACCGGGACAAAGGCCCCTTTGCGTTCGGAAGCCTCGTGAATCGCGCGCGCGACCAATTCCTTCCCCGTGCCCGATTCTCCGGTGATGAGCACCGTGCTCGAACCGCGGGCGGCGCGGGCGATCAACCTGAACATCTCGCGCATGGGCCGCGAAGCGCCGACGATACGCGCCGACGTTTCGGGCATCTCCCGGCGCAACCGGGCCAGTTCGCGCTGCGGCGCGCTCTGGGCCAGCGCGTCGGCGACCGCACGCAGCAGGTCGTCGGTGTCGAAAGGCTTGGTCAGATATTGAAACGCGCCGGCCTTGACCATCTCCACCGCCTGCTCCACCGAGCCGAAAGCCGTGATGACGATCACCGGAGCTTCCGAGCGCCGCGTCCGCATAGTGTTCAATAATTCGTCGCCGGCCAGACCTGGCATGCGCATGTCCGTAATGAGCAGGTCGATCCATTCGCGCTCGCGCTCTATGTGCGCCATCGCCGCGCGCCCGTCAATGGCCACGACGGTTTCGTAGCCCGCGTCTTCCAGGTCGTCCTGCAGCAGGTCGCGCAGATCCGCATCGTCTTCCGCAATCAAAATTCTTACGCTCATGCGGCGCCTCCTTCCACCACCTTGGTCGCCATGGCTTCCGCCTTCGCTTCCGCGGGCGTCACTGCCG
>DATCXQ010000715.1:0-29804 GCA_036565725.1 Blastocatellia bacterium
ACTGCCGGATTTCAGCGGCCTAAAGGCTGGCTACATGTTCCTTTCAATTGGTGTCTCGGGGCGAAGGGTCGGCGACAGGCTCCCGCAATTTCGTGGTCGTCGTTTCGGTGACGCTAAAATCTGAGATCGGAGATTGCGATGGCTCGACCAGCCGCGCGATCGGCGAAGTGTTCGGGGCTGAAAATAGAGGCGATTGCCGATCCTTCAGTTCCTGCTGTCGTTTCAGCTCGACGATCCGCTTGCTGACGAAAAGACCGTTGAAGATGATGCCCAGGCCGATCATAAATGGAATTAAACCCACCGCCCAAAGAGAGCGCAGAATGTTGCCTTCCGGTCCTTCGATTATGGAGGCGATGGCGTCAAACAAAAGGCTCAGAAAAACCATTAGGCCGAAGCCGACGCTGCTTGTAATCACGCCGGCTTTGAGCTCTACAAGACGTTTCTCTTCCGGTGTTTTCTTTTTCCGCGTCTCGCCCCTCGCTTTACGTTCTCCTAGAAGGAACTGCTCCAAATCGTCCCCCTGCTTGACTACGGCGCCGCCCTTTCCCAACACGCCTCTCACCCGGCGGAGATTGACGCCGCACTTGGTGCAATACTTCGTTTGATCGCTTGCCTCGATCCCACATGATGGGCAGTACATAAGCGTGTTCTCCTCTATCTCGAAATCTCGTGCGGCGGCTTACTGTGCGGCAGATGTCTAGTCTCATCCTCGGTCGCGCTCGGCGTATATCGGCCGACCGGCTCAAGCTCGCTGGTCTGTGGAACTGATTGGCCGACCGAAGTCGGCGCGGAGAAAACCGGATGCGGGTTAGCCTGCTGCGATGAATGAGTCTGAATCTGATTCGGCGCAGGCGCGGGCGAATTGACTTCGTTGGGAGGACGCGAGGTGATGATCTTCGAGATTCCGAGAGCCAGTAGGACGAATCCGATGAAAGTCCAGAACCCGATTGGCGAGCCGCCTCGAAACGGACCGGAGAAGATGAAGCTGAAAAAATTCAACGCCACGATGCCGCCGCCGATGATGCTCAAACGAACGCCCTTTGCCATGGCGCGCTGCCTTTGGGCTTCGAGCCTTTCGAGTTCGAGCGGATGCGGGATCGGCGCCGAGTAGTAGTTAGGCTGTGGAATCTGCCCGGTCAGAGCCTGGGACACCGCCGCGAGATTGGTCCCGCACACGGTGCAGAATCTCCTTCCTTCCCCCTGATTCGATCCGCATTTCGGGCAGAACATCGTGTCTCCTAATACGTGGAAAAGACCTTAGTCTGTTCCATCTGATGAACACACTAAATCCTGTTCCACTCTGATTTCGACCAAAGTCTGTTCCAGTCTAATTTCGCCTGAACGACTGAAGGGCTTTTCGCAGGCCGCCCTGGAAGAGCGACATCACCGCCATGTAGCCGTAACCGAGCAGGAAGATGAGCAGGAACGGGATCGTCGCGTAGATGTTGCTGCGAATCGCATAATAGACCGCGAATAAGAAATAGAGCGCGAAGGCAAGTTCGATGTATGGCAACAATCCCCGCTTACGACGGTATTTCATTGCGGCCTTCAACCAGTTGTCCCCTCGGCTTTCGACGTTGTATTTCGGCGTGCGGACAAAGCTGGATCGGACTCCGAACAGGGCTTCCAGCACAGCGCGCGTGTTTGAAAAGACAAGCCCGATGCCCATGGCCATAGCCAGAGGGATCAACCATAACCGCCACTTTTCGTTCGGATAGCGGTATCGTATCGCAGTGCCGTAAAAGCTGACGACTGAAAAAGTCGCAAAGAGCATCAACGGCGCGTCTAGCAGCAGCATGTGGAACAGCCCCTGATTGAAGCGCACGATCAGCACGGGGATGTGCAAAACGCTCAACACGATCAGCAGCATCGCCGCGCAATTTCCGAAAAGCCGGAAGAACAATTCGATCTTCTGCTGGAAAGTAAGCTGCGGGTGCTTCCACAGACGCGGCATCAGCTTCAGCCCAACCTGCACGAGGCCCTTCGCCCAACGCCGTTGTTGGGCTTTAAAGGCGTTCATTTCGACCGGCAGTTCGGCGGGCACGTCTTCGTCGAGCAGGTAAACGAATTTCCACCCCATCAATTGCGCGCGGAAGCTGAGGTCGGTGTCTTCGGTCAGCGTATCGTGCTGCCAGCCGCCGCTCCATTCGATCGCTTCGCGACGCCACATCCCGGCGGTGCCGTTAAAGTTGAAGAATGCGCCGGTGCGGTTGCGCGACGCCTGCTCGACGACGAAGTGTCCGTCGAGCAAAACTTCCTGAATCCGCGTCAGCAGCGAGTAGTTCGCGTTGATGTGCCCCCAACGCATCTGGAGCATTCCGATGCGCTCCTCTGTGAAGAAGTCTACCATCCGCCGCAAGCAATCAGGCTTCGGCGTGAAGTCGGCGTCGAAGATCGCGATGAGTTGGCCATTCGCCATCTTCATCCCGTTCTCGAGCGCGCCGGCTTTGAAGCCTGTCCGGTCGGCGCGATGAATGTATTGAATATCGAACCCCTGCTGTTTGTGTTTTTCGACCGCGGCCCGGGCTATCCTGACCGTCTCGTCAGTCGAATCGTCCAGCACCTGAATTTCGAGCAAGTGACGCGGATAATCCATCCTGGTCACCGATTCCAGCAATCGTTCGACGACATACATCTCGTTGAAGAGCGGAAGCTGGACGGTAATACGCGGCAACTCGCTTTCGGCGAAACGGCGTTTGGGCTGCGGCTTTACGTGGCGATAGCGCCAGAATTGATAAACCATTCGCACGCGATAAACGCCCAGAATGGCGAGTAGCGCGAGGATGGTGAAATAGAGAATGATTATCGCCCAGTCGAACGCGTCGAGAGAATAAAGAAAACTGATGTTATCGCGCCCGTGCCGCATGATCGGATGGATCAGCCTTTCCATCTGTTCCTTTACCTGGTCCGGACTCGGCGCTTGTTGTAAAAACGTTAGAGCAAGGCTCATAGAGTTCGTTATTAGTCCTCGTGGTTATAAATCGCCTGCCAGAGACTGCAAAATCAACAGGCATGGTAGCCTTTCGTCACGCGCTGTCAATCCGATATGGCGCGTGGCCGAAACAGACGATCGGGCGGCGTCAGGTTCCTTGCCTCGGAACAAAGAGAGGAAAGATTATCTGAAACAGGTGGTCTTTGATCTCTCGATCCAGCCTTCGCGTGTCCCGGCTCGAATCCTTCTCGGTCGGCATGGCGTGCGTGTTGAACGCGATGATGTAAGCCGTTCGCGTATCGGGGCGAATGTAGAAGTGCGAGATGAAGCCGTTCTGGCTGCCGCTATGGCCTATGAACCGCTGGCCGAAATTATCCTCGATGAAAAAGGTCAACCCCATGGAGTCTTTTCGATCCTTTCCTTCCGACTCCTGGAGCGCGCCGGGATCGATGGCGATCTGCGGCTGGAACATCTCTTCAAGCGACGATCGCTTCAACACCAGGTCGTAATCATCTTGTTTTTTATCATTTCCCATCAGAAAGCCTATGTATCTAACCATGTCTTCCAGCGGCGAGTTCAGCCCGCCATTCGAGACGGTGACGCCGGTGTCGACGTCGAACCTGGCCGGGGTCAGCGCGCCCTCCTTCAAATAGTAGCTTTGCGAGCGATATTTGAGCAGATGCGGCGGAGTCGCGTCGAAATAGGACTTATACATTTTGAGCGGCTTGAAGATGTTCTTGTCAATGTAGACTTCGTAATCCTCTTTGGCGAGCAATTCGATGACGCGGCCGAGAAAGATTATGCCAGGATTGGAATAGCTGAATTTCGATCCCGGTTTAAACAGAATCTCTGTGTAAGGCATCATCGCTACGAGTTGCGACCAGTACTGTGGCTCGTGAGGATGCCAGTCTTTGTCGCCACCCCACGGCCAGGTCGCCGCCCGAAACCCGGCGGTGTGCGTCATCAGATGCCTGATCGTGATCTGGTTCATGTCCCCGAAAGGATTGTGAACCACGCTCAGTTCGGGCAGGTATTTGACTATCGGATCGTCGAGTTTCAACAGACCACGATCGCGCAATTGCATGATAGCGACGCCGGTAAAGGTCTTGGTAATCGAAGCCCAATGGAAAATCGTGTCTTCGTCCACCGGTTCCTGTTTTTTAATATCGGCGAGGCCGAAGAACTCCTGCGCGATGACCTCTCTGTCCTGAATGAACATGAAGCCGCTGCCGACGATGCCATGTTTGCGCATCGATTGCTCGTAAAAGGTTTTGAATTCGCGCCGGGCTTGGGCGAAATTCTTTTGGGATTGACTATGGGCCATGTCTGATGAAGTAATCGAGACGGCGAACAGCAACGAGACTACCACACGCGCAATCGCGCCCGGTTTGATTTTCATTGGATCACCTCTGAGGTCACTGATTTTTTTCGTCATTTACCGCAGGCATATTTTCCCATTCAAAGATCGCTGTGACAATTGGAATTAAACGTTCTAAGGCCGATGTGGCAAGCAGGCACTGAACCATAACGGCCATTCGGAATTCGCCGCCTATCTGAACAAATCCCGCTCCTTAGGCCTCACCAGTTCTACGGCGCCGCCCTCGCCATGATCGAAGTAATAGCCGCGCATCAGGACTGTAGGGATACGGGCGGTCTTTCGCATCAACAGTCCGCTCGCCGCCGCGATCTCATCCGCTGTCGCGAGCACAGTCGCGGACAATTCTTTTCCATGATCGTCGGTTTTGCCGCGGAGGTCCTTCAGCGGTTTGATGCCGGCGATACCGATTGCGACGTTTGTTAATCCCTCGCGCCAGGCCCGACCGAATGTATCGGTGATGATCACTGCGACGTTGACCTTTAGGAGTTCGGCAAACCGCGTCTTCAACAGCAACGCGGAGTCGTCCGGCGCGACGGGCAGTAGCGACACCCAATTCTTACCGACCACGTTCGAGCGATCCACGCCGGCGTTGGCGCAAACGAATCCATGCTTCGTCTCGGTAATCAATACACGGTCGTCCGAGCGGATGATGTTGGCGGTTTCGCTCAATATGACTTCTATCAATCGCGGGTCGCGCTGCTGTTTGCTGGCGATTTCGATGGCGAACTCAGAAGGCGTCACGGATTCCAGATTGACTAATCTGCCTTCCGCTTTCGAGACGATCTTTTGCGCGACCGTGATTATGTCGCCATCAGACAATTTTAGGCGCATCTTCTGCGCCGCTCGCACAATCATCACGCCAAGATCATCGCCGGGTCTGATTTCAGGGATGCCGCGAATGGGATAGAGTCGGATTTCGGAACTCAAAATTCAATGCTCCTGCGCAATATAGGTAAAGCGGGCGTATGCTAAGACCTGATCGTTTGATTGACAAGGATTACTCGTCATGCACAGGCTTTTGGAAAGTTGTCAGGAAGGAACTGAAATGCAAATCTCAGGTTTCGAAAGCTTGAAAATGAGCGGATTGAGAATTGAAGGCCTGAAAAAAATGAGGCGGTCATAGTTGAGAACCCACCCCAGACTCACTATGACCGCCACTATCAGGAGGTTCACCCGTGCCTGCTATAACGACCGAGGCAGGCAAAAGTTCCGTAAACCCAACTATTAATTGCAGTTTAGAAAAATGGCCCTTTAATGAACCCGGTTTATAGGCGCATCGGCATAATGATGTAGCGAAGATCATAGTCCGAATCATTACTTGATTTTATCTGCGTGGCCGAATTTCCGTCTTTGAACTCGAAGGTCACGCTTCCGTCCTGGATAACATTGAAGAAATCCAGCAAATATTGCGCATTGAATCCCGCCGTTATTGATGGTCCCGCGTACTCAACCGGCAAGTTTTCCTCCGCCTCGCCTATGTCAGAAGATTGAGAAGTGACCTTGATCTGTCCGTCATTGACATTAAATTTTATCGCGTGTGAGCGATCATCAGCCATCATCGCAACCCTTTTGATTGCGGACGAGACTTGCGAGTTCTCAACGACAACTCGATTATTGTTCTCTTTGGGCAATACGAGTTCATAGTTAGGGAACTGCCCTGTAAGTGTGCGCGACGCTAATAATCTTTTCCCGACTTTGAAAAACAGGTGATTATCCCCGCTCCCGATCTCGACGGCATCGTTCGCCTCCCCACAAAGTCGGGCCAATTCGGCGAGCGTCTTCTTTGGAATCAAAACATCCAGCTTGGCGTCGCCAAAATCCGATTGTTTCTCGATGAATGAAAGGCGATGGCCGTCAGTAGCCACCATTCGTATTCCTTTTCCAGAAAGCTCTACCTTCGCGCCATTCAGGGCATACCTCGATTCTTCGGTTGTAATGGCGAAGATCGTTCGGCTGATAAATATTCTGACAAGTTCGGAGGGGATCGCCCAAAACACCCCGTCAAAAGTTTTAATCTCGGGAAAATTGTCCTTCGTCAACCCAGGCATCTTGAAACGCGATCTATCGCAAACAATACCTACCTGGTCGTTTGCGCCGAGCTTAATTTCTATATCTGCCTCGGGCAATGACCTGACTATCTCGAACAGTTTCTTCGCTTGAACACAAATCGCGCCTTCCTGTCTAATCTCAGCCTCGCACCGCGTTGAAATGGAAACATCCAGGTCGGTTCCCTTAATCCACAACTCTCCGCCGGCAGCTTCTAACAAGAGATTGGAGAGAATGGGAATAGTGCTTTTTTTCTCCACGACCCCCTGCAGCATGTTCAATTCTTTGAGAAAAGCTGTTTTGCCGATAGTGAAATGCATTCTGATTTCCTCCGCTTGTGATCGTATAGAGTCCGCGCTTTTTACTACTTAATTCATGAATAAGATTAGTATATTAATCTAGTAGTAGTAGTAGGGGTTGTGGAAAAAAGCAAAGTCTCGATAATTGCCATAAAATCAATAATTAAGGGCCAGTCAAGCCTGTGAAAATCTCTGTGGATAAAATGTTAGTAATCGGGAGAACTGTGGATATCTGATGCCTTGCTGAGATTTTCCACAGATATCCACAGGTATAAAGACCGCTCTTGTGTGGAAAATGCGATAAGTCTATTTACAGCTATCAATTAGGCTGTTGATAATTCTGTGGAAATGTCCTTTCTGATCATATAAATCACTGATTTTATTGATGCTATGAAGCACGGTCGTATGATGTTTTCCGCCGAACTCTCGACCTATTTCAGGTAAACTAGCTTTGGTCAATGATTTACAGAGATACATCGCTATCTGGCGTGGAACGGCGATATTCCTGGAATTAGTCTTCGACTTCAGGTCAGCCACCTTCAGATTGTAGAAATCAGCCACGACTTTCTGAATGGTTTCAATCGTTATGGCCCTTTCCTCATCCTCAACGATATTTTTTAAGGCTTCCTGCGCCAAGAGAAGGTTTATGGATTCGCCTTTCAGAGATGAGAGCGCCGTCAGCCTGACCAAAGATCCTTCGAGCTCACGAATGTTCGACTTTATCTTGCTGGCTATGAAGAGCGCCACACTATCCGGAAGGTCTATTTTCTCCGTCTCCGCCTTTTTTCGGAGGATCGCTATCTTAGTCTCGAGGTCAGGAGGTTGTATGTCGGCAATCAATCCCCATTCGAATCTGGAGTGCAAACGTTCTTCCAACGTGGGAATCTCTCTGGGCGGGCAGTCGGATGAGATCACTATCTGCTTCTGCCCGTCATAAAGAGCGTTGAATGTGTGAAAGAACTCTTCTTGAGTCCTCTCTTTGCCGGCAATGAATTGGATGTCGTCAATCAACAGCACGTCAATCGAACGGTATTTGTCGCGGAACACCATTGTCTGATCGTATCTGATGGCGTTGATCAGCTCGTTCATGAATTTTTCAGCCGAGATGTAGGCCAGCCTTAGATGTCGATTCTGATTTTTGACGTGGTGTCCTATGGCGCACATCAGGTGCGTCTTCCCCAACCCGACGCCTCCGTATATGTAGAGAGGGTTGTATGTCTTCGAGGGCGAATCCGCGACGGCCAGGGCGGCGGCGTGGGCGAACTGATTACACGATCCGACGACGAAAGTCCCGAATGAATATCTAGGGTTGAGTGGGAGTTCTGAGATTTCGGAATCTGCCGAGATGGCCATTGTCCTGGCCGGCTGAGCGACCGGCGTCTTGTTAACTGGCGTCACGGAACTCTCCGATTTCGAACCTGCGTCACTTCGCGCCGCGATTTTGAAAGCTGAGCCTTTAGCCTCAGTAGTCTTCGTGGAGTCGTTAACTACTTCGAAGCCGATCGAATAACCTGAGAGGCCGGCTTCCTCCAACGATTCATCCACGACCTCGCGATAGTTGTTGAGAATCCAATCTTCGAAGACGTGATCTGGAACTCCGAGGTGGATCGTGGCGCCGTCCTTACCAACAAAGGTTATTGGTTTGAACCAAGTTGTAAAGCTTTCATGGTTGATCCTTTTTTCAATCGCCGAAAGAACCGCGTCCCAGACATTGACTTCGCTCATAACGACCTTCTTCGCTTTACGTCCTGTGTCTCATATGGGGAAGATCGCAGGGAAAATTTCGCTAGTGGTTGAAATAGTGATGGTTACTGTACTGGCTATGAAGTGTGCCTCACCTTTATCGAGTCGCGCAGGCTAGCACAGCGGTAAATTGATTGCAAGAATTGTGATGTCGCATAATTCGTAGACGCCCGCGCCGGCGTTCGGAAGGGGGGCAGGATGATTCGTTTCGGACACTGCGACAACGTCGTGAAAGAATGAAAATCGCGGCGCTCCCAGGCAGTTTGCGCTACACTATTTCGAGGAGGAGTATAGATGGCTGAATCGCAAATCTCTCGCTACGGTTCCTGGAAATCTCCGATCACTTCGGATCTGATCGTCTCTGGCACGATCGGTCTGGGGCAGATCGCGATTGACGGCGAAGACGTCTACTGGGTAGAGACCAGGCCTCAGGAGAAAGGCCGCTACGTGGTTGTCAAACTCCCGCCGGATGGGAGAACCGTTGAGGTCACGCCGAATCCATTCAACGCCCGCACGCGCGTCCACGAATACGGCGGCGGCGGTTTTACGGTCTGCGCCGGCGTGATTTATTTCTCGAACTTCGCAGACCAACGCTTGTATAGCTTCGATGACGCCGAGAATCCGCAAGCGATCACGCCGGAAGCCGAAATGCGTTACGCCGACGGAGTGATTGATCGCCGGCGCAACCGGATGATCTGCGTGCGCGAAGATCATTCGGCGCCAGGGCGCGAAGCGGTCAACTCAATCGTAGGGATACCTTTAAGCGGATCGGGCTCGCAGGTCACGCTCGCCGGCGGCGCCGATTTCTATTCGTCGCCTCGTTTGAACCCGGAAGGTTCGCGTTTGGCCTGGCTGCAATGGAGTCATCCGAATATGCCCTGGGACGGGACCGAGCTTTGGGTTGCGGACGTTCAGGGGGATGGCTCAGTAACCAATCCGGTTCGAGTCGCCGGCGGCGTTTACGAATCGATCTTTCAGCCGGAGTGGTCGCCGGTGGGCGAGTTGCATTTCATATCGGATCGAAGCGGTTGGTGGAACCTCTATCGCTGGCGTGAAGACGGAATCGAAGCCTTGTGTCCGATGGAAGCGGAGTTCGGTTTGCCCCAATGGGGGTTCGGGATGTCGACTTACGCGTTTGAATCGGCGAACAGGATCGTCTGCGCTTACATTGAACAGGGATTTTCAAAACTGGCCGTCCTCGATAGGAAAACAGGCGAACTCGAAAAGATCGAATCGCCGTTCACAAGGATCGAAGGCGTTCGCGCGGGGCCTGGACAAGCCGTTTTCATTGCGGCTTCGCCGACCGAAGCGGCGAGAATAGTCCGCTTCGATCTCGACAATCGCCGGTTCGAGACTCTTCGCCGTTCGAGCGAATTGACGATTGACCCTGAATACATCTCTGCTCCGCAGGCGGTCGAATTCCCTACCGAATACGGCCTGACCGCTCATGCGTTCTTCTACCCTCCGCGCAATCGTGATTTCATCGCGCCGGAAAATGAACGACCGCCGCTTCTGGTGATGAGCCACGGCGGGCCGACCGCCGCCACGAGTCCGACGCTGCGCTTGAGTATTCAATACTGGACGAGCCGAGGCGTCGCCGTGCTTGATGTCAATTACGGCGGCAGCACGGGGTACGGGCGAGAATATCGCGAGCGTTTAAGTGGCCGTTGGGGAGTCGTCGATGTCGATGATTGCGTGAACGGGGCGAGGTATCTGGCCGAGCGAGGGCTGGTTGACGGAGGGCGTTTGGCGATCACCGGCGGCAGCGCGGGCGGCTACACCACACTTTGCGCGCTCACGTTTCGCGACGCTTTTAAAGCCGGCGCGAGCCATTACGGCGTGAGCGATCTTGAAGCGCTTGAAGTGGACACTCACAAATTCGAGTCGCGGTACACTCACAAACTGGTCGCCCCTTATCCCGAACGCGCCGATCTTTACCGTGAGCGGTCGCCGATCCACCACACAAATATGTTGTCCGCGCCGGTGATCTTTTTTCAAGGTTTGGAAGACAGGATCGTGCCGCCGAATCAGGCCGAGATGATGGTCAACGCCCTGCGCGCCAAGGGGCTGCCGGTGTCTTACATTACCTTCGAGGGCGAGCAGCATGGATTCCGGCAGGCCGCGAACATCAAGCGAGCGCTCGACGGAGAACTCTATTTCTACTCGCGGGTCTTCGGATTCGAACTGGCCGAAGCGGTCGAGCCCGTGCCGATTGAAAATCTGTAAAGAATTTCAGCCACGAATGAACACGAATAGACACGAATCTTTTTCTTGCCCTTGATATTCCATTTGGTTTTCCGTCCTCTCAACGGCATTCCTATTCGCGTCTATTCGTGTTCATTCGTGGCTGAAATTCTTCTTCTTGAATTCAGTGGCGCATCATCAATACTCCCTGCCCGCCGCTGAAGATTCCGGCGACGCAGCCGGTCATCAGAGTCGCCAGGGTCGCCGCGAGCAACGCGCGCAATCCTAAACCGGCCAGGTCGTCGCGGCGCGACGGGGCGAGCGCCGCCGTGCCGCCGACGAAGATCGCCATCGAAGCGACGTGCGCAAAGCCGCACAGCGCATAGCTTAGAATTACTACGGTGCGCGGATCTGACAGATGGCCGGCCGCCACCATCTGCGCCAAATCCTGGTAAGAGACCACTTCGGTCAAAATCACCCGTTCGCCCAGGAGCCTCGATGCTTCGGCGATGTCGGCCCGCGCGATACCGAGCAGCGCAGCCAGCGGGTAAAAAAGCCAGCCCAGAATTTTGACCAGCGTCAGCGGCTGCGTCATCCCTAACCAACCGCTTGCCGCCCCGAGAATCTTGTCCACCAGCGCAACCAAACCGAGCATCGCGATCAGCAGCGCAGAGATGCCCGCCGCGAGCTTCACCCCGTCCATCGCCCCTTCGATGATCGCGCTCATTAAATTGCGAGAGCGCGTCGCCGGATCTTCCAGCGGAACCTGAGACAGCGTCTCCGGCGTCTCGGCCTCCGGCAGCAGGAGCTTAGTCGTCACGATCACCGCCGGAATGGCTATGATCGAGGCCGACAGCAAATGCCCGGCGATCTGCGGGAACAATCCGGTCAGAAAGGCAACGTAAATGCCGAGCGTGCTTGACGCCACCGTGGCCATGCCGGTTCCGAGCGTCGTGAGCAGTTCCGATCTGGTCATCTTCGCGAGGTACGGCCGAATCACTAGAGCTGATTCCACGCCTACAAAGATATTGGCCGCGCCGCACAACGATTCGGCGCCGCTTGTCCCCATCGTGCGGTGAAAGATTTTGGCGAATGCTCGCACGACTATTTGCAACACGCGCAGGTGATAGAGCGCGGCCGTGAAAGCCGAAAAGAAGATCGCCACCGGCAGGACCTGAAAGATGAGAATGAAGCCGATTGACCCCTGCTCGCCCGGCCCGGCGGCGAGCGGCCCGAAAAGGAACGACGAGCCGCTCTTCGACACGTTGAGCAGCGCCAGCACGGCGTCGTTGAGCCAGAGGAAAATTCGATGAGAACCGGGGAGCTGGAATATCAAAAGTCCGATCACGAGCTGCAATCCCATTCCCCATATGACGGTCTTCCATCGAACCTTTCGGCGGTCGGCGGAAAAAAGCCATGCGACGCCGGCGAACGCAAGGAAACCGGCGGCGGAGACAAAGTGATGAATCATTGTTTTCTTGCCAAGTCGTTGACGTGTGTGGGAAGCTACGCCACGGCGAAGAACCATTTGCCGATCATAACTTCAGGTGAGAGAAGAGTGATAATAAAGGTCTTCAGCGACAAAATCCAATTAGGCGAGGCCGCCGCCCGTCAGGCCGCGGACGCGATTAAAAGCGCAATCTCCGAGCGCAATCGGGCGCGCATCATCGCCGCGACGGGCATGTCTCAGTTCGAGTTTCTGAACGCTTTGACAAAGACGCCTGGCCTTGACTGGGCGAAAGTCGAGATGTTCCACCTCGATGAATACGTCGGCCTGCCTATCGCGCATCCGGCGAGTTTTCGCAAGTACCTGATCGAACGTTTGATCGAACCGGCGGGAATTGCGAGTTACCATCTGCTCGACGGCGAGGCCGATCCGGTCGAGGCTTGCAAACGCGCCGGCGAAGAGATCAGCGCGAGGCCGATTGACGTGGCATTTGTCGGAATCGGCGAGAACGGCCATCTGGCCTTCAACGATCCGCCGGCGGATTTTGAAACTGACGAACCCTATATCGTCGTCGATCTTGATGAGGCCTGCCGCCGCCAACAGGTTGGCGAAGGTTGGTTCGCCACTCTGGACGACGTGCCGAAGCAGGCTATTTCAATGACCGTCAAACAAATTTTGAAAGCGCGCGAGATAGTTTGCGTCGCGCCCGACGCGCGCAAGGCCCAGGCTGTGAAGAATTGTTTTGAAAACGAAATCAGCCCGCATTTCCCCGCTTCGATCCTGCGGACGCACGGCGCCACGACCGTCTATCTCGACATGGAAAGCTCCACGCTGCTCAACCCCGAATTGATATCAAAGTGAAAAAGCCATGAAAACATTCGTCCGCGCAACACTTCCCGTCATAGCCTTAATGGCGCTTGTCCGATTTGGCTTGCCGGCGCGTCAAACGACCGCGCAGACGCAGGAGATCAAGGTCGGCATGATCGGCCTCGACACATCGCACGTGACGGCCTTCACCAAACTGCTCAACGACAAATCCGATCCCAATCACGTTCCCGGCGCGCGCGTCGTCGCCGCGTTCAAAGGCGGCAGCCCCGACGTCGAATCGAGCCACACGCGAATTGACAGGTTCACAGCAGAGCTGAAGGACAAATGGGGAGTCGAGATCGTCGGTTCGATTGAAGAGCTTTGCAAAAAAGTCGACGCCGTGCTTCTGGAGAGCGTTGACGGGCGGCCTCACCTGGATCAGGTTCGACCGGTTTTCGCGGCCAAGAAGCGCGTGTTTGTTGACAAGCCTTTCACCGCAAGTTACGCCGACGCGCGTGAGATCGTCAGGTTGTCGCGCGAATCAGCGACGCCGTTCTTCAGCTCCTCCAGCCTCCGATTTTCGAGCGACCTGCAGGCGATGAAGCGTGATGAAAAACTAGGCGCGCTGTTCGGAGCATTCACTTACGGTCCCGCGCCGACCGAGCCGCATCACCCCGACCTCTTCTGGTACGGCATTCACGCGGTCGAGATGCTTTACACGCTGATGGGGCCGGGCTGCGAATCGGTCACCCGCGTTCACACAGACGACGTCGACGTGGTCGTCGGCAAGTGGAAGGACGGTCGCGTCGGAACAATGCGGGGCATCCGCAACGGCAAGCAGGATTACGGCGCGGTCGCGTTCGGCGCGAGAGCGAATCTGGCGACGCCAACGCCGATGAAGAGCGATTACCGCAACCTGCTGGTCGAGATCGTGAAGTTCTTCCAGACCGGCGCGCCTCCGGTTCCGCCCGAAGAGACTTTAGAGATGATGGCATTTATGGAGGCGGCTGATCTGAGCAAGGCCCGTGGCGGCGCGCCAGTTATTTTGAGGGACGTGATAGAACGGAAATAGAAAGGTTATGAGCTCCTTTGAAAACGATTTAGCGCTATGGATAGACGATCAGATTTCTTGTCTTCCGGATGCAGTAAATCTGGCATACCTGGAATATAACATTAGCAATGATCTCGAATTTTCTTGCTCCTTCCTTGGATACGAGTTTACTGACAACACATCGTTTGATCCCGAAGACGCCAACCAACTTGATGCTTTATCCGGTAAGTATGAGTGGGAAAGCGGCGTGAATATGTTCGAGGTTCAACTTGGGAAGAATGAACTCGAAGCGGATAGCGGAGGCTTTGACGAGATGGAGGTATTGGAAAAATCGCTATCCAGGTCAAAAAAACTGGCTAAACAAATTAAGAAAAAAGGGCTGACAATTGTGTATGGGCCCCATGACGCTTCCCCTAGATTATTCAATCCACAGTCAAAATCATACGAGGAGAAGAGCAGGCGTGAATCTGACAAGATATATTACTATGAGATTCATTTTGATTGCTTCGGCATACCTTTCATAGATGATTACGATCTCCAGGGCATAGACGAAGAGCAGTTGTTTGACTTTGACAAAATAGAACATTATGCCGATGACTACAGCATTAAACTTGTTCTATGGAAATATGCGAAGCCGAGAGATTTGCTCTGGTTTTGTCGGGGGTGGCTAATTTGTTCGCAGAGACTGGTTGACGCCTTTAAAGAATATACGTCGGGCCTTCAAGTGTTCCCTGCCATTCTGCAGAGGCCGTTAGCCAGCGATATTGATCTCATTAATGGGTACTCTGTTATAAATCTGTACGAGAAAATAGATTGTATCAATGCCAGGTGGCTGGTGAAGACACATCTCCTGACAGGAGAACTAACCTTTGACCCTGGGAAAGGATACAAGGTCTTACATGAAAAGGTGGCGAGGAAAGACGTCTTTAGACTAAACGTTTATCCCCATCGTCTTCTAGTCTCACAGCGTTTCCGGGACGAGATCGAGAGTCGAAAAATTACGGGGGTCTCGTGGTTAAAGAGAGAGGCTGAGTAAAATTACAAGTGAATGAGTTCAGAAAGGCAAGAATCAATATGACAATCAGACTTCGGGCAATCGCTTTTCCCAGCCTTGTCGTGCTGCTCACGGCAATCGTCGCTGTCTTCGTCTTTCACGCATCCGCCCAACAAAAAACAAAAGGCAAAACTATGTCTGACATTCGCCTGATGACGCTTGACCCCGGCCATTTTCACGCGGCCCTGGTTCAGAAAGAGGCGCTCACCGGCGTCTCGCCGCAAGTTCACGTCTACGCGCCGCTTGGGTTCGATCTGCTGGAACACCTCAAACGCGTCGCGGGCTATAACTCCCGCAAAGAGAACCCGACGCGTTGGGAACTCGAAGTCCATACGGGCGACGATTTTCTCGCCCGGATGTTGCGCGAACGGCCGGGCAACGTCGTGGTCATCGCCGGGCGCAATCAAGGCAAGATTGACCGCATCAAGACCTGCGTCGAAAACGGCTTGAACGCGCTCGTTGACAAGCCGTGGATCATTGACGCCCGCGACTTCCCCAAGCTTGAAGCGACATTGAACACGGCGGATGGGAAGAAGTTGATCGCCTACGACATTATGACCGAGCGGTCGGAGATCACGACGATCTTGCAGCGCGAGCTGATCAACGACGCGGGCGTCTTCGGGACAATGCAGAAAGGTTCCGAGAACGACCCCGCGGTTTATATGGAGAGCATCCATCACCTCTTCAAGATAGTCTCCGGCGCGCCGAACATCCGCCCGGCTTGGTTCTTCGATGTCAAGCAGCAGGGCGAGGGCGTCGCCGACGTGGGCGCGCACCTGGTCGATCTGTCGCAATGGATGCTGTTTCCGGAACAGGTCATAGATTATCGCAAGGATGTGAATGTGCTCTCGGGGAAACGCTGGCCAACAAAAATGACGAAGGATGAGTTCAAGCGCGTTACGAATGAGTCGAACTTCCCCGATTACCTGGCGGGCAATGTCAAAGATGGCAATCTGGAATACTTCTGCAACGGCTCGATGACTTACGCCTTGCGCGGCGTCCACGTGAAGCTCGACGTGATCTGGAATTACGAAGCCCCGGCGGGCGGCGGCGACACGCACGTCGCCTGGTTCAAAGGCTCAAAGTCGCGCGTGGAAGTCCGCCAGGCGCAGGCTCACACTATCTACGTTATCCCGAACGAGCCGTCGTTGAAGGCCGAAGTGACGGCGGCTCTGGAAAAGAAGGTCGCCGCGTTGCAGAGCAAATATCCCGGCGTCGCGATGGCGGACGATGGCGAGAAACTGCGCGTGACCTTCCCCGACAAATACCGCGACGGGCACGAGGCGCATTTCGGGCAAGTGGCTACGCGATTCTTTGAATACCTGCGCGACCCTAAGCGAATGCCGGCCTGGGAGAAGCCGAACATGCTGGCGAAGTATTACACCACGACGAAGGGATTGGAGATAAGCTCTCGCAACATGACGGCCTCACGATAATATCTGGAAGGAAGGATATGGCGAATTCATTTCTCGGTCTTGATGAACGGATTGACGATTACCTGATGAACAACTCTTTGCGCGAGCCTGACGTTCTGAGGCGTTTGCGCGAAGAGACAGTCGCTAGCAACCCGCATGCGGAGATGGCCGTGTCGCCTATACAAGGGCAGTTTATGATGCTCCTGGTGAAATTGATCGGCGCGGTGAAGACGCTGGAAGTGGGCGTCTTCACCGGCTACAGCGCGCTCTGCACGGCGCTCGCTTTGCCGGCGCATGGGCGCGTTGTGGCTTGCGACGTCAACGAAGTATGGACTTCTGTGGCGCGACGTTATTGGACCGAGGCCGGGGTCGCCGACAAGATAACGCTGCGTCTGGCGCCGGCCGTCGAAACCCTCGACGCGCTGTTGCGTGACGGGCAGGCGGGGACTTTCGATTTCGCATTCATTGATGCCGACAAGCGGAACTACGACAATTACTACGAGCGCGCGCTGAAGCTCATGCGTAGAGGCGGACTGATAATCTTTGATAATATGCTCTGGAGCGGCAAGGTCGCCGATCCGGGCGTTCAAGACGCCGATACCGTCGCGCTGCGCGCGCTTAATGAGAAGTTGCATCACGACGAGCGCGTGTTTGTGAGCCTGCTCCCGCTAAGGGATGGGGTGTCGCTGGCGGTCAAGCAATGTGATTGAAGTTGTATGAATTATAAAAGCAGTATCCTCGAACTCATAGGCGACACTCCTCTGGTCAAACTCAACAAGCTGACGCGCGGGATGAAGCCGCTGGTCCTGGCCAAGATCGAATCGCTCAACCCGGGCGGCAGCGTCAAGGACCGCATCGGCCAGGCGATGATCGACCGCGCCGAACGATTGGGCGAACTGAAGCCCGGCGGGACGGTCGTCGAGGCGACAAGCGGCAACACCGGCATAGGCCTCGCGCTTACCTGCGCCGTCCGGGGTTATCGATGCGTCTTCGTGATGACGGACAAGTGCAGCCAGGAGAAGGTTCGTTATCTGAAGGCGCTCGGCGCGGACGTGCTCGTCGTCCCGGCGGCGGCGAAGCCCGATTCGCCGGAGCATTACGTGAACACGGCGCGTCGCATCGCCAACGAGACGCCGAACGCGATCCTGACCAACCAATATTCCAACCCCGCCAACCCTGAAATTCACTACCGCACGACCGGGCCTGAAATCTGGGAGGCGACCGAAGGTCGGGTCACGCATTTCGTCGCGGGGATGGGCACGGGCGGAACGATCAGCGGCGCTGGCCGGTTCCTGAAAGAGAAGAATCCGAACATCAGAATTATCGGCGCCGATCCATACGGTTCGGTCTTCAAGACCTTTAAAGAGACTGGCAGTTTGATGGGCGCGAACCCATATTTGGTCGAGGGGATCGGGCAGGAGCTGATCCCGGACAACGTCCACCTGAAATACATTGATGAGATCATCAACGTGACCGATCGCGATTCGTTCAACACCGCGCGGCGGTTGGGGCGAGAGGAAGGAATCTTCTGCGGCGGCAGCTCCGGTACCTACGCCTGGGCCGCGCTGAAAGTCGCCGAGAACCTGACCGAAAACGACATCGTGGTCTTCATCGTCTGCGACACCGGCGAACGCTACCTGTCGAAATTCCTGTCGGACGAATGGATGAAGGAGAAACGGCTGCTAGGCGCGGAGCGGATGACGCTCGGATTGCTCAACGAATTGAAGACGCATGCGGGCAAACCGCGTCTGGTCTACGTAGCGCCCGGCGCGACGGTCGGCGAGGCGCTGGATTTGATGAATTCACACGGTCTGTCTCAGGTCCCCGTGCTAGACGACGGCAAGTCGGTCGGCAGCGTACGCGACAACCGCGTGATGGCTCAGTTGTTGGATAACCGCGAGTTGCTGCAGGCGCCGGTGACGCAAGTGATGGACGCGCCGTTCCCCGTCGTCAATGAGAACGTGGAGGTCGCGAGCGCGAAACAATATTTGAAGGACTCTCCGGCGGTTCTGGTCGAGGAGTACGGCCGAATCGTCGGGATCGTCACCCGGCACGACGTGCTCGATATTCAAGCCTGATCGTAAGTGTGGGCCGTCAGATCATGGACCAGAAGACCTCCCTGTCCTGAGCAGGAGCGCGTTCCACAGCATCTGTCTTCGCAATTTCGACCTGGCCAACATAACCACCGCCGCCACCAGATACAAGCCGCAGAATATGTAACGGATATTTTCCTGCGGCATCAGCAACTGCGCGGTGAACAGGATCAGCAACAAGATCGCTTCCCACAGCGCGAAACGGAAATCGGAGATGACGACAGCGGCGAACAGGGATTGCGCCGAAGTCAGCAGCAATTCTTCTTTCTGTCGCGAGTCCAGGATCATCGGCGCCATGCCGCCCGCGGCCAGCCCGTAAGCCAGCGGGAGCGCGCCGACCAACAACGTCCATTGATTGACTTTTGACGAAATCAACGCGCCGAGGCCGACCGAGCCTTTGCCTTTGAGCGCGAACAACAGGGCGATCATCCCTTCCGGCGACTCCGAAGCCAGGGGCGCCAGCCATTGCACCAGCAAAAACTCACTCACGCCATAAGCCTTGCCGGTTTCCTTCAAGCCTTCGGCGAACGGCTCCGCCGAGTACCAGATCACGACGCCGGCGAACGCGAACATCAGCAGGACGGCCAGTCGCCGGGCGTTATTGCCGAGCATGCGGTCAAGCTCCGCCGCAATTCCCTCCAACTCTTCATCATGTTTTTCGCCGCGCGCCGCGCGCCCCGCGTAAAATATAAACATCGCGAAGAGAAAGATCATGTCAACCCACGACAGCGTGCCTTTTATCGGGATCACCAATGAATAGATGGTGGCCAGCAATAAGAAGCTGATTTCGAGCCCTTGCGACTGATCCAGTTCTACCTCTTTCCGGCGGTGTTTGAAGTAGTAGACAATTGCGATGAGCGCCCAGCCGACGCCGATCAGAATACGATTGGCTCCGGTCATGTTGGCTACCGCCAAACCTTCGCGCGATCTGGTCAGCCCTTCGGTCCAGGCGTAATGCAGGCCGATGGCGTATTCCGGCAGCACGCTGATCAGCGCGAGTGTGATCAAGGCCAGCGAGCGCGGGATGTCGCGTTCGGAAAGCTCGGCGCCCCAGCCCAGCAGAAACGCCGCGCCAACGATAGCAAGGCCGGAGAGCAGCGAGACCATCGCCGGATTGAAGTCATGCGCTTTTCCTGCTAGCGCAAGAACGAGCCAAGGTAATGGAATGACGACAGAAATAAGCAGAGCAAGGTATTTTTTCATTCGTGTATTTGCCGGAAGAAAGCGGTGGACTATTCGCCAATGATTTTAACGATCAAACGCTTACGCCGCTGCCCGTCGAATTCGGCGTAGTAGACCTGCTGCCATGTGCCCAGGTCGAGCCGGCCATTGGTGATGGGCAACAACACCTGATGGTGGATCAGCAGATTTTTTAAATGCGCGTCTCCGTTATCTTCGCCCGTCAGGTGGTGCTGGTAATCGGGCCGCGTCGGCGCGAGCCGCTCCAGCCACTCGTCAATGTCTTCGATCAGACCTTCTTCGGCGTCGTTGACGTAAACGGCGGCCGTGATGTGCATCGCGGAGACCAGCGCCAACCCCTCTTTAATCGCGCTCTCGGCGACCGCGCCGGCGACCTCGTCGGTGATGTTGATGTATTCGCGGCGTTTCTCGGTGTGGAAGGTTAAATACTTCGTATAGGATTTCACTTGATTTGTCCTCACGGGGAGAAACAGAACAAGGGGCGTAAGAAAGCGGCCCCGGCGCCGGAACCCGCGCGGCCACCCGCGCGGTACTGATTTGTTATCACAGGGAAAATTGGTCGTACGCTTGGCGCTTGTTTGCTCGCCCGCGGTACTTGACCAAACACACTTACACGCTTTGGCTTCCGGTTGTCAAATAGAAAGCAAGTGTAACCGCTTCGCCTACCGCCGCGTCTGAAGGGGAGTAATCTTCTCGACAAGCGCCATTGCCGCGCGCCGAACTGAAATCACATCCACGGAGGCCTGCTTATGAACCGCTCCATCTCTCGCCGGACCAAGGGCGTCTTTACGCATCTCGCGCTATCCGCCCTGCTGTTATCGCCGAGCGCCAATCCCGCATTGGCGCAGGGCGCCAAGAAACCCGCGCCCGCAAACCTGGAAGCCCAATCGCAGCCGGTCGACAAGGAATACACCGACTCAATCGTCAAGAACACGACCGACAAGATGTTCCTGACCGAACTTGTGGACCATTTGCCGGCGTCGGACAGGGTTCCGACACCGGCCAAAATCATTGGCTATCCTATGGGTACGCCGAACAAGCTGACCTACACCAAGGATCAATATCGCTACTATCGCGAACTCGAAAAGGCCACTCCTCGCGTCAAGGTCTTCACCGCTCCAGAAAAGAGCGAACTGGGCCGAGATCAGTTGCTGGTCGTGGTCGGCGACGAATCGAGCGTCGCGAATCTGGCGAAATACAAAGATATCACCGCGAAGCTGGCCGACCCGCGCCGCATTAACGATGAAGAGGCGAAGCGGCTGGTCGGCGAAGGCAAGGCGCTTTACTGGGCCTCAGGTTCGATTCATTCGCCCGAAACCGGCAGCCCGGAGATGTTGATGGAACTGGCTTATCGCCTGGCGGTCGAGGAGACGCCTTTCATCCAACAGATTCGCAAGAACGTAATCGTCATGATCACGCCGACGCTCGAAGTGGACGGGCGCGACATGATGGTCGATCTTTACAACTGGCGGAAGGCTAACGAGGGCAAACGCGCGCCGAGTTTGCTTTACTGGGGGAAATACGTCGCCCACGATAACAACCGCGATTCGATGGGGATGGCGCTGGCGCTCACCAGAAACCAGATGGCCGCCTTCCTCGAATACCACCCGACGATACTCCACGACCTGCACGAATCGGTGCCATTCCTCTACACCTCGACCGGCACCGGGCCTTACAACGCGTGGCTCGATCCGATCGTGATTGACGAATGGCATGCGCTGGCCTACCACGAGATCGAGGAAATGACCAAACGCGGCGTGCCCGGCGTGTGGACGCACGGATTTTACGACGGATGGGCGCCGAACTACATGTTTTACGTCGCCAACGGCCACAACTCGATCGGGCGATTTTACGAGACCTTCGGCAACGGCGGCGCCGACACGCAGGACCGCGTGGTCGGCCAGCAATCGGGCCGCGACTGGTTCCGCCCCAACCCGCCGCTTTCGAGAGTGAAATGGTCGATCCGGAACAACGTCAACATGCAACAGAGCGCCATTCTGCTCGCCATGAATTATGTCTCGAACAACAAAGACCGCTTCCTCAGCAATTTTTACCTGAAGAGCAAACGGTCAGTCGCCAAGGCTCGTACAGAAGGTCCCGCGGCCTGGGTGCTGCCATCGGACGATCCGCGCCCGAACGAGGCCGCCGATCTGGTCAACCTGCTCAAGATGCAGGGTTGCGAAGTTCACCGCGCCGACAAGGATGTTGAAACAAAGGAAGGCAAATTCCCCGCCGGCAGTTACGTGGTGCGGATGGATCAACCCTATTCGCGCATGGCGGACATGCTGCTCGACACGCAGTATTTCAACGCCAACGACCCGCGGCCCTATGACGACACGGGCTGGACGCTGGGGGCGTTGCGCAATGTCAAAACGGTTCGGGTGAAGGACGAAAAGGTACTCGACGCGCCGATGACGTTGACCAGCGGCCCGGTGAAAGTCACGGGCAATGTCACGGGCGCGGGCAAGGCGGCCTACGTGGTCAACCACAACGCCGAGAGCGCGCTTGCGCAACTGCGGTTCCGTTTGAAAGACGTGAAGATCGCGGCCGCCGAAGAAGGATTCAAGGTCGGCGAACGTTCGTTCAACGCTGGGTCGTTCATCATCAAATCCGAAGGCAATCCCACCGATCTGGACACGCGGTTGAAGAAAGAAGCGGCTGATTTAGGGTTCACGGCGATCGCGGTGGACGAACTCCCGAAAGTCGCGCAGCACCCGCTTGCCGTCCCGCGAATCGCGCTGGTTCACACTTGGACGAACACACAGAACGAAGGTTGGTATCGAATCGAGTTCGACCGGCTCGGCATTCCTTACGATTACATCTCGGATCACGTCATTCGCGACACGGGCAATCTGCGCGAGAAATATGACGTGATCGTCTGGGGGCCTGTCGGAGGCTCGGCGCAGGCGATCGTGCGCGGCGTACCGAGGCGCGGCGATAGTGAAGCTCCGATTCCGTGGCAAAAATCAGACCTGACGCCGAACATGGGCCAATCGCCCGACACCACGGCTGATTTGCGCGACGGGATGGGCGTCCTCGGCGTGGCCAATTTACAGCGTTTTATCGAGTCAGGTGGGTTATTCATCACAGTCGGCTCGAACGCAGCGATCCCGATCGATTTCGGAATCACCGAAGGCGTTTCGATCCAGGAGGCGCGCCAGTTGCAGGCCCGCGGATCGGTCTTCAACGCTACATTCGCCGACCGCAAGAGTCCGATCGCTTATGGTTATGACGAGAATCTCGCGGTTTATTTCAGCCAGGCCCCGCTGTTTCAGGCCGGCGGTTTGGGTGGCTTCGGCGGTCGCGGCGGAGGCGGAGGTGGAGGCGGAGGCGGAGGCGGACAGCAACAGCAAGGACGTCCATCAGGACGCGGCGGCTTGAACGATCCCGATGTCATACAAGGCCGCAGGCCAATATCCTCGCAGTCTCCCGCTCCTCCGAGCGAAGACGGAATCCCGGAGGAATTCCGCACGCAAGCCGCCGGGCAATTGCCCCCTCCTGAGATGCGCCCGCGAGTCGTTTTGCGCTTCGCCTCGGACGAAAAGAATCTGTTGGTGAGCGGGATGCTAGCAGGCGGTAGCGAATTGACCGGCAAACCGGCGGTAATCGACGTCCCGGTGGGCAAAGGCCATGTCGTGATGTTCGCCAATAACCCGATGTGGCGGCATCAGACGCATGGCAGCTTCTCGATGCTCTTCAACGCGGCGCTGAATTTCGATCACCTGCACGTCGGAAGAGCCGCGCCAAGAAGAGGAAATCAGCCGCAGGCCGGGCAAAGCGGCGATGATAATGATCAGTGATTGAAGTCAGAGCTTCTATGGCGGTCAGCGAATGCGTGTACGGAACTGTGGAGCGATTTGTTTAATCGCCCTGTTTGTAGCTTTGTACAATCAGGAGTCCAATCAGGAAAGAGGCGCGAGTGAACAACTCGCGACACACCATGCGCGCATTCGCTAACCGATCTAGGCTTTGATCGTCGTTCCTGCCGCTAAGAAGCGGCAGACAAAAAAATGCCGGATAGATAAATGGCATCTCTCATTTTTCTATCCGGCATTTTTTTGTCTGATACATCAGCGCGAGTTCGCGCCGGCGCATCCCAGCGCATGTCGTCGACCTACGGCCGACCGCCATGAATGAGGCGGAGGATGGCGCCGGGCGTCAGGAACTCCGCGATGTCGGGATCGGTCGAATACTCATCGGCGCCCTTATCTTTAAGCCCCGTACGCGGCTGGCCGTCCAGGTCGAACACGACCGCCGGGTAGTCGTCGCCGGCGCTGTCGATAGCGGGGCTGCCCGGCTGCGGACGGAAGACTCCCTTTGCTTTGGGCTCGAGGAGGGGGTTAACCACATCGTACGAGCCCGCGGGCATTGCTCCGGCGCTGGCGGTCTCCCAGATGATGTTGCCGCCCCACACGCCGCCGGTGTAGAGGCCATTTAGGCCGGCGGCCGCGCCGCCCCCTTGCAGGATGTTATTGGCAAAGATTGTGTTGGTGGCGCCGAGGCCGTTCGTACGGCCGGTCAGGAAGTAGTTGCGAGTGTTGTTGACGAGTGTGTTGAAGGTAATTACGCAGTCGTCGGGGCGGTCGTGGCTCGTCAGCGGAGCTCCGTCGGCGACCTCGCCGTCGCCGTTTCCGATGTTGATTCCAATGCAGGTCTCGAGATAGTTACTGAATATTTGGTGACGATCGCCGAAGATTCGCATGCCGGCGCTGTTGCGGAAGTAGTTGCCATAGACGAGGCAGTCGTTGCCGTGGCGGAGTGTAAGCTCGCCGCCTGGCGAGTCGGAGATCGTGTTGTACCTGTAGGTGTTCGAACTCGACTTGTTGGAAATGAGCTCGTTTTCGCCGGTGCAGCGCTCGAAGAGATTGTGCTCGATCAGGCCGAAACCGTTCGAGAGACTCAGGCCGCTAAGGCCAAAGCGGATCGTCTCGGCGCCGTTCCCGCCCGGGCTGGTGAAGTCATGGAAGTAGTTGTGATGAATCCACACTCGCTGCGCGATCTGGCTGCCCGATCCTCGCACATCGATCATATTGCCGAGGGTGAGCTTGTTGCGGAACTCGTTGCGATCCACTTGGGCGTCATGGCCGGCGATCGTCAAATAAGCGCCATCGCCCACGCATTCGAAGAAGTTGCGTGTAAAGCGGATGTGGGTCGCGCCGGACCGGATCTGATTCCGGCCGGAGGTGTGGGTGAACAGGAATCCTTCGATCTCGACGTAGGCGGCGGGGCTGGTCACGTTGAAGCCCTGTGCGCTGGTGATCTCCACACCGCCTACGGTTTGCGCGACGATCCTGATTGGATCGGTCGCGGTCCCCTGGCGGTTGACTGTGATCGAAGCGCTGGTGGCGTAGACGCCGTTATGGACGATGATGACGTCACCGGCCACGGCGCTGTTGATGCGCGCTTGCAGGTCCGGGATGGAGCTAACCTCGTAGACGCCGGCGAAGGCCGTAGCGGCGCACATCATACTGACGATCGCAAAGCATAAGCGGAGAATGACATGAGTTCTCTTCATTGGATTTTCTCCTGGATTCAGTTGTATGGACTTACTTTTAATTGGCGACGGAGATTCCCGCACGCTCCAGCCAAGCGCATCGTAAATATGTTCCGTCCCAAGCTGGAACCGAGAAAACCATCCGCGATTTATTGATTCGATTTCAATGGAGGAGCGGTCGACGGCGGCATTATATTCAATTCCGTTACCGATAACAATCAGTTAGTTATCGGCAATGAGTCCGCGCGCGGGCTGAGAACCCGGGCTCGACTTTCAAGTTGCGCTGAAGGTGAGGATAGAGTAAGGCTTGTGAACGATTCATTCGCCATCCATTCGGAGCCGCGCAAACTCTTCGCGAAATCGCCGCTCCATCTCCACGCGCGACGCTTCGGGCAGCAGGCTGGCGCGCACGGCGTTGATCGCCAACTGTTCAATGGTCTCTGCGCCGCAGCCCAGAATTTGCGCTGCGCGCAGGTATTCATCGGTCAGCGTCGTGTTGAACATCGGCGGGTCGTCTGAATTGATCGTGACGTAGAGGCCTTCGTCGAGCAGGCGTGGCAAAGGGTGTTCGGATAGAGAGGGCGCGACGCCCAGGCAGACGTTGCTGGTCGGGCAGACTTCGAGGGGAATTTGGCGTTCGCGAAGTTCGGCCACCAGCCCCGGGTCTTCCAGGCTGCGCACTCCGTGGCCGATTCGCTGAGCTTTCAATGTTCGCAGCGCCTCCCGGACGCTCTCGGCCCCGGCGGTCTCGCCCGCATGCGGGACTGCGGGAAGCCCGGCGGCGCGCGCGCGGTCGAAAGCCTCTTGGAAGAGTTCCGATGGATGTCCGGCTTCTATCCCGCCCAAACCGAGCGCCACGACGCCGTTCCCAATCCCGCTGATCGCCCAATCGGCCACGGTCAGTCCGTGTTCGACCGGGCGCACGTTGCGGACGATGTCGAGAACCCAGCCTACGCTTATTTCCAACTCTCGCGCCGCCCACTCTCGCGCCCTTCCGAGCGCGGCGATCTGGTCTTCGAACGGGATGCGCCTGTTTGAGCTGTAATGCGTATAAGGCGTGAAGGTGACCTCGCTATGCAATATATGCTGCGCCGCCTGCCCGCGCAGGAATTCGCGCGCGATAAATTCGATGTCTTCCGGCGAGCGAATACATGCCGAGATCGTCAAATAGATTTCGACGAAGTGTGGGAAGTCTGTAAACTTGTACCATTGCCGCAAGCCGTCCGCCGTTGTCGCGGGCAGCGACACGCCACCGCGTTCGGCGAGCAGAAGCAGGGTCTCGGGCTGGATTGAGCCTTCCAGGTGAACGTGCAGTTCGACCTTCGGCATGCGGCGGATGAATGTGTCGAGAGGCATAGGCTCACAAATATTTGACGAACATCACCTCGTTGCGCCGTTCATTGTAAACCAACTCGTCAACCAGTTGGTCGGCCATCAGGATGCCGAAGCCGCCTGCGCGTAACCCCTTTTCGTCGCGCACCGAGACGTGACGAAATGGGTCACCCGCCGGATTGTTGACCGCCGCGTGTTCGAGCGAACTGGGGTCGAAGCCTTCGCCCGGATCTTTGATCCAGTAGATGATTGCGCGTTTGAGCAATACGCAGAGGACTTCGACGTATTTCGTCGGATCGAGTTTGCCGCCGTGTTCGATGGCGTTGTTGAGCATCTCGCGGAAGGCGTAAGCGATGGCTTCGCGCGTGTCTTCGGGCAGATCGGCTTTGAGCTGTGTGAGCAATTTTTGCAGGATCGGGACGGCGGCCAGGTCGCAGGGCACGCGCAACTGTACCCAATGCGGCTCCGCCGAAATAACTTCGATTTTAAGCGTCGAATGTTCGTCGATCGCGGATCTGACAGCCGCGCGGATGTCGGCGACGCTGAACGGCTTGACCAGGAAATCGCAAACTTTTTGACGCAGCGCGCCGAGCACTGCTTCGGGCGTCCCAACGGCGGTGATCATTATTGCTTTAAGTTCGGGCCGCCCGTTGCGCGCCTGTTCGAGAAATTCGAGCCCGTCCATTCCAGGCATCAGGTAATCAATGATCGCGAGGTCGATCGTTTCGCGCGCCAGCAACTCCATTCCCATCCCGCCGTCGGTCGCGTGCACCAACGCATGACCTTCCCTTGCAAGCGCGCCTTCGATCACCTGGTGTAAAGCCGGATCATCGTCAACTACGAGGACCTTGCCCATTGGCCACCTCTTGAATTCAAGCGTTTCATAAACCTGAATCAAACCGCTACAATCGTGATTATTATGCATTTAGCCTCTCCGTTTGGCCAGCGAGGGGAATCTGGCGATAATGGGGGCCTCGCCGCCCGCATTACATATTACGATGCGATCACGAAATCCGTTCTCGCCGCAACGGCGTCACGGTGTAAAGACCGGGAGACGGGAATGGGGAATAGGAAGTGGGGACTAAGGAAATTATTTCTTCCTATTCCCCACTCTCCACTCTCCACTCCCCATTCTTAATTGAATTATGACAGACAAACGAAAAACATTTCTGATCGAACCACCTGCAGCGTCGCTGCCGGCGTCGCTGATGTTTCTTCGCCACGCGCGTTTCCGGTTGCTCGAAGACTATTTCGTCAAAATCGCCGCGGCGATTGACGCCTTGGACGACGAACAGGTCTGGCGTCGTCCGAACGAATCGAGCAACGGCGTCGGCAACCTGCTCCTGCATATATCTGGGAACGTCCGCCAGTGGATCGTCTCGGGCGTCGGCGGCGCCGAGGACAGGCGCGAACGGGCGAGCGAATTCGCCGCGCGTGATTCAGTGAGCAAGGCTGAATTGATAGATCTGTTAAAGACGACGCTCGACGAGGCGGATGCGGTTCTGGCCGAAATCGAAGGCGAATGCGCCGCGGCGAATTCAGACGAGCCTTTACAGCGGGTATGTACGGCGCAAGCCTACGGAGTGACGGTCTTCGACGCGATCTTCCATGTCGTAGAGCATTTCAGTTATCACACGGGGCAGATAATTTTCGCCGCCAAATGGCTGGCTGAAGGGCGAGTGGGCTTTTACGACGACAGGCGTTTGAATCTTGAAAAATAGTATTTACTCAGGCGCCGCCGCTCGCGCGGCGAGGATGAGCTGAGCGGTTACGTCGGCGCCGAAGGCAATGCGACAGCCCTCATCGAGAGACACCCTTGCCTTAGCCAGATCGATCGCGTACAGTTACCGACTTGCTCCCGTAGCTCAGGTGGATAGAGCACCTGCCTTCAAACATAGGAGCCTGCGTGGAGAATAGTAATCTGCGCAGTGGAGGGCGCTGTATCGGTGGAACTCTAAAGGAGCTTTCCCGCTCCCATGACAACACCGAGGAAACACTGATCGCATCAGTGGATCCGTAGAGGCCATACGCGCCCAGGCTGAAACGCCTAAGATATGGTCCAGACCACAACTCATCACGGGGCCAGGGAAACCTGGAGTGGTAGGCTAAGCAGGGGGTCGCAGGTTCGAGTCCTGCCGGGAGTATCGTAGAAAAGAGCGGCGCCGGGCATCACAACGATGCCCGTTCTGCTTTAACGCCTCATCAATACGCAATCACAGAAAACACGGTCAACGAACTGAAGATATTTGATGCGATTCATCATTCACGGAGCGGGATCTATCGGCAGCCTCATAGGCGGACGTTTGGCTGAAAGCGGCTCGGAGGCGGTTCTGGTCGCCAGACACGCTCACGCCGCCGCCGTCAATCGCTGCGGGCTTCTTATCAAATCTCGCGCCGGCGATCGCGTGGTCAAAGCCTTGAGCGCGGTCACTCATCCGCGCGAGATCACGCCGAGCATCGGCGACGTCGTCATCCTCACAGTCAAATCTTCGCAGACCGCCGCCTCGGTTCAAGCGCTGCGCGAAACCTTCCCCGAAGAAACTCCGGTCGTTTGCATGCAGAACGGCGTGCGCAATGAAGAGGTAGCCGCAGGGAGATTTCTGCGCGTTTACGGCGGAATGCTTGGGATCAGCGCGACCTTTCTGGCCCCCGGCGTGGTCGCCCACACTCGCGGCGAATTGCTTTCAATCGGCAATTACCCGCTCGGCTGTGACGACACTGTGGCGCAAATCGCCGCGCGGCTTGAAGGCGCGGGATTCAGGACGACGACGCACGAATCGATCATGGCAGTCAAGTGGAGCAAGCTGATTCTGAATCTGAACAACGCCACCCTCGCCGTTATTGATAAACATCTGCAACTCGGCCTGGTCACGCCCGCGATCAGCAATTTCATGGCCGACGTTGAGGAAGAGGGGCTGCGCGCGCTCGGCGTGGCGGGTATTTCGCTCGAAGACCCGAACAATCCATTCGATTCGAAGAGAAATCTTGCCGAATTGCGGGACGTGGTTGAAGACCAAGATAAGATTTGCGCGGAGGCCAATTCGCCGGTGGAATTCCGCACCTACCCTTCGACATGGGTGGACCTGAAATTGAAGCGCGGCGAGACCGAGTCTGGGTATTTCAACGGAGAGATCATTCTGCTGGGCGAAAAATACGGCTTCCCCACCCCTTACAATTCCACTCTGTTTAACATCGTCGAAACAATGGCTGCGAAAGGCGCTCAGCCAGGAATTTACACCATCGAAGAGCTTGCTGAGCTGGTTGAGCAAAGGCGAACGGAGCCGTGCGCGTAGAGGCGGGTATTCCCAGCCCAACCGCTTGATCACGAC
>DATCXQ010000716.1:0-3311 GCA_036565725.1 Blastocatellia bacterium
CGGCAGGTCCGCGAACTGCCATTGCAGATCGGCGCCGAATCGGGGGGGCGTTCGCCGCTCTCGTTCATCTTTCTTGACAGCAGCGTCTCTTCGGGCGGCAATCTTGCCGATCAGGGGTCGGCGGCTTCGAGAGGCACGGTCGGATTCAATTTCCGCGTCAACGGCGGACAAGGACTCGGCACGGAGATTCTGATTGACGGCGCAGCGACGCGGCGCGCCGAGAACGGAACTTTCTTCTCTGAAGTCGCGCCGGGGCCGAACGCCTTTCAGGAATTTACTATCAGCACAGCGCAATATTCCGCCGAGTACGGGAACTCCTCCGGCGGCGTCGTCAATTTCACCATCAAATCGGGGAGCAATGCCTTTCACGGCGAGCTGTACGAAAACCTGCGGAATGAAGCGTTCAATGCCAATAACGATTTCAACCGTCTGAGAGGACTCCCTCGCCCCCTCGATCGCCAGCACGATTTCGGCGGCAGCATTGGAGGCCCCATCTATTTGCCGCATTTCGGCGAAGGAGGGCCTGCGGTCAAAGGCTTTCGTAATCGCGCGTTCTTCTTCTTCAATTATGGCGGCTACAGGTTGAGCCAGTTCGAGACGGTGGACGTGAGCGTCCCGACGCTGAAAATGCGGTCTGGGGACTTCTCGGAACTTCTGACCGATCCATACGTCACCAACTTCTTCGGCGGGCCTGTGCAGATTTATGACAACACCATCCCCTGCTGCAATCGTCCTGCAATTCCTGGTAACCGGCTCGACCTCTACCGAAACGCAGCGGGCAATTCCATCATCGATCCGGCGGGATTCAACATCATCAACTCACTCTTCCCTGCCCCGAATCGCGACGGCGTCAATCACAATTTCCGGACGACGACCGGGGCGCCTGCAACTACGAATTATTATGTAGCGAAGCTCGATTTCAATTTGTCGGAAAAACATCGCCTATCTTTCAGTTCAAGCTACCGAAAATTGAACAGCATCAAAGGCTTTCCACGCTTCCCCGAACCGTGGGTGGCGCAAGGGGTCTGGAGGCAGGAGTTCCGTTCGCAGTATTACAGGCTGCAAGAGGATTTCACCATCCGGCCCAACCTGCTCAACCACTTCAACGCGGGTTTCTCGCGCTCTTTCGTTCAGAATCGAAACTTCACCCGTGGGATGGACCCGCGAACCTTAGGGCTTCCTGGCAATGCGACCCAGAATCTTGGTCTTCCGTTGATCGGCTTTCCGTTGCACGGAGACCCCGTCACATCTCTCGACCCGCGCGCCTATCAACCCGGAGGATCGACCTTCTTCGACAACCAGGACGGAGACAACGCGGTCCAATTCACTGACTTCGTCGCATGGTCGCGGGGCCGTCACACGTTGAAGTTCGGCGCCGAGACCCGGTGGCAGCAGTTGAATGACTCGAATCATTTCGACATCGGCGGAAATTTCAACTTCCTCGAGAACCAGACCGCTAACGGTCCTGGCGTGGGGGGATGGCCCGTCGCCAGTCTGATCACTGGCGCCCCCGAATTCTCATTCGCCACCGTTCAATCCATCGATCCCGGCTTCCGGTTCTTCGAGCCGACTTTCTTCGTCCAGGACGACATCAAAGTCACGCCCAAACTGACGGTCAATGTCGGCGTCAGGTACGACATTCCTTACCCAAGAGTCGAGGCTCGAGATCGATATCGTGGATTCAACCCGGCGGCTATGAACCCCGTCGTCGGACGTCCGGGCGCGATCGTCGGCGTCGCCGGCGAAGGCGGCGTCAAATCGAAATATCGCGGCCTGGTGAAGCCAGACTACACCGATGTCAGCCCGCGATTCGGTTTCGCCTATCGGGTCAACGAGAAGACCGTCGTGCGCGGCGGTTACGGGCTCTATTACGCGCCGCTGCTCTATAACGAATTCGGGCGCGGCGGGCTTGCAGGCTACGCCATTCAGGGCGGCGCGAATATCAACTTCGGATTCGACGCGATCATCCGATTCAACAATTATCCGGCGCTCCCCGCCGTGGATCCCACGACGCAGCTTGTCGACACAGTTGTGATCAGGGATGTCGAAGGCTTCAACGAGAACTTCAAGAACGGGCGCACGGCCCAATACAGCCTCGACATCCAGCGTGAACTGCCGGGCAGGATGGCGCTCTCGGTCTCATACATAGGCAGCAAAGGGACACGACTGAGATCCAATTTTTCGCCGCCGAACGCGCTGCCGTTCAACGCGCTGAAGCTCGGCGCGCCGTTGTTGCGAACCCTTCTCATCGATGTCACGCCCGCGCAGCGCGCCTACGCGCAAAGCGTCGGCGTTCCGATGCCCGCCAACAACGCCGCCGTCTTCGCGGGCTTCAGCGGCACGGTCGCCCAGGCGCTGAGGCCCTTCCCTCACTATGGCCGCATAACGGAGCACCTGGAGAGCGAAGGACAGAGTTCCTACAACGCGCTGAAAGTAGATTTGCAGCGGCGGTTCGGCCAGGGACTGCACTTAGGAGTCTCCTACACCTTCGCGAAGCTGTTGACGGACGCCGCCGAAGACCTGTTCGGCGCCACGCCGATCAGCGGCGTCGTTCAGAACCCTTATGACCGAGAATCGCTCTGGTCGCCTTCCACTAACGTCGTCCCACACTCGTTCGTCGCCAATTACCTTTATGAATTGCCGTTCGGAAAGAACAAACCCTTCCTCAATCGCGGCAAGGCCTTCGACGCGATCTTCGGCGGATGGCAATTCACCGGCGTTCTGCGTTACCGCCAGGGGCCGGGACTGGTCCCTTTAATCGCCGGGCGAAGCCGTGATTTTCTCGATCTGATCGGATTCACAGGCAATTTGCGGCCCAACGTGACCGGACAGCCGTTCTACACCGACAACCGGCCCGGCGGCGTGCAATACGCCTATCTCAATCCGGCGGCCTTCTCACGGCCGCAGGACTTCGAGCCGCTGAGCGCGAACGGCAATCCGCTCTTCGGCGCGGCCGACGTCGGGTCGGCGGCATATGCGGCTTATTACGCCAACCCGCTCCGCTTCTTCGGTAACGCAGCCCCGAGCTACAGCGACCTGCGGGGCCGGCCCTTTTTCAACGAGGATTTCTCGATAGCGAAGAAGACGCGATTGACCGAAAGGATCACCGTTGAACTGCGCGCGGATATATTCAACGCGTTCAATCGAGGCCGTTTTCTGTTACCGGATATGAACTTCGACAATCGCTTCACATTCGGGATCTCGGGCCGTGCGCCCAACAGCTTCCAGCCTCGCACCATTCAGATCGTTGGCCGGCTTATATTCTGAGGCGCCGGCGCATCTGCCGGTTCAGTACCGCGAGCGGTAGCGAG
>DATCXQ010000738.1:0-8147 GCA_036565725.1 Blastocatellia bacterium
GTACAAGCCGTAGATCGGACTGATCGGGTAGATCGAGGCCGACGTGCCGGGCCAGTCTGTGCCGAAGCTCAAGGTCGCGCCCTTAGATTGAATAGTCTTGAACGCGTATGCGCCCTTGCAGCGTTCGTAGCCGATGCGCTCCTCCATCCAGCGCATGTCGTCGCTCAGGTGGAAGGGTTGAACTTCGGCGACCACGCCCAGGCCTTTCAACCGGTCGAAATCGCGCGGCGCGAAGACCTGCGCATGAACCAATCGCATGCGGCGGTCGCGCGGGCCGTTGGCTTTGGTCATCGCTTCGATCATGTCCAGCATCACGCCGAGGGCCTCGTCGCCGATGGCATGGACGGTGACCTGGATGTCGGCGGCGTCGGCTTTGATCATCATTTCGGTGAACGGGCCGCGATTGAGTTCGGTTCTGCGTTCGGGCGAAACCCAGGTCAACGGCCGCCAGTGGCCCCGATTCTTCTTTTCGGGGTCGTTGTTGTACGCTTCGTAAAAGCGCGCGCCGGACGTGCCCATAATTCCGTCAATGTGGCCTTTGACAGCGCCCAGCCGGATCATCGCGTTGCCAGACCCGCGTTTTACGCCGAGGGCTTTCATATGCTCCCAATGCTCGATGCCGTAGCGAAAATTGACGCGAGCGGTCAATCGTCCCGCCTCGAGAATTTCGTGATAGAGCTGCAACTGCTCGTGGTCGGAGATGTCCTGGAACGAAGTCACTCCGGCTTCGCGGACCAGCCGTAGTGCGTTCTCGGTCATCCTGGCGCGCCTGTCGTGATCCGGGCTGACGTCGCCCAGGAATTGAGCTTCGACGCCGCGCTGGTTCTTAATCCGCATCGCGCCGGTGATTCGCCCCGACGCGTCGCGAAGGTGCGCGACGTTCTCGGCGTCGGCGGCGCGGTCATCAAAGCCTGCGCGCCTCAACGCCGCCGTGTTGGCGAAATAGAGTGAGTTATCGAACTTGCTGATGAACATCGGCGTCGGACCGGTGATCGCGTCAATCAGTTTACGGTCGGGAGTCCAGGACGGCCGCTCATTCACGGTCGCGGGGCCGCCGGCCCGGCTGGCGCCTATCTCCCACTGTTCGTAAGCTCCCCAGCCTCCGCCGCGAATCGGTTCGCCGGGATGGGCGGCGACGTAATCTTTGACGCGCGCGACGAACGCCTCGTCGCTGTGAACGTCCATCAATTGCAGGTTCCAGAAGAAACTCGCCGCGCTGGCGAAATGGACGTGATTGTCGTTGAACCCGGGCATGACGAACGCGCCCTTCAGATCGATCAGTCGCGTGTGTTCGCCCCTCAGCGCCAGCGCTTCTTCGTTACCGCCGACTTTGATGATACGATCGCCGCGCACGGCGACGGCTTCGGCTTGCGGCTTCGACCCGTCGACGGTCCAGATGAAGCCGTTAATCAGAATCATGTCGGCGGCGCCGGACCCGGTTTGACCGTGGGCGGGCGTCCCGTCGGTCGTTTGTTGAAAAGCGAAACAGAGCGCGAGCGTGACGATGACGCAGGCGCGGACGGCTTGAGCGATCCGAATTTGATTCATAAAGATGTCCTCCTTGGGAAATAGACAGGATTTACAGGATTTTTCAGGATCGAGCTAAATTCACATAATACTGAACAATCCTGTGAATCCTGTCTATTTTCATTTCTTGACGACAACGATGCGCCATAGACTGTTCGATATGAAAGTTGATGAGATTATCGCCGTCTTTTGCCATTCGCCACAACTCACCGTGGATTTTCATGCCGAATGCTGGCGTGGCGCCCGTCGCCTGGCCATCGACCGTAATTGGCGTGGGGAAGAGGCGCCGGTCGAATTGAAAACGACCGCGATGGTCGTGTGGAGCGAGCGTGAGATTTTCTTCGGCTTCGAGTGCGGATACGCCGAGTTGGACGTCGACGAGGATTTCGACGTGGATGAGGAGCGATACGCGTTGTGGGACCGGGACGTGTGCGAAGCCTTCGTCCGTTCGCCGGTCGAGCCGCACGAGAAACATTACCGCGAATTTGAAGTCGCGCCGACAGGGCAGTGGTGCGATTTGATCGTCGACCGTACAAAGATGCTGGCCGACTGGCGGTGGCGGAGCGGCATGCGGACCGCGAGCGAGGTCATCGAGTCCGAAAAAATCTGGCGCGCTGCGATGGCCGTTCCGTTCGACGCCTTGGGCTGCGTACCTCGGGCAAACGACCTGTGGTATGCGAATCTTTTCCGCGTCAGCCGGTCGGGCGGTGAACGGCAATACCTCGCCCTCTCTCCCACATTCGCCGAAAAACCCAATTTTCATGTCGCCGAAGCATTCGTGAAACTGCGATTCGTCGTGTGAAGACCGCCGACATACTTGTCGTATACGAGTTCGCATGCAACGGTTTTGTCGCCCTGAAACACAACATTGTTCAACTCCGACAGACGGCTTCAGCCTTCTCATCCAACGCTAGCGCGTTGAATCAATGAATCTTACGCCACATTAGCCGAGCGCTTGAATTCACGGCACAGAGCTTGCCATTCGACGCGGTTGGATGCAGTGCCGCGCGCGTAAGCAAGCGGTTGCGCGCATGGGCGGGCGGCTTGCTTACGCGCGCGGTACTGTAACGGAAAAGTTGAGTATGATTTGAATCATGCTTTAAGCGAAGCTAAAGGCCAGGCTGTACTCTGCAAAATCATTGCGGATCGCCGTAGAGCCGCACCGAGCGCCAAGCAATCAATAATTGACGGTAAATAAATCGAGCAGGAGAAGTGAGGAATGACGAAGTTTGAATTGAGGGCAGGCTGGAGTGTGTCAATTGCAGCCGGCATGCTGGCAGGCCTGTTTTTATTGACTGGAATCGCATTCGCGCAGTCGGCGTTTCCGAAGACGCCCGGCGTCTGGCTGAGCGGCGAAGCCGGATACAAACCTACCGGCGTTCGCGTCGAAGAGCTGACGCGAAGCCTGCGCCGCATCACCGGATTCGGCGATCTCAATTTTGCGAAAGACGGCTCGCTGGCCCCCGGCGCAACTCAATCCGGAGGCTCGGAGACCGCCAGGCGGATTCTCTCTTGTTCGCTCGGCTCGGGCTCCGTATTCATCATCGAGGACCACTCAGGTTCGCCTTCGGTAAATTTCGGTCAATTGAATGAAGGGTTGCGCTACGAAGACGTCATAGCGGGGCTGCGCCTGACGGTCTGGCGCGTGCGCCTGGACTTCGACGATTTCCGCGAGATGGAGGCGTCGCGCGAAGTTCGGGACTCTTTCGACGCCGGCTTCACGACCTTGCACGAACTGTTGCACGGGCTGGGTTACAAGGACGCGTCGAGCGTTGACGAGCTGGGCGAGTGCGAGGAGACGCTCAACCGGGCGCGGGCTGAATTGAGGCTGCCGCTGCGCGACCAGTATTTCGGAGACGAACTGCGGATGGCGCGGCAATTCGTCTCCGTGCGGTTGCGCTTCCGCAGCGATAAGGCTCGAGTCTCCGCCGGCCCCGCCCGCCCGCGGACTCAATACCTCTTCTTTATGGTCCAGAGCGACTACGAACAACAGACCGCGCCGGCCGGCGTGACCGCGCTAGGTTGCGGTAAAATGCGCTGATCTCAATCAGGCTGCGCCGCGAAACTTTTGCAAGAAGCAACGAATGAACACGAATCAACACGAATTTTTGGTAATCCATTTGTTTCCCTTGCCGCCATTCGTGAATATTCGTGTTCATTCGTGTTCATTCGTGGCTGAAATTCTTTTACTTGAATGTTATGGCGATGGCGAGTTGTAGACCTCGAGGTTCGTGATGGTCGGGCAGGCTTTAGCCGCTTCGATAGTGAACTTGATCTTGACAGTCTTGACCGCCGGAAAGCGCAGGATGCGCTTGTATCCGATGGTTGATTGCCGCGCGACTGTCTCCCAGCCCCCTTCTCGCCAGATCTCCAGAGAAAACTTCTTCACCCGCTGACCGAGCGCTATATTCTCTTGCGCGAGGAAGGTGTTGAACTCGATCTCGCGACCGAATTCGAGTTCCATCGAGGCTGTGGTCACGCCGTCATCGGTCGCCCAGTAGGTGGCCGCGTCCCCATCAATTGTCTTCTCGGCGTTAAAGCGAGGATCGTTCCCGCGAACGTTCGTCGCTTTGACTTTGCCTTTCGCCAGATCGTTTTTGGCCGCAAGATTTTCTCTGAATGCCTCATCACGGGCGCGTTTGAATTCCATCAGCCGCCGCTCGTCGTTTTCGTTGACAAGACCCCGACGATCAACGCCGATGTTGAGCAGCAGATTGGCGTTGCGTCCCACCGAGCCGTAATAGATGTTCATCAACTGCCCGACCGATTTCAGCTTGTCGTCTTCGTTGTCGTGATAGAACCAGCCCGGCCGTATCGAGACGTCGCATTCGGCCGGCAGCCAGACGGTCCCGTTTTCGTCGCCGGTGTTCAAGGCTTTTTCATCGGCGAAGCCGGGGAAAGTCCCTTCGTTGTCTCGCGGCGACCAGTTGGTCTCGCCCGCGAAGCCACGCTCGTTGCCCACCCAGCGGATGTCGGGGCCTGCGTCGCTGAAAATCAGGGTGTTGGGTTGAAGTTTCTTGATCGTCTCGAAGAATCCCTGAAAATCATAGACCATTCGCTTCTTGCCGTCGTTCGCGCCGTCTAGCCAAGATTCAAACGCTTCGCCGTATCGAGTGAGAATCTCGCGCCATTGATCTTTGAAGACGCGGTTGTATTTCGGCGTCCCGTAGAGCGGATGATTGCGGTCCCAGGGCGAGATGTAGACGCCGAACTTCAGGCCGTACTCCTTGCAGGCCTCCGACAGTTCCTTCAGCACGTCGCCGCGCCCGTCGCGCCATTTCGAATTTTTTACCGAATACTCGGTCGTGTCCGACGGCCACAGGCAGAAGCCGTCATGATGCTTCGCCGTGATGATGACGCCCTTCATCCCGGCGGCCTTCGCGACTCGCGCCCACTGCCGGCAATCGAGCGCCGTCGGATTGAAATTGTCGGCGCCCGCCCGTCCTTCGCCCCATTCGTGATCGGTGAAGGTGTTCATGCCGAAATGGACGAAGGCGTAATATTCCAACCGCTGCCAGGCCAGTTGCGCGGGCGAAGGCGTCGGGGAGACCGGCGCCGGCGGAGAAACTTTTGCCGCCCAGACGGCCGGGAGCGAGATCAGTAATGACGTGGCGGTGAGCAGAATCGTTTTCATGGCCGGTCGTATTTATTTTGCGATTCCTGTTTGTGGCCCGATTCCCGGCGCCTGATTGCCCGCGATCCAGACTGAAGCGACGCTGCGAGTGTTGCGGATGTCTTTCAACGGGTCCCGCTCCAGAACGACGAAATCGGCCCACGCGCCTTTCGTGATCGAGCCGATCCCCTCAATTCGCATCGCGCGGGCGGCGTCGCTGGTGGCGGAGCGAAGAATTTGCGAAGGCGTGAGCCCGGCTTCGGCCATCATCTCCATTTCGAGATGCTCGAAATAGCCCTGGAACCGGTTAGCGAAAGCCCCCGCGTCGGTGCCCATCACGACCTGGAGTCCGGCGTCGGCGGCCCTCTTGAGATTCCGCAGGGCGACCGTGAGCGCCGCTTTGTAGCGCTGGGCCGGCGCCGATTTTCGCATCGCCTCCTGGCGCTGCGGCTCCTGCAATTGGGCCACTACCTCGCGGTCGGCTTCGCGCAGGAAGAAAGGATCGGAGAAGAACGATGGCGTGGACTCATAGGCGAAGGCCGAGACTTCGCGCGTCAGAGTGGGACAGTATGGGATGCCGCGTTTCTTCATCAGCGAAATGAACTCGTCGTCAATCTCCTTGTCGCGCACGCTGTGGGCGATGAAGTCGGCGCCGGCCCGGAGCAAGTCCTTCGCGTCTTCGAGATAGAAAATGTGGGCCGCGACGCGAAGCCCGCGCTGATGGGCTTCATCAATGACCGCGCGATAGACTTCGGGCGACATCTTTACAGTAGCGCCGAGGTTGTCGTCGACGCGAATCTTGATGATGTTGGGTTTCATGGCGGCGCCGCGGGCGACCATCTCGCGGGCTTCCTGCGGCGTCTTGCCGGTGATGACGTCGCCCGAGAGGTAGATTCTCGTTCGATCCAGCGACGGCGTGTTCTGCGCGTCGCGCGCCTTGAAGGCCGGCTCCTTCTCCCCGCCCAGACTCAAGACCGCCGTGACGCCGTAACGCGCGAAGACGCCGAGCTGGCGCAGCGTGTTTTCCTCGGTGTAAGCGGGAGGCCTCAAGCCCTGGACGTCGGAGACATGAACGTGCGTCGAGATCAGGCCGGGGATGACGAATTTGCCGGCAAGATTGATCGTCTGGGCGCCGGCGGGAGGCTTTAATTTCGAGGCAGGCCCGACCGACTCCACTCTGCCGTCGCGCACGATCAGAGCGGCGTTTTCGATAGCCGGATTGCCGGAGCCGTCAATGAGTCGCGCGCCGACGAAAGCTTTCACTCCGGCGGAATTCGCGGCTTGCCCCGCTGAAAGCCCGTCAATAGCGAAGGCCACGAGGCCGACGTAGGCAAGTAACAAACAAAGGCCGATCAATAAGGTTCTGATACGCATCATCACACCGTCCTTTTATTCCATTCTGCAGGCGCCAATAGTTCTGGATTGTTGCGATTCGAAACAGGGCGAATTTAACCGAGAACGTTCGTCCCTGGCAATCAAAGGTCGGGCGGCGCGTGTCGAAAAATCGACTTGACTCTATACTTAAGAGCAAGGTTCATACTAACTATGTTGAAAGGACTGGGAGAGATGAAAGTCGGGGAGCTTGCCGAGGCGACCGGGGTCAGCGTTCAGGCGATTCGGTTTTATGAGCGACGTGGCCTCTTGCCCTCGCCGCGGAGACTTCAATCAGGATATCGCGATTATCCTGCTGAAACCGTTCGCGCGGTGCTTCGTATCAAGCGGATGCAGGAGGTCGGGTTTACGCTGCGCGAGTTGGAACGCTTCCTCCTGTTGCTTGAAGCTGAGCCATGCAATCACGCCGGGCGGCGAGCGTATGCCGAAGCCAAGATTCGCGACATTGACGCGCAGATCGAACGGCTTAGCGCGATGCGGGAAGAGTTGAGCAGGAGGCTGCTCACTTGCGAGTGTTGTAATGCGCCGCCGAATGCGGGCGCCGGGTCGTGAACGATAAAAGCGCGCCGCGTAGATAAAAGGGCTCCACGTAGTAACGACTATAGTCGTTACTACGTGGACACGCGGCTGTTTTCGGAGGAACAGCAATGCAAAAAATGATGAAACTGGTCAGCGCCTTATCTCTCGTCCTGGCAGGCTCAGCCGCACAAGACAAAGTCGAACAGAAAAAAGCGGCGCAAGAGTCGCCCCTAGCCTGCAACATGCTTGCGTTGGACGCGGAAGGGAGAAAGCGTCATAAAGCGGTTTCAGAGCAGATGCGCGCCGCCGTCAAGGAGGTTCAGAACTTGCCTGACGGCTATGCTTTCCGCTTTTCGGCTGAGCAATCGACTATTCTTTTGGTCTCGGAGTTTATTGCGCGCGAACGTCTTTGCTGCCCCTTCTTCAGATTTGAATTGATAGCGGAGCAGGAAGACGGCCCGCTCTGGCTGCGCCTGCGCGGACGCGAAGGAGTAAAGGAATTTATCGCAGCCGAGCTTGGATTAAAGTGAAACTCTTTTGCGTTGAGAGCTGATTGGTTCATACTTTAACACCTAACCTGGATTTAAAGGGCGCCGGCTTCAGCCCGAGCGTATGATGTAAAACAGGAGGTGATTATGAATCCATTCGAGCTATACGGCCCGGAATTTCTTCTCTTCTATTTCTGCTTCAGCCTTGCCGTCGTTATTGCGATCGTCTTCTTCCGACGCCGCGCGGAGTCCGGCCATGCGCCCAGGATAGACCTTGGCGATCCGTACCTGATCGCCTATTTGCGCGGCGGCGAGGACGAAGCTTTACGCGTGGCGGTGATCTCGCTGGTTGATCGTGGGATGTTGGTTATGGACGGCAATCTCATTCGCCGCGCCGACCACGTGACCAGTGGTATGGCGAAATATCCGATCGAATATGAGGCGCTGAAAAAGTTCGACGTCCTGGGAGAAGAAGCGTCCGTCTTCGAAGCCGCATCCGTCTTGAAAGACGACAACCTGAGGTCCGCTCTCCAGCCGTACCGTCACAAACTGGAACGCGCGGGGCTGATGCCCGACGCCAACGTCCGCCACGACCGCCGGATGCGGCT
>DATCXQ010000778.1:0-5595 GCA_036565725.1 Blastocatellia bacterium
GGCGAGCCGCTTGTAATGCGAGACACGCGTACCCGCGACGCAATCGCAACTCTGCGAGCCGCGCTTGACGCCGACGCGGTGACAGCAGTGTGGGACGCTGCCGTCGAGGCGCCGGCGTGGCAGGGGACGCCCGTCTGGCTCCATGGGGACCTTCAATCCGGGAATCTGCTGGCCGCGCAGGGGCGGCTCAGCGCCGTCATCGATTTCGGGTGTCTGGGAGTGGGCGATCCGGCATGCGATGTGATGGCCGCGTGGACGTTCCTTTCTGCGGAAACTCGGGACGTATTCCGGGAAGCGCTACAGGTCGATAATGCAACCTGGGCGCGGGGTCGCGGCTGGGCGCTGTCAGTCGGGTTGATTGCGCTCCCGTATTATCAAGACACCAATCCAGCGCTTGCCGGGATAGCCCGACGCGCAATACGCGAGGCCCTCGCTGACTATAGCGCAAACGGCTGACCGCATTCGTCGCGGCCAAGTGGTACGAAGAGTCGATTTCAGAAGAGGCCTGATTGCTTGACACTTTTTCGTCCGCTCTGTTATAAAGGCTCTGATATTGACAACTCGCGTGGCGATTTAAGGCAACTTGCTCCACGTAAAAAGACTGCTAAAGAGCTGCTTGGTTTTAGAGAGATTTTTCAAAGACCCTGCGCACTCTTAAGGCGCGGGGTTTTTGATTTTCCGCGCCTTGCCTTTGAGATCCCGCCTTATATTTCGCCGCGCGAACCAAAAGGAGAACGTGGAACAGACTTCAGTCTGTTCTGTCTGAGAACAGACTGAAGTCTGTTCCACATTCTCGGAGGAACTGCGATGGCAACTTCGGATAATTTAGCGCCGGACATTTATCAATTCCTTGAGACGATAGCATTGCACGGAGGCACGGCGCCGGACCCCACGACCGGCGCGATGCTAACGCCGATCTATCAGACCACGACTTACAGGCAGCCTGCCGTCGGCGAGCACAAGGGTTACACCTATAGCCGTTCGGGCAATCCGACCGTGACCGCGCTCGAAGGTCGCCTGGCGGCGATTGAAGGGGCGGAGTTCGCCACGGCTTATGTGACGGGCCTGGCGGCGACGACGGTCTTATGCCTGGCGCTGCTCAAGGCCGGCGACAGAGTCGTCTTGTCGCAGGCGGTTTATGGCGGCACCGTGAGATTAATGAAACAGGTGCTCGCCCAGTTCGGCGTAGAGTCCGATTTCATCGACACGTCCGATTCCGATGCGCTGATCCGCGCTTTGAGAGAGCCGGCGAAGTTTCTCTTCATCGAAACGCCCGCCAACCCGACTTTGAAGTTGACCGACATCGAATTGGCCGCGCGTTTGTCGAAAGACGCGGGCGCGCTGCTGGTTGTAGACAACACGCTGCTGACGCCCGCGCTGCAGCGCCCCCTCGACCTCGGCGCGGACATCGTGTTGCATTCCACGACGAAATTCATCGAAGGCCACAACGCTACGGTCGGCGGGTCTTTGATCACGCGCAGCGCCGAGCTGCATGAGAAGCTGGCATTCGTTCGCAACGCCGTCGGCGCCATCCAGGCTGCTTTCCCCGCATGGCTGACGCTGCAGGGCGTCAAGACGCTGCCCCTGCGGATGGCGCAGCATTCGGCCAACGCGCTGCGCGTCGCCAGGTTTCTGGAAGCGCGTCAGGAAGTCGAATGGATCGCCTACCCTGGGCTCGAATCGTTCCCGCAATATGAGTTGGCGAAGCGACAGCAACAGGCGGGCGGCGCGCTGATCGCGTTCGAGGTCAAGGGTGGCGTCGAGGCCGGCGTACGATTGATGAACTCGGTCAAGCTCTGTTCGCTGGCGGAAAACCTGGGGTCGGCTGAAACGCTGATCACGCACCCCGTCTCTATGACGCACGCCGACGTGCCGCCCGAACAGCGCGCCTCCGCCGGCATCACCGACGGGCTGGTGCGACTGTCTGTCGGCCTGGAAAACTCCGACGATCTGATCGCCGATCTCGATCAGGCTTTAAAATGAGAGGAAATAAGACTTATAGGACCTATAGATCTTATAAGTCCTATAAGTCCTATAAGTCCTATTTCAAAGGATCTCAAAAATGAAAACTGCGACACAATGTGTGCATATTGAGTCGAATGACGATCCGCACTGTTCGATCTCCCCGCCGATCTATCAGACGGCCACCTTTCGCCAGCCGTCGGCGGACGAGTTCGGCGAGTACGATTACACACGCAGCGGCAATCCGACGCGCTCTCTGGTTGAGCGGCAGATCGCGAGGCTAGAAGGCTCCGAATTCGCTTGCGCGTTCGCGAGCGGAATGGCCGCCATCAGCGCGCTGACGCGGCTCCTCGGCGCGGGCGAGGAGGTCATCGCGGGCGACGACCTTTACGGCGGCACTGTGCGACTGCTCGACCAGGTTTTGTCGCGTCAGGGAATCGGCGTGCGCTATGTTGACGCGACCGACGTCGAGGCCGTGCGCGAAGCGCTGAACCCGCGCGTCAGGTTAATCCTGATCGAGACCCCGTCGAATCCAACGATGCGCATCGCCGACATTCGCGCGCTGGCGGGCGTCGCGCGCGAGGCCGGGGCGCTGCTGGCGGTTGATAATTCGATGCTCTCCCCGTGCAATCAAAAACCGCTCGGACTCGGCGCGGACGTTGTCATTCATTCGGCCACGAAATTTCTATGCGGCCACAGCGACGTGACCGCCGGCGCGCTGGTCACGGATGATTACGACCTGCATCGCCGGCTGGCTTTCGATCAGAACGCGGAGGGCGCGGGGTTAAGCCCGTTCGACTCCTGGCTGTTGTTGCGCGGAATGAAGACGCTCTCCTTACGCGTCGAGCGCCAGAACGAATCGGCCCAGAAGATCGCCGAATTCCTTTCTAGCCGCCCTGATGTCGTACGGGTTTATTATCCCGGCCTCGCCGATCATCCGGGGCGCCGCATCCACTGCGGTCAATCCACCGGAGACGGCGCAGTCATCAGCTTCACGACCGGCGACGTGGCGCTTTCGCGGCAAGTGGTTGAAGCCACACAGCTTTTCGACATCGCGGTCAGCTTTGGTTCGATCGGCTCGACCATCAGCCTGCCCTGCCGGATGTCGCACGCCAGCATCCCGCAGTCGTTGCGGGACAGACTTGCGCCGCCTCCCGATCTAGTGCGCCTCTCGGTCGGAATCGAAGATGTTGATGATTTGATCGAAGACCTGTCGCAGGCTTTTAAAATGGCTGAGGTCCCTGAGAACGCGCAATCCGCAGTGTGCGTGGCTTAAATAAAGAAGAAAACAGGGAGACAAGGAGAGGGGAGACCAGGGATTCGTGAACAACAATGGTCAGATTTTCCATGACTCCTTGTCTCCACCTCTCCTTGTCTCCCTGTCTTCTTTGGGGGGCGAGATAAATCTGCGCTTTTGTCCGAACCAGCCTGGCCTCCCACGAAGGCCAATCCCATCCCTTGCCGTCTCCACAACACCTAAAAACCGCCTACCCACAAAAAACGCAAACTCACTCGCCTTTTTCAAAAACCTGATTTACGTAAGGGGAGCTTGGTGGAGGGAGGGGAGTAGATAATGCGGATGGGACACAATTCCCCATTTCCACTCCATTCCCCCCACCATTCCTTATTCAATACTAGCGATTTGGAAAGCCGGCTCATGACGGCCCGTCACGGTGAAATTTCCCCAGATTGAAACTCCACCCAGCCTAGAAGTTCCCTGTGACCGGGCCGGTAGTTACCGGTCACAGTGACGAGGTCTCCACCCACCACAAGTTTTGACCTCACTAAGGCCTTTAAAACAGTTGTCAATCATCACAGCTTTCCAAATCGCGAGGCTGAACCAGCCTGGCCTCTCACGAAGGCCAATCCCATCCCTTGCCGTCTCCACAACACCTAAAAACCGCCTACCCCGAAAAAAACGCAAACTCACACACCTTTTTCAAAAACCTGATTTACGTAAGGGGAGCGTGGTGGGAGGATGGGAGTAGATAATGCGGATGGGACACGATTCCCCATTTCCACTCCATTCCCCCCACCAGTCCTTACTAAATCCAGCAATTCGGAAAGCCGGCGCCGGCTGATACGGCTCATGACGGCCTGTCACGGTGAAATTTCCCCAGAATGAAATTCCACCCAGCCTAGAAGTTCCCTGTGACCGGGCCGGTAGTAACCGGTCACAGGGGCGAGGTCTCCACTCCCCACAAGTTTTGACCTCACCAAGGCCTTTAAAACAGTTGTCAATCACCACAGCTTTCCGAATCGCGAGGCTGATATTACGGAAAGCCCTTGAGCGGTACTTGAGCGTTTATTAGATTCCCGCTCAAAGAATATTAGATTCCCGGTCAAAAATATCAGGCCTCCCCTCAAGAATTTCTCAAGCCACTTCGCCTATCCTTAACTTCGATGAGGATTGAATTCATTGTCATGAAGCTAATCGCTAGCAAGATTAAAATACCTACCGAGACGCCGCTCGTTTGCCGGCAGGGGTTGCTCGACACACTGCGGGAGAATCTCGAATCCTGTCACGCGACCGTCATCAATGGGCGGACGGGGACAGGCAAAACTATGCTGGCCGTCGATTTCGTCCGGAGGAATGCGAGGCTGGCGGCCTGGTATAAAGTGGATGCGCCGGATTTGAGCCTTCCGGTTTTTATGGAATATTTGGTGGCAAGCGTGGCCTGTATGCGACCCGGATTCGGTCGTCAGACTCTGGAACGCCTGGCGCGATCACATGAAAAAGGCAGGGAAGAAGGCGGCGGTGAATTTGATATCGCGGGGTTGGCGGAGGCATATGTCTATGATTTGGAGGCACTTGCGGAGCCGTTGGTATTGGTGATTGACGACTTGCATCTGATCTATGACGCCAATTGGGTGGCCCCGTTCCTCCATCGTCTGCTCCCGTTGCTTCCGGCTGAGACGCACATGCTCATTCTGGGACGAGGTCTGCCGCCCGCGCCGATGTGGCGGCTTCGCTCCAAACAACGTTTGGTTGTGATTAACGAACATATGCTCGCTTTTACGAGAACGGAGGCGGAGGAGTTGTTCTCCGGTTACGGACTCGGCGCGGAGGAGGCGAGTTTGGCTCTAGAGCGAACCGGCGGTCGCGCGGCCGGTTTGCACGCAGCGGCGGTCCGCGCCTTTGCGGCCTTGGGCTCGTCTACCTGATTTCAGTGATAGCCATTCCCTCGGAGCGCTGCCCGCCCCGGCCGCCTGCTTTTTAGAGATTGCCTGTTTCGCTAAAACTGGTACAATGCGCTCGGCGTTTGATCCCCACATCTTGAACGCAGCTTTAAGCTGTTCGAAGCCTGCGTCAAAATCAAGCGCACGAATGTCGCCGCCCTTACACCTATATCTCCGCGCGACGTAAAACCCCTCGAAATATCTATAAGCTGGTAGGGAATCGTTCCGTGTAACGAGGTCTTCCCAGAACGTATTCACCTTGAAAGGCTACGTCCAATGAACGACAGCCCACGTCTCCCAGAAGTGGTGCAGCCTATATCATCGCGACCGCCGGTCGAATCGGCGGCGCCTCAGCCGGCGTTTTTCCTACGCACAAAATTAGCGCCGCCGCGCCCGGCCCCTGCCTTGTTGCCGAGGCCGCGCCTTATGGAGAGGCTCGCGGCCAACCTCTCG
>DATCXQ010000808.1:0-9804 GCA_036565725.1 Blastocatellia bacterium
GTAATGCGGCGCTCTTCGCGCGCGTCAACCAACTCTCCGCCCTGTCCGGATTGCCCTCGCTGCCGGCCGTTGGATTCGGGGCGACGCCGGAGGCTCTGATCGGCGGCTACGGGCAGAGCTTACACAACCTGCTGAAGAACGAATTCCGCTCGTGGCGCTTCGGATTGAACATCAATCTGCCGCTCCGCAATCGCACGGCCGAAGCCAATCTCGGGCGGTCACTGGCCGAAGGCAAACAGATAGAAGCACAGCGCCAGAAGACCGAGCAATCGATCGAGGTCGAAGTGCGCAACGCGCTGCAGGCGGTCGAGACGGCGAAGAAGCGCGTGGACGCCGCTAAGAACTCACGGGTCAACGCCGAACTCCAATACCAGAGCGAACAGCGCAAATTCGACGCCGGTCAATCAACCAACTTCTTCGTGCTCGACCGCCAGAACGCGCTCTCGTCCGCGCGCGGGCGCGAGTTACGCGCCATGACCGATTACACGAAGGCGGTCGCCGAGCTTCAGCGCGCGCTCTCGACGACGCTGTCGAGCAATAATGTTGCGGTGAAGGCGCCGGCTTTTGAATGACCGCCAGTTCGCCGGACGACATTTATAGGACAATCGTCAGCCTGGAGTGCTAATATCTCGCTTTGTCAATAACTTTAAACCGTCTTTTTGAAGGAGCGAGATTTAACTATGGCCGAAGAGAACCAGGGTAGTTTCAAGGTTACCGACCGCCGTTTATTCAACCCCGACGGCACACTGCGTGATGACGCGTTGATCGAAGAAGCCGCGCCCGCGCCACCGCCCGAGCCCGGCGCCGCTGCCAGCCCCAGCCCAGCGCAACCCCAAGGGCAATTCGCTGCGGCCACCGCGCCCGAACTCCAGTCCGAGCCGGAGGACGCGGAGCCTGAACGCACTATGTTCAATGAATTCCTGATGGGCATCGCTTCATCCGCCTTCATTTACCTGGGACTGGTGGAGCACCCCGCCACAGGGCGCCGACAGGTGGATATGACGGCCGCGAAGGAATCAATTGATATGCTGTTGATGTTGCGCGAAAAGACCAAAGGCAACCTCACGCACGGCGAAGAGAAATTCTTCGACGATCTGCTCTCCGACTTGAAAATGCAGTATGTCACTATGAGGCGATAGCCTGGGATTGCGGATTGCGGATTGATAAAACTTTCGATCTTGATTTCGCGTCCGTGGTTGAACAGACTCATAAATCCGCAATCCGCAATCCGCAATCCCACTCCCCACTCCTTATGCGAATCACTTTTCTCGGAACAGGGACGTCGGTCGGCGTGCCGATGATCGGATGCGATTGTGAAGTTTGCCTTTCGGGCGATCCGCGCGATAAGCGCCTGCGAACCGGCCTGATGGTGGAAAACGACGGGTGTCGCATGGTGATCGACGTTTCGGCTGATTTTCGCCAGCAGGCGCTGCGCGAAAAAATCGACCGGCTTGACGCGTTGTTGATCACGCATTGCCACGCCGACCACGTCTTCGGCCTCGACGACATTCGCCCGATCAATTTCCGGCGCGGCCCCATCCCGGTTTACGGGAGCGAGGACACGTGGCGGGGGGTGCGGCGCATCTTCTCTTACATATTCGACCGCGAACATGTCGGCGGAGGTCTGCCGCAACTCATTCCGCACGTGATCGAAGGCGCCTTTGAAACCTGCGGGCTGCGGGTCACGCCGGTCCCGGTCGTTCATGGCAAAGGCGAAGTCACCGGCTTCCGCTTCGGCGACGCTCGCGCGCAGGCCGCGTTCATCACCGATTGCAACCTGATTCCCGACGAATCGTTGAAAAAACTGCGCGGCCTCGAATTGTTGATCATCGACGCGCTGCGCTACAAACCGCACCCGACGCATCTGCACGTCGAGCAGTCGCTGGCCTACATCGCCGAACTGAAGCCGCGCCGCGCGCTGCTGACTCACATCGGACACGACATCAAACACAATGAGGCGAGCCGGCGGTTGCCTGAGAATGTGGATCTTGCTTACGATGGGCTGAGCGTTGAACTCTGAGCGCGGTAGGAGGTAAGTATAAAAATGTCACTTCCCGTATTTTTCGGCCTTTCGTTGGCTCTTTTGGGGCCATCAGTGGGCTGTAACGGCGCCGGCTATTCGGACCGGGCTGTAATTCCTCAGGACATTCCCCAGGATTTGAAGATCACTCTTGAAAGGACTGAGTGTTTTGGGTTTTGCCCGGGTTACAAGCTGACGATCACCGCCGACGGGGCGGTGGTATTTGAAGGGCGCCGTTTTGTTAAGCAAGAAGGGGCGCAGATAAAGAGCTCCGTTAGCCGGGAGCGACTTAAACAATTGATGGCGGAGTTCGACAGAGTGAACTTCTTCTCTCTGGAAGATGACTATTCAGAGATTCGACTTTCGTGCCCGACTGACCAGCCGTCGGCTATCACCTCCATCAGGATTAATGGTAAATCGAAGACGATCAATCACTACCTCGGATGTTTAGAGCCTAAAGTACCCAAAGGTCTCACCGAGCTGGAAAACAAAATAGATGAGATTGTGAATACGGCGCAGTGGCTTCCTGATAAGAAGGAGCGATGAGAAGGCGCATCTGTCATTCATCGAAGATTCACCAACAATGAAAATCTTCCCAGGGATAGAACATGCTGAAATCCGGCGCCCCACTGTCCTGACGCTCGGGGTCTTCGACGGTTTGCATTTAGGCCACCAGGCGATCGTTCGAACCGTCGTCGAGCGCGCATTGCTCATCGGGGCGACCCCGACGTTGATCACTTTCGACCCGCACCCGAGGCAGGTGCTCAAACCCGAAACCGCGCCGCCGTTGCTTCAAACCTTCAATCAGAAAATGGAAGGGTTGAGGCTGCTCGGCATCGAGCAGGTCGTCGTGCTCGAATTCAACCAGGAGTTGGCGGCGATGTTCGCCGAAGATTTTGTTCAACGCTACATCGTTGACGCTTTGCGGGCGCGTGAAGTCTATCTGGGCAAGGGGTTCGCCTTCGGGCACGAGCGGCGCGGCAACATCGAGATGCTGAAATGGATCAGCCGTCAATTCGGGTTTCAAGCCGCCGAAGTCCCCGAGGTGCAAATGCGCGGGCGGCGGATCAGCTCGACGATGATCAGAATGTTGCTCAAGGCGGGTCGCGTTAATCTGGCGCGCCGCATGCTCGGGCGGCCCTACGGCATCGAAGGGGTGGTCACGCAGGGGCGCGGGATCGGGCGCAAATTCCTTTTCCCCACGGCCAACCTGGAGCTTCAAAACCGCGTGCTGCCGGCCGACGGCGTTTATGTCACGCTGGCCCTTGTAGACGGCGTCTGGCGGCGGAGCGTGACGAACATCGGCAAACGCCCGACGCTCGGCGCCGAGGCCGAATCTAAAGTCGAGACGCACCTGATCGATTTCGACGACGACCTTTACGGGAGGACGATTCGCGTGCGGGTCCTTCACCGGCTGCGGGGCGAGAAGAAATTCTCCGGGATAGACGAGCTTCGCGCGCAGATCGCGCGCGACCGGAAGAGGGCGGTTCGCTACTTCAATTCCCGGGTCGCCGCCCGCAACCTGGACTTCGAGTGAGTCGTATTAAGGTCTGTAGGTCGTACACGTCTTAGGAGTCGCATGATAGGATGTCGCTTGTTAATGTTTATTGGGTCTGAATTAATGAAATGGAACCGTCAATAGTCCCTCAACAGATTCAAACCGACGGCCGGCCCCAAAACGGGTCGCCGCCCGACGGCGACGGCGCGTTGATGATCGAGGCCGCGCCTGCGGCCAATATCGCGCATTTCAACGCGGGCGCCCTGGTCAAAGGCCACGGCGTTCGCGGCTGGCTGCGGGCATTTCAAATCATCTTCACATTCGCGCTTTATCAGCTTTTTGTTTTCGTTTACCACCGCGGGTGGTTCATCGGCAAAAAAGACGAATCGGAAGAGAGGCATTTGCAATGGCAGGCCCAATGGATCAGCCGGCAGTTGCTGAAGCTCGGCCCGACCTTCATCAAGATCGGCCAGGCGGTTTCGACGCGCGCCGACCTGCTGCCGCTGGCCTATGTCAAAGAGCTGAGTAAATTACAGGACAGCGTGCCTCCGTTCCCGCACGACGAAGCGATGCGGATCGTCGAGCGCGAATTGGGAAGGACGGTTGACGAGCTTTACGCCGAAATCGGTTCGTGGCCGATAGCCGCCGCGTCGCTCGGACAGGTCTATCGCGCGCGGCTGCATTCGGGCGAGACCGTGGCGGTCAAAATTCAGCGCCCCCGCCTGGAAGACATAATCAATTTCGATCTGGCTGTTCTGCGTGGCATCGCGCGCTTCATGGGCCGCTTCCCGAAACTCGTGCGCGGCGTCGATTGGGAGGGGACGCTGAATGAATTCGCCGCGACGATCTTCGAAGAGATGGATTACGTTCAGGAGGGCCACAACGCCGAGACCTTCCGCGCGCATTTCAAAGGCTGGCGCGAGATTTACGTGCCGGTGATCCACTGGTCGCACGTCAGCCCTCGCGTGCTGACGATGGAGTTCATAGAAGGAACCAAAGTCCTGGACGTGCAGACGTTGACCGAACGCGGCGTAAACCCGCCGGACGTGGTCAAGCTGATCGCGCGGACGTACCTCAAGCAGCTTCTCGAAGACGGCTTCTTCCACGCCGATCCCCATCCGGGGAATTTGCGGGTGATGAATGACGGGAGACTGGCCTTCTTCGATTTCGGGATGGTCGGGCGCATCACGCAGCGGATGCAGAGCCTGATGATCGACGCCTTCTTCCACATCGTCGAACGCGACGTGAAGGGCTTGACTCAGGACATGATCAACCTCAACTTCCTGTCTATAAATGTAGACCGGGACTCTATACGCCTCGTGGTCGAAAAGCTCTTCACGGATTACCTGAACCTGAAACTGGGCGAAGTCCGCTTCAGGGAACTGACCTACGAACTGGCCGACGTGGTCTACGAATACCCGTTCACGATCCCGGCGAATTTCACCTACGTGATGCGCGCGATTATGACGCTCGAAGGCATCGGGCTGACGCTCGACCCTAACTTCAGTTTCTTCGACGTGGCCAAGCCTTACGCCAAAGAGTTCATGCTCAAACGCGAAGGCCGTCAATTCCGCGACATGCTGATCAAGAAGCTGCTTTACGGCGAGAATCACGAAATCCAGTGGGACAAGATGTGGAAGCTGGCGAAGATCGCGGTCAGGATGGCTTACGAGAACTGGGTCGCGCCCCTGGCGCGATGACGGTATGACAACGTTTACTCAAAGGGTAACGCGCCTGCCCAGATTGGGTGTCGGGCTCTCGGGCGAGTTCGACATCGCCGCCAAGGGCATTGACGCCTGCCGCATGAAGGAGCGCTATCCCGACCTGATTCACTTCTACGAATACGGCGCCGACCTGGAACGCGGCCTTGATGACGGAGTTCGCCGGTGGGCGGCGTTGGGGCTGCCGACGACCTATCACTTCCTAGACATCAACCTCGAAGAGAAACTCGACCTCGACCGCCGCTGGCTCACGCGGAGCAAAGAACTTGCCGAAGAAATCAACGCTTCGTGGTTTTGCGGCGACGCCGGCCGGTGGCACTTCGGTTTGCGTGAGCGCGGGCACGGGATGCTCATGCCGCCCATCCTCTGCCGCGAGTCGGTGGTTGAAACCGCGGAGAACATCCTTCAGATTGAATCCGAGACCGGAATGTTTTGCCTGCCCGAAAATCCTCCGTCGGTGATTTACCTCGGCGACTTGCACATCCTCGAATACTTCGCGATGGTCGCCGAGCGGGCCGATTGCGGACTCCTGCTCGATTGCGCCCACCTGGCGATTTTCCAACAGACCCGAAATCTCACGCCGCTCGCCGCGCTCGACAATTTTCCACTGGACCGCGTCGTCGAGATGCACGTCGCGGGCGGCTCGTACGCGGAAGTTGACGGTTACGCCTACATCGAAGACAACCACTCGCCCGAACCGTTGGGGGCGACGTGGGAGATCCTCGAATACGCCGTCCCGCGCGCGAAGAATCTGAAGGCCATCGTCTTCGAGTGCGAACGCAACGCGCCGGAAGAAACTCTGGAAGTCTTCGCGCGCCTCAATGCGATTTTTCCAGTCGAGGCCGGATTGAAGCTAAATCAGGCCAACAAACTTTAGGATAGGAGAAATGGCCACAGAGCCACAGAGACACAGAGGAAAAGAGAAAAAGAGATTGTCGGGAAAGCCTCTTTCTCTTTCTGCTCTGTGTCTCTGTGGCTCTGTGGCAAAAATAGAGAAAACGCGATGAGTCATCACACGCTTCAAAAACTCATGGTTCGGATGCTCTTCGACGAGGAGTTTGTTGAAGAAGTTTACGCCGCCCCGGACCGGGCGTTGGCCGGACTCCATCTGACCGAGGTGGAGCGGAGTCAGTTGCTCGACGTCGATCGAAGAGCCTGGCGTCATGACGCGCTCAGAAGAAGAAGGACGCTTAGGACGCTGGTCGAGGAGTTCAAAGTCTCGACCACTATCATTCTGGCCGAGACGCGGTCGCTGGCTTCGCTCGAAGGCTTCTTTTCGAGCCGGTTCTTTCACGACTCGGTTACTGAGCGCGGTTCAATGGGGCTTGCCTTCGCGGAGTTTTTACTCGACGGGTATCGGAGCAGAGCCTGGAATGCGCCGCAGATCGCGGATGTCGTGCGGCTCGAGGCCGCCATCGCCGGATGTCGAAGGGCGCTGGCGAGGGAAGGGACACTCGCCGGCGATTTGCCGGCGACTATAAGCGACCGGGCGCGCGTCAAACTGGCCCCCGGTTACGACGTGGCCAGTTTTCAAGCGAACGTCATCGCCGCGATTCAAGACGTCGAGCAGTACCTGTTCGAACTGAGCCTGATGCCCGCGATGGCGCTCTGCGACGACGCGCCAAGGCTGCCGCCGCTGCCGGAGATTGACGAGCGGAAGAAGGTCTATCTGCTCTTCAGCCCCGGAGCGTCGGGGATTTCGATCACCAACCTCGACAAGTCCGATTTCCTCGTCCTCTATGAAACAAAGCGCGCGGTGGAGATCAGAAACCTGTTGTCGAGACTCGGGCCGGCGAGGGCGAGCCACGCGCAGGACGTCCTCGCGGAATGGCTTGAGAGCGGCGCGCTGATGGTCGCCAATGAAAATAGCTAAGTAGTGACGAATTATGGTCTTTGAAAAATAAATGCAACAACCTTCTTCCCGGTCGCGGAGCGACCACGTGAGCTTAGCCCGGCTTTTCAAAGCCGGGAGAGCGGTTACGTAGTTGTTTCAGTCGCGGAGCGACGGTTGATACCGATCATCGGTATCAACCGTCGCTCCGCGACTAAGAACGGATATGCGTTAGTCCACCCGGCTTTGAAAAGCCGGGCTAGGTTCAAATGCCGCTCCGCGGCAGGGGAATCTCGCCCCAGCTTTCATGATGTTTGGGAAATAAATGCAATGACTGCTGAATCCCATCTATTGCCCTCGGTCGGATTGCCGAATTCGTGGTTGCATTTATTTCTCAAAGGCCATAATTCGTTACTACATGACCGCAGGAGTGACGAAAAATGAATGGTCAAAACCGAAAAGACATAAAACCGGGGCTTGAGGTCTACATAGTCCAGAAACAGGATCAACGCACCGGAAAAAGAACGCGGGGAATCGTGAAGGAGATACTGACAAGTTCCGCTCATCATCCCCACGGCATCAAGGTGCGTCTTGAATCCGGCGAAGTAGGCAGAGTCCAGGAGATCGTCGATAAGGGCTAAATAGGGCGCTAAAATGTCTAAAATATTGACGGTTATTCTTGCCATGTGGTAAGGTCGCGCCTGTCATCGTCAACTAACAAAGTGGTCGCAGATCAATAATGGAAAAGTTATTTGAATGCTCACTTCTTCAGTAATCGCTCCCTCAGTAATCCGCTTCTTCAATAGTTTGCTTCTTCAATAAGAGCCTGGGTAATAGTTTTGAGGTGTACAGGTATGGCGCGAGTTGTTTACTCGCGCATCGGCGCCGGCGCCACGGGCGCGAGCAGAGAGGCAAGATCTTGCCTTTCTACTCGCGCCTCACCCCGTTACTTCAACTCCTGCGCTTTGTTCGTCTCTTCAGTAATTAGTGACCTCCCGGCTCTGAGTTGACGTACATGCTACGGCGCTCTGACCAAGCAGGGGAAAACACTGCGGGAATACCAACCCTTTTCAGATCACAATTGGATATTGATCAATTATGGAGAAACTAAGCCGCTATGCGCCGAGATTAATCATCCTGTGCTTGATTGCGCTCAGCCTGGTCATTCCACCTCCGGCCGGCGCGCTCGATGCGACAAGCTGGAGTCAACAATCAATATACTTCCTTCTTACTGACCGTTTCTCTAACGGAAACACCGCCAATGATAACTACGGTGGGTTCAACGCCGACCGTAATGATCCGCGCAAGTGGCACGGCGGCGATTTCCAGGGTGTGATTAACAAATTGGACTATATCAAGGGGATGGGATTCACTGCGATCTGGATCACGCCTGTACAGATGCAGCGTCATGTAAACGCTTACCACGGCTACTGGACTTATGATTTCTATGGCATCGACGGCCACCTCGGCGGCATGAGCAAGCTCGTTGAGTTGGTCAATACGGCTCATGCGAAGGGCATTTATGTCATGCTCGATGTGGTGGCCAACCATACTGGCGATTTCCAGCCGTTCAACGGCTTCGCCGCGCCGCCTTTCGACAGGTTCGATTGGTATCATCACAATGGAGATGTGCAAAACTATAACGACCAATGGTGGGTCGAAAACGGTGATGTGGCGGGGCTGGACGATCTCAATCAAGAGAACCCGGCTACCGCAGGAGAGTTAAAGAACTGGATCTCCTGGCTGCGAACGCAGACCGGAATAGACGGCCTGCGCGTCGATACGGTCAAGCACGCGCCTAAATGGTTTTGGCGCGACTTCGATGTGGCGGCCAACACCTTCACTCTCGGCGAAGTTTTTAGCGGCGATCCGGGCTACGTCGCTGATTATACGAACTATCTGGATGCGACGTTGGACTTTCCCCTCTATTACACGATCAATAACGTCTTCGCGAAAGATCAGTCGATGTGGCAAATCAACAACCGTTTCCGAGACGACTGGCGCTACAAAAACAAATTTACCAATGGCGTGTTTGTAGATAACCATGACGTGCATCGCTTTTTATGCGACGCCACCGGACGACCGGGCGCCAACTGGGATAAATGGCCGCAGCTTAAAGCGGCGCTCGGTTTCGCCTTTACTATTCGCGGCGTCCCGGTTGTGTATTACGGCACAGAGCAAGGCTTCACCGGTTGTAATGATCCATTCAATCGGGAAGACCTGTTCGACAGCTTCAACACGGCCAATCCGCTGTACTCCTATATTGGGCAACTCAACGCCGCAAAGCGGGCGCACCCGGCGCTTCAAGACGGCTGGCAGGAGGAGAAGTGGGTCAACGACAGTTTTTATGCTTTCCAGCGATCAAAGAACGGCGATGAGGCTGTGGTATGCGTCAACAATAGTTGGGGGCCGCAGAACATCAACGTGCCAAACCTGAGCAACCTGCCGAACGGAACCGTGCTGCATAACCGCATGGGCAGCGATAGCGTGACGGTCAACAATGGCGCGATTCCCTGCAATATGACGGCCAAGGAAGTCAAGATTTTTACCAGGTAACCTATAAACTACGTCTGTTCTTGCCGCGTACAAGGCGCCTAGTGCGGTTATCAGATCAGGATTTATTCTTCGTCGCGGAGCGACGGTTGAACTTATATGCCGGGCACACCAAGAAGTGGATAGCGTAGGCGCAGACCTATGTGTCTGCCCCGCAGCGGCGCAATTGCCAGACCGGGGC
>DATCXQ010000810.1:0-5105 GCA_036565725.1 Blastocatellia bacterium
CCGGCTTGTGTGCGCACTCCCTGGGGCCGGGGCAGACACGCAGGTCTGCCCCTACGCTGAGATGCGTCGTTACATTTATTTCTCAAAGACCATTAACGCACGGCTAGAGTCATGGGCCGCTACGCGAACAAAGAAGGCTTCCACAATGGTCAATTTCGCAGCTTATTCAACCCGTTAAGAGCGGCGACCTTGTAGGCTTCGGCGAGCGTCGGGTAATTGAACACTGTGTCTCGGAAGTATTCGATCGTAGCGCCGGTGTTCAGAACAGCTTGTCCGATATGGATCAGTTCCGTCGCCCCTTCGCCGATGATGTGGAGCCCGAGCAGCTTCAGATTCCTGGGATCGAACAGGAGTTTCAATTTCCCGGTATGGTCGCCGAGAATCTGGCCTCTCGCCAACTCATCATATCTGGCGACCCCGACCTCATACGGAATTTTCTCCTCAGTCAACTGACGCTCGGTTTTCCCGATCATTGAGATTTCCGGAATTGTGTAGATGCCGTAAGGAAGTGGAAAGGCGGAATAGTTTGAATCCTCTCCGAACATATGATTTGCCGCCAAACGGCCCTGTTGCATTGAAGTCGCCGCGAGGGCCGGAAACCCGATGACATCTCCCGCGGCATAGATGTGTGGAACCGCGGTCTGGAAATATTCGTTAACGCTGATCTTGCCGCGCTCGTCTATCGGGACGCCTGCGGCTTCGAGATTCAAAAGGTCGGCGTTCGTTTGCCTGCCCACCGCATACAGAAGGGCGTCGCCGGTGACGGTCTTTCCGCTCTCGAGTATGGCGACCACATCCCCGTCGGAATCCTTTTCCACCGAAAGCGCTTTTTCTCCGAAGCGAAGTATGACGTCGAGGTTCCGCAGATGATATTGCAACTGCTCGACGATCTCCCGATCAACGAAATCGAGCATTTCCGGCCTTTGCTCGATGATCGTCACTCGCGATTCCAGCGCCGCGTACATTGACGCGTACTCAACACCGATCACGCCCGCGCCGACCACGATCAACTCTTTCGGAATGCTCGTGAGCCGCTCCATTTCGCCGGCGTCAATGATTTTGTGGCCGTCGAAGGGAATCATCGGATTACGAGCCGGACGCGTCCCGCAGGCGATGAGAATCTTTTCGGCCGCGACCGAGACTTCGCCGCTTTCGGTCGTGACACGAACCGTGTGCGGGTCGAGAAACTGGGCGCCGCCTTGAATGACAGTGACTTCGTTTCTCCTGAATTGATGCTTGACCACATCCATTTCGCGTTCCTGGACCATGCGCACGCGATCGGAGAGGTCTTCCTGGCTGATTCTTTCCTTCAGCGAATAGTCGCACCCATAGAATGCGCGCTGGCGGAAGCCGGTCATATACAGAATCGCTTCTCTCAGCGTCTTGCTCGGAATGGTGCCTGTATGTAGAGAAACCCCGCCAATCATCCCTTTGCGGTCAATGATCGCAACCTTCTTTTCCAGTTTTGCCGCGGCGATTGCGCCCTTTTGCCCGGCCGGACCGCTGCCTATCACAACCAGATCGTATGTTGCGTTAGCCATTGTTCACCTCGATTCGTGATACATATGAAGAGACCGGCTCAAAAACGTCCTTCGTTTCTTCGTGGTCAGTAACAATCTTCGCTGGTCGCATTCGGTCGAGGCTCATGTATGAATTGGGAAGCGTCTCCTGGGTACGCGTCGCTTCCAGCGCGCAGTCTCGGCAGGCGCCCCATGAGCCCTTAATGAGCCTCTTGCCCCGATTGCGCGCTGGAAGCGACGCGTACCCAGTCTCCGGATCATCGGCCTTTGATCTCCGCGACCAGTTTGTCAGCGCCGTACAGCTTCCTCAAGGCTTCGATAACCGCGGCCGCATGCACTCCGACCGCGCGCGCGCCTTCGCTTTCGTCAATGTAGAGATAACGATTAGGCAGCTTCTGAATGTTGCTGTCGAAATTTATGCCGACGATCTCGGCGTTGCGATTGATGACCGGGCTGCCGGAATTGCCGCCGATGGTGTCGGCCGAATAGACGAAGTTGAGCGGCGTCGAGAGGGTCAACACGGATTTCGCGTCTTTCCAACGCGGCGGCAAATTGTAAGGCGGCTTCTCGTTGAAGCTGACGGCGCGGTCGAACAGCCCGTAGAAGGTCGTCTTGAACGGCACGAGCGTGGTGTCTTCTTCGTAGCCGGTGACCGTCCCGTATTCGATCCTCAAATTGAAGTTGGCGTCCGGATAGACGGTCTTGCCGTAGACGGCGAAACGCGCGTTGGCGATCTTCTCGCCCGCGCCGGTCTCGACGTTCTTGATATTCTCTTCTTCCCAGGCCCGCAACTCGCGAATTATCGGCTCGACCTTGCGCGCGAGGGCGATGAGCGGGTCGTCGGATTTGCCGATGGCCTCGGCCCCGCCCTCAAATAACGCTTTGCGAAACGCGACGTCGTGAAGCTTCGTTCCGCCGATCACGCGCTTTGCCTCTTCCGGCGGGTTCGAACCGCCGAGCGCCGCGCGAATGAAGGGGTCGTCGGCGCCGAGCGTCTTCCGGCCCTCATCGAGCCATGCCGCCAGAACCGCTTCTTCCATTTCGGGATAGAACGGCGCGGGCGAGAGCAGGTTGCGTTTCAGGGCCTCGATGCGGTTGTCGCGGAACTCCTCGTAGCGTCGATCGTTAGGTTTGCGAATCTCTTCGGCGTAGCGAACGAAAGATGACGCTACATTGCCGAGTCGTGAAGCCGCGAGATTCGAGAAGGCGATTCGCTTCGCCATCGCGGGCAGAGCGGCATAAGCCTGCTCGATCCGCGCCCAGGCGTCGCCATAAGCGCGCTGCCACTCGGGCTTCGAAGCGAGGCTGCGCCGCAGAACGGCCTCTTCGTCTTCCTTCTTTTTGAAGACGCGCGGATTTTCCAGCCCGGCCTGTTGGCCGACAAGGCGTTTGATCGAATTCTCCAGGCTGCGAATCGATTGTGAGGCCTGCCGTTGCCGCTCGGCGCCGAGTTTGGCGTAAGCCTTCAACGCGGCGCTGCGCGAGGTCCATACCTGCATTTGCAGCGGATTCCCAAGGTCGCGGTGATAACGCAATTGCGCCACGGTCAACAGCCGGGCGGTTGAACCGGGAAATCCAGGCACGATCACAAGCTCCCCCTCGCCGACATCTTTTGAAGCCCACTTCAAATAATGCTCGATTTTCGCAGGCCGCCCTTCCTCGTAAACGCGGAAGAAAGTGATATCCAGGTCGTGGCGCGGGAAGGTGAAGTTGTCGTAATCGCCGCCGAAATAGGCGATCTGCTCTTCGGGCGAAAAGACCAGGCGCACGTCGGTGTAGCGTTTGAAGCGGTAGAGCCAGTATTCGCCGCCGTTGTATAGTGTCACGACCTCGCACTTCAAGCCGGTCTTCGCCGACTCTTCTTTTTCGATCGCTGCCATCTCGGCCTTGCGCTGCGCGGCGGCGTCTTTGTCCGAGGCCTCAAATTTGACCGCGCCCTGCACGCGCTTCGTCACGTCCTCGTAAGAGGCCATCACGTTGACTTCGAGGTCGGGGCATTTCAACTCTTCCTCGAGCGTGGGCGCGTAAAAGCCATCTTTGACGAGATCGCGCCCGCCGGTCGAAAGTTTCGCGACCTGCCCGGCGCCGACGTGCTGGTTGGTAAAGACCAGGCCGTCGGCCGAAATGAATGACCCGGTTCCGCCTCCCGCGCCCTCGCTCAAACGCACGGTGGACAGCCGCACGTGATCAAGCCATTCGCGCGAAGGCTCGAACCCGTACTTCTCTTTCCACTGTTTGAGCGGCGGGTTGTCGAACGTCCACATCCCTTCGTCGGCGAACCGGGCGGGGGTGAAGATCAAACAAAATGCGATGATGATAATGGTGGAAAGCTTTTTCATCGGTTGGCTCCGAATCAGCGGCGCGAGCGGGAGCGAGCGCGTTCCCTAAACAAAGTAGCGCTCGCCACCGCTAGCGACGCTGAGAAATCATGCGCCGAAACTGTTGATGGCCTGTTGCTCTTTGTCGAAAATCTCCAGAATCTGCGTCAGGTTGGTGACAATAAAAAGCCCGCGTAAATTCAGTGGCACTTCGGCCAGCTTCAACACCCCCTCGCAATCGGCGACCATTTTTTGCGATTTCACCAGTTCGCCCAGCGCCGTGCTGTCCATCCGCGAGCAACCGGCCAGATTGACCACGAACAAACGGTCGCCCGCCTGCAGACGCTCGCGAGCGAGTTGCGACAGACGCTCGGGCTTCTGGTCGATGACCGCCTGGCCTTGAATTTTGATGATCGTGACTTTGCCAACCTTGCGTTCACTTATCTCCATCTCGTCCTCAGACAATGGTAGGGCAAACTGGCAGTTTGCCCTGACTCATTCGATGCGGTCTTTCGGGAAACCTGGGCAAACTGCCAGTTTGCCCTACCCTCGCGCCGCCATTTTTATTCTTTCAGGGCTCACCCCATCGGAAGTACGGAACCGTAGAGGGATTGGTCAGGTCTGTTGAATGAGAAACGCTCGACGGGTCACTCATAACGTCCTCACCTCCTCGATTTGATTGTTGCCCTAATTATAGCTGAAACCGTCGTCGGTCTTCCTCCGCAGTTCGCCCAGAATCAGCGCGCTGCGCGCCGGCGCCGACGCCCGCCCCGCGCCGAGTTTGGCCGCGCTCTGCTGTAACTCCGAATTGCCCGCGCGCATGGCGTCGCCGAAAATTCTCCACTCGCCTTCGGGAATCGCAAACTCCATGGCTTTTGGCTGCGGGTTGAGCAAGACCAGCGCACGCGACCACTCATCGCGCCCGGCGCCGTCCTCGATCAGAAACCCGACGCAGCCGTGCGGGACAGGCAGTCCGAGTTGATCGTCGAGAAACTTCAACGCGCCACGCGCCTCAGCCGCAGTTTCGAGGCGGAAGAGCGGGTGGGCGCGCCGCAATTCGATCAGGCCGCGATAGTATTCGACCACATCATGTTGTTCGGCCTTTTCGCGCCAGCGGATCATATTCACCGCGTCCGGCTTGTCGTAGCTGTTGTGGTCGCCGCCTTTGGTGCGCAGAAATTCCTGGCCGGACTGGATGAAGGGGATGCCCTGCGAGGTGAAGACGACCGCCACCGCGAGTTTGTCCATGGCCCGGCGGTCGGCGGCG
>DATCXQ010000843.1:0-4876 GCA_036565725.1 Blastocatellia bacterium
GCGGACGGCCGATGGGCCATCGGCTCCGACGACCGCGAATACCGTATCCTGGTTGGGCGCGACGCCAATTATTCCGACGTTTATCTAGTCAACACGGCGGACGGTTCGCGCAAACTGCTGTTGAAGAAGTTTCAATTCCCCCTGACCTTCTCGTCAGGTGGCAAATACGCCGTCTTCTTCGACGGCAAAGATTGGGGCAGCGTTTCATTCCCCGACTGCAAGTTCACGAATCTCACCAAGTCGCTGGGCGTAGCCTTCTGGCGCGAAGAGACTGACACGCCGAGCGTGCCCGGAGCCTACGGCAATGGCGGCTGGACAAAAGACGACAAATACGCGCTGCTTTACGATAAATACGACGTATGGCAAATCGCGCCCGACGGGTCGTCGGCTAAAAACCTGACTGACGGCGTCGGGCGCAAAGAGAAGATCGAATTCCGCGTCGTGCGTTCGGAGCAGGACGGCGGCGCTGGAGGCGGGGGAGGCGGGGGGCGCGGCGCAGGATTTGGCGGCCAGGGAGGCGCCGATCGCAGCATCGATCCGGCCAAGCCGCTGTTGCTCGCCGCCGAGAACGAATGGACGCGCGACAGCGGTTTTTATCGCGACCGGATCGACGGTGGCATGCCGGAGAAGCTGTTGATGGCGGCGAAGAATTTCAGCGCCCCGGTGAAGGCCAAAGACGCCGACGTGTTGATGCTGACGGCGTCGCGCTTCGACGAGTATCCCGACATCCTCGTCACCGACCCTGATTTCAAAGCCCTGAAGAAGGTCAGCGACGCCGGCAAACAGAAAGATCAATTCACATGGGGCAAGGCCGAGCTTGTGAGGTATAAGAATTCGGACGGCGTCCCGCTCAGCGGCATTCTGATCAAGCCCGACGACTTCGATCCGAAGCGGAAGTATCCGATGATCGTTTACATTTACGAAAGATTGTCGGACGGCTTGCACCGATTTGTAGATCCGCGTCCAGGCCATTCGATCAACGCCTCGTTTTACGCCAGCAACGGTTACCTGGTTCTGATGCCGGACATCGTTTACACCATCGGCTATCCGGGCCAGAGCGCGCTCAAATGCGTCTTGCCCGCGATCCAATCGGTCGTAGACCTCGGCTTCGTCAACGAAGACGCCATCGGCATTCAGGGGCACAGTTGGGGCGGCTACCAGATCGCGTACATGGTCACGCAGACCAACCGATTCAAAGCCGCCGCGCCCGGGGCGCTCGTGGGCAACATGACCAGCGCCTACAGCGGCATCCGATGGGGGACGGGATTGCCTCGACAATTCCAGTACGAGCGCACGCAGAGCCGCATCGGCGGCAGCCTCTGGGAATACCCGATGCGCTTCATCGAGAACTCGCCCGTCTTCCACGCCAACCGCGTCCAAACCCCGATCCTCATGCTCCACAACGACAACGACGACGCCGTGCCGTGGTACCAGGGCATCGAGTACTATCTGGCGCTCCGCCGGTTGAACAAAGAAGTATACATGTTCAACTACAACGGCGAACCGCATGGTCTGCGCCGCCGCCCGAACCAGAAGGATTACACGCGGCGATTGCAGGAATTCTTCGATCACCTCCTGAAAGGCGCGCCGAAGGCCGAATGGATGGAGAAGGGGATTCCCTACCTGCAGCGCGAGAAAGAGAAGGAGAGATACAAGACGGTCTCGGACATGAAGGAGAAAGCGCAGAATTGAAGAGGCCGTCCACAAAGAGACACGAAGAAGCGCGAAGAAGAATAAAACTTCGCGTTTCTTCGTGAACTTCGTGGGCGAGTTTTTTTCCTCAAACTTTCAGCTTCAGCCTCTCTTCAACAAACTTCTTGCTGATGACCGCGCTCTCTTTCGGCGTCCGCCCTCCGGGCGCGCGGTCAAGCTCGACGATGATCCAGCCCTGGTAGCGGAAATCTTTCATGATCTGCAGCGCGCCGGGGATGTTAACCACGCCTTGCCCCAATTCGACGAAGTCGTATTTCGGCCTCAGCGGCCTGCCGTCGAGCCCTGGCGGGGTCTTCTGAATCAACACGTCCTTGAAATGCGGGTAGAGCAGGCGGTTTATGTAATCGCGCGTGAATTTCACGGGGTCGCCGCCCGCGGTATGCATATGCGCGATGTCAGGCGCCGCCCACACATATTTCTGATCTGTCGCATTCATAACCCGGTCAAATTCCAACTGCCGCTCGCCCATGCCGTTCATGCGGTTTTGATAGCCGAGCTTGACGCCGTATTCGCCGAACGTCCGCTTGCCGATCTCGGTCAAACGCCTACCCAGCTTCTTGTAATCCTCGTGGTCGTTCACTCCCTCTTTGGCGCGCTCGCCGTCGGCGACCTCCAAATATAGACCCCCGACCTCTTTCATCCATTTCGCCATCGCGACGCGGTCGGCGATCTCCTGCTTTTCGGCGCCCGGATTGATCGTTACGTCGCCGGTCGAGATTGAAACAAGAGTCAATTTCTTCGCGGCGATCAGGCCTTTAAATTCGGCGGCGCGATTGGCGTACTTCTCGTAATCGGGGCGGCGGATCGCGACGCCGGTAAACCCGATCTCCGAGATTTCATCAATCGCCTGCTCGGTGTTGTCGCCCCATGTGACTGTGTGATAACCGATCTTGAACTCGTAGTCGGCGAAGGAGGATGATACGGGATTGGCGTCGAACTGCGTGGCGAACGCGGTCGCGCCGGCGCATAGCAGAAACTGTCTGCGTGACGGAATCATAGCGGCTCTTCTCCGGTGATAAAAATGGATTGAGTCGCCAAGATACGAAAAGCGCGGGGATTTCACAACGTCCCCGCGCTTTGTCGTGTTTAGAATGATCTCCAAACTGCGGCTAGAAATTCAGTCGCAACTGGAATTCGATTATACGCCCGCCCGGATCGTTCGTGCCTGACACGGTGAAATCGCGGAAAGCGTTGCGGGTCTGACCGAACGCGGCGCCGATGGTTTGGGCATCGGAGTTGTTACCTGGAGGCCGGATCGTGATGACCGATTGATTGAAAGCGTTGAGGAATTGGGCGCGCAGCTCGAAGTTGGTCTTCTCCGTGATCTTGACCCGCTTCATCAAGCTCAGATCATAACGCGAGGTCCAGGGCCCGTAGACGAAGATATTCGCGCCAAGCTGCCCAGGCGTGGTAGGCGGGCCGATATAAGGCTTGGTCGGATCGAGCGTACCGCCCAGTTCGAAGGCCGCCAGCGTATTGTTAAGGACCTCCTGCGGCAGCCAGGTAACTACGCCCTGGCAAACGCCGGTAGTGGCATTGCAGACGCTGCTCTTTCGAATCTTGACCATATCTTGAAGCTGCTGCTGGGTCATGTTGAAGAGCACGACGCCGGAGTCGCGGTTATTGAAAGTCTGCCGTCCACTGAGGATTCTGGTCGGCGTGCCGGATTGAATCCGCACGACCCCGCCGAATTGCCAGCCTTCGAGAGTCTTTCTGATGACCGCCGGGCCGCTGTCTAAAAAGCGCCGGCCAGGTCCGAAGGGCAGTTCGTAAATCCAGTCGAACTTGAGGCCATGGCGGGCGTCGCGTGGCGCGATGCTCTTGTTGAATGAAAGGTCACGGAACGTCGTCGGCGTGATGCCGTCGGAAGCCCCGCTCTGGTTGAATGTATTCGACATTGACTTCGACCACACGTAGCTGCCCTGCACGAGCAGCCCCTTCGAGAGTCTCCGCCGCAGTTCCACCTGGAGCGCGTGGTAATTCGCTTCGCCGATGTTGTCCATCAGAAAGGAACTGGTCGGCGAGCGCGGATTGGCGACGAAGAAGTTCGACAAGGTGATGGACTGCCCCGGATTGTTCGGATCAGGCAGTGTGATCGGCTTGACGATCGCCGCGGTAACCGGGTTGCTAATCAGCGAGTTCATCCGCGTCACGTTCTGAGCAATGGTCGCGGCCACGCGCCCGGCCTCGCCGCGATCGATTGAAGTGAGCGTGGTTAAGTCAGCGCTACCAAGCGCCGTGTTGATGATTGGGATGGCGACCTGGCCGGCCAGCAACGAGTTGCCATAGTTGCATGCCGGGAACCCCGTCTTGCCGCAATTGGGATTGGCCTGTCGGAAAATCCTCAGGTTATTCTGCGCCGCCTTGAATTCATCGAGGAAACCATTCCCGAAGATGTTGACCTCGCCGATTTCAAACTGCCCCCACAGCTTCGTGGCGCGGTTGCCGACATAACGGATTTCGAGCGCCATGTCCTTGGTCAGTTCGCGCTGGATGCCGAAGGTCCAGGATTGAACATAACCGGGTCTCAGGTTGGGATCGAAGTCGTTAATGGAGGCGCCCTGGCGCGCTGTGAGCGGGAAGACCGGGGACGGCGCAGCCAGGAACGGATACGAGCCGTCGCGGAACAACCGGCTGCCAGGATCGCCGAACTCTTTGGGGTTGTTGGCCGGAGTGACACTCGTGGAGACCGTCACGCCTTCATTCGATCCGAATATGCTGTTAAAGGGAGAAAACCCTTCGCGCACATAAGCGAGTGAGTAGCCGCCGCGCAGCACTGTCTGCCCAGAACCGCCGAAGAATCGGTTCAGCGGGCCGAACTTGAAATTCGGCGTCCAGGCGAAGCCGATGCTCGGAGCAAAGTCCTTGTAGCTGTTCTTATAGGCCTTCTCACCGGGATCGAGCAGACGGAATTGCGTGTTCGCGCCTTCATAGACGCCGGGTTTGAAGAGATTGCCAAAGCCGGAAACGCCAAAGACTCCTTCCGGCCCGGTGCGCGTATAAACATTATTGTCATTGACCGGCGAAGGATCGAACTCCCAACGGATGCCGCCAGTCAGCGTTAGAGTAGGACTGATCCTCCACCTGTCCTGCGCATAAAGCCCCACTTCGTACAGGTGATTGTATTCATTCTGGTTCCCCAGTTCGAACTTGCGTGTCGTTC
>DATCXQ010000878.1:0-4913 GCA_036565725.1 Blastocatellia bacterium
AGCGAGACTTTCAGTTCGATCAGCGTTCGCAGTTCTTCGGCCGTCAGCCGCGAGTGGGCCTTGGCCGCCAAGTCGAACTCCGGATCGCCGCCGTCGAGTTCCATAGGTTCGCCCGTTTGCGCGAGCCATGCCAGCGTCGCGGCGTAATGCGGCAGGCAGCCCACTGGCGGACTGTACACCACGCAGCCTTCCACCCGGTCGTATTCGCAGGCGTAAGCGCTGCGATAATCGCCGGACTGTCCGTCGCGCAAAAAGATCACCACGCTTTCGGTTTGCAGCGCGGCCTGTAGTTCGTTCGCCACCAATTCGAGCAGGCGCGGTATCTCGGTCGTCGTGCGCAGCGACTCGGACAAGTCGGCCACGATCTGCTGCGCGTCGTAAGCCTGCCGGAAAAACCTGCGGTCGATCACCGGCGCAAGGTAGCGCCGATGCAGCCATCGCGCCGCCTGCCACGCCGCGATGCCTTCGGCGGCCGAGACCAAACCGACTGTCAAGGCCGACGGGCGCAGATACTTGAACAACAGCGACAGCAGAGCCGTCACGATGAGGCCGGTGAAGAGTAACACCAGCAGAATCGAACCGCGCGAAACAAGCAGGTAGCGCACGCCGCGCCGTAAGATCAAGCTGATCGGGATGACGCGATGGCGGACGATGGCGTACGCGAAGCTGAGCGGGACAAGCGGCAACGTAAAGAGCATTGAAAATAACAACCAGTCCCAAATGGTTCGCCACCTCTCCCGCGTCTTCGTCACCTCCATCACGAGCACTAGAAAAAGACTGCCGAAGCCGATCAGGCTGCCCCACATCACGACGCGCAAACGCCGCCGTCCCGCCGTGTCCGCCGTGCGGTAACTCAGCCACAGACAGAACAGCGCCGCCAATATATAGCCCAGCAGCGAAAGATAGCCGGCCAGCAACAGCCCATGCTCTCCCAACCATCGCATCGGCGGCCAACTGAAGATTGGGCCGGACCATTCAAGAGGCAACCGGCTGACGCCAAAAGTCGGCAGCACAAACAGGCAGAGAGGCGCGTAGAGCCACTTCGTCAACTTCGGCCAGCGCCGCAACCAGGGTGATGGTTGAGGAAAGTAAAGGAATAAATGAAACAGCAGTGGGACCGAGAAAAGCCCACCGATGCGCGCTAAGGTGACCAGCAGCGCCAGCCAATTAGCCGATATCTCGTCCTCCAAACCGCTGCTCAGCAACGCTGAAAAACTGCCGAGCGTCAAAGCCAACAGCCACGCCTGTCGATCTTCCGCTTTGAGCGACAGCACGAGCAGCCCGGAGAACGCAAATAAAAGCGGAATCAAGCTATTCCATGGAAAAGGGCCGCGCCGTCGCAGAACGGTTTGCCAGGTGAACGTCAGTTCCTGACCGTTGCGCTCGACGGTCATCGAATAACGCGAACCGGGCGGCAGGCGGTATTCGTCGACCAACACGTCCGCGCGCTCCGCCACCTTCACGCCATTGATGGCGATAATTTTGTCACCGGGGCGCAAATCTTTCGCAGGACTTTGCGGGTCTATGCTGGTGATGTGAAACTCACCATAGGAGCCTGAACCATGCCATCCCCCATTGCTGCCTGGCGGATAAAGCCAGATGTAGAAGTTCGCAGCGCAGTAGACCAACAGCAAGGCGAAGAAGACACCGCCCAAAATGAACCGAACCTGTTTGCTTGTCATAGGCTCAACATACTAACCCTCACTTTATTTCCCAGAGTCGAGATGCCAGCCGGCGTTGACCAATTCATTTCCACGGCGGACAAAGATTTCCGTGCCGCGACCACTTTGCGTAGCGCGTTTCCCGTCCGCTTCAATTTCATAGATGTAGGTAGTGTAAACGATGACGGCGCCGCCGTATATCTGCATCTCGGTTTTCGGGAACTCCAGTCGCGCCAATTTTCCGCCGCCATCGGCGAAGCGTTTCGCTCCGTCAAGGATCGCCGCCCGGTTAGACCATTCGCTCGAACCACTATCGATGGCGATGGCCTCGTCCGGAATCAGTCTCTCCAACGCGGCCCGGTCATTGGCGAAATAGGCTTTCCAAACGGCCTCGCGCGCGGCCAGTACTTGCTCGCGAATTTGTGGGGTTACGGTCGCCGGCTTCGACATTTGCTCCTGCCGCCAGTCTGGATCAATCACTGTGTGGGACGCGACCTGAATCCAGTTCCCTTTCCGTTTGGCGTAGACGTCCATTATGCGGAATCGCCGCATTGTGACGGTAGCGGCGCCGACGGTCCTTTCGAAGTCGCCGAAAAAGGAGGCCACCGCCAGCTCGGGACTATAAAACTGGACATCGAAGTTACTGACCCGATAGCGCGTGCCGGCCGGGAAATAAGGAATCGTTTTTGGCGCGTTGGCGGGTCTCGGCCACTCGATGCCGTTGGCCCGCATGTATTCGTCAATGCCCTTGATCGGAACGTCGGAGCCTTCCAGGAATCCCCGCCAATCATCCGAATGCGTCGCATGAATCTTTTCAACGTCGCCGTCGATAAACGCCTGGAAGATGCTCTCTATGTGCGCTCGGATTGCCGCCGCGTCAGCCGCCCGGTCTTCCCGGGTTTCTACGGTCACAGCTTTTGCGATGGGGCCGGTGACATGTCTGGCGCCCGCGAATAGGGCGGCGCCAAGAATGAATGACAAAAGAGAAGCAATGTAAATTCGCAGAATCATCGTAGTAACCTCCGAAAGTCTAATGTTGACGCAACACGCGCTCAGGCCGAGCCAGGGCGCCAGAAGACCTTTGCGCCTTTGCGAGAAACTCGTTTCACGATGCCCAGGTTCTCGCAAAGGCGCAAAGGCGCAAAGGTCGCAAAGGTTTTTCTCCGAGCTGAGCGTTTACGAGGCCGCAATCTAAGTCGTGTGATGTTACGCGACAACCGCGAATACGTGAGCGGCGCGTCTGCTGACACGAACGGTCATCAATCGTATGGGCGTACGCGCCACTCTTGCCTCCGGGCTCCGACTGCAATACTTTGGCCGGGTGCGAATCTTTCAACGTCTTCGACCCCGATTTCTTCGACCCCAACAACTTCGCCCATGGATGCTCGTTTCGGCCGCGTGGATACTGCCCGCCGGATTCGCCGCCATCAATCGGATCGCCCAGACGCATATCAGCGGGTGGGACCCAGTGACAGCGCGCGACCTGCTGTGGGAGAGCGGCGATTGGTTTCTCTACGCCTTTCTCACCCCGGTAGTCTTCGCGATCTCGCAACGCCTGCCGCTAATAAGGCCATATCTTGCGCGTCGCGCGACGCTGCATCTCTTGATCTCTCTGCTGTTCTGCGTGGCCTGGGCGACTTGCGGCAAGTTGCTGCATTGGGCGCTGATGGCGTTATTAGATCCGAACGCTCTGCGCGCGGTGATTGAGGCCGGTCAGTTTTTTCGTAAGGCCGGCCTGGACTTGCTGAGCTGGATATTCATCACGTTGCCGTTCGGAGTCGCCGTCTATCTCTGCGTAGTCGGCGTTGAACATGCCGTTCGGTACTTCGTCGAAGCGCGCGAGCGCGACGCGCAGCTGGCCCGTCTTTCCGAACAACTCTCAAACGCGCGTTTCGCCGCGCTGCAGGCGCAGGTGAACCCGCACTTCCTCTTCAACACGCTCAATACTATCGCCGTGTTCGTGCGCGACAACGACCGTAAGGCCGCCGTGCGCATCATCGAGCAGTTGAGCGACGTGTTGCGGACGACCTTGAGCAGCCATCGCGCGAATGAAGTTCCTCTGGGAGATGAGATTGAACTCGTCCGACAATATGTCGCCATAGAAGAGGCGAGGTTCTCCGACCGGTTGCGACCTGAATTCAACATAGACGACTCGCTCTTGTCCGCCGCGACTCCCAGCTTCGCGTTGCAGCATTTGGTGGAGAACGCGATTCGTCATGGCATTGCCAGGCGCCCCGACGCGGGCCGCCTTGTCATCACAGCCCGTCGCGACGGCGACATGCTCGAACTCTCGGTCGCCGACGACGGGGCGGGCGTTGACGCGGAACTCATCAGCCCGGAGGGCCACGGCGTCGAAAACACGCGAGAGCGATTGCGCGCTTTGTACGGCGAACGCGCGACGCTCGACATAACCAGGCGCTCGGAAGGCGGTACAATCGCCACACTGAGAACGCCGTATCGTGAGATGGTCCCGGAGCCGAACCCCGGAGTCGAACAATGATGCAAGCTGAGTGGAAAGTCTTGATAGTCGATGACGAACCAGCCGCGCGCCGGGGCGTGCGGCAACTGTTGGCGGCGTTTCCGGAATTCGCCGTCGCCGGGGAATGTCGCAACGGCGCCGAGGCGTTAGCGGCGCTGAACGCCTCGGCGCCGGACGTGGTCTTTCTCGACATTCAGATGCCGGGCATAGACGGCTTCGAAGTTATCCGCCGCCGAACCGTAGAGCGGATGCCGGAAGTGGTGTTTCTTACGGCCTTCGATCAGTTCGCCGTCCGCGCATTCGAGGCCGAGGCGCTCGATTACCTGGTGAAGCCCGTAAGCGAGGCGCGCTTCGCCGCAACGATGAAGCGCTTGATGAAACGGCTGCGTTCGGCGGCGACAGCGACGCGCGACGAGAACATCGTAGTCACGACGGCCAGAGGCGCGATGGTGCTCAACGTGGCCGAGGTTGATTGGATCGAAGCGGCCGGCAATTACGCGCAATTATGGGTCGGCTCTCGCAGATACTTCCTGCGCGAGTCCCTTCAATTACTTGAAGAGCGCGTGCGCAAACACGGTTTCATCCGCGCCCATCGGCGCGCGCTGGTTCGGATTGACGGCGTGCGAGAATTGACCCGGGACCGCTCGGGCGCGCTGGTCGCCGCGCTCGGCTGCGGCGCGCGCGTCCCGGTCTCAAGACGCCGAAGCGCGGCCTTCGCGGCGGCGGTACGGCGACTCGGCAAAGTACGCGATGAATAGGTTCGGCGGCTCGGC
>DATCXQ010000883.1:0-4002 GCA_036565725.1 Blastocatellia bacterium
CGAGGCGGCGGTCAGGGCGAAACGCGCCGCGTCCGTACCGTATTTATCGAAGACGTCCAGCGGATTGATCACGTTGCCTTTCGTCTTCGACATCTTCTGTCCTTCGGGGTCGAGGATGAGCGCGTTGATGTAGACCGTGCGGAACGGGACCTCGCCCATAAATTTCAAGCCCATCATCATCATTCGCGCGACCCAGAAGAAGATGATGTCGAAGCCCGTGACCAACACGTCTGTCGGATAGTACGTCTTCAGATCTTCGGTCTGGTCGGGCCATCCGAGCGTAGAGAAGGGCCAGAGCTGCGACGAGAACCAGGTGTCAAGCACATCCTCCTCTGCGCGCAACGCGACGTTCGGATCTTCGCCGCGCTCGGCCAATCTTCGCCGCGCCTCCTGCTCGTCGCGCGCGACGACCGGCTGGCCGTCGGGCGTGTACCACGCGGGGATGCGGTGACCCCACCACAACTGTCGGGAGACGCACCAGTCCTGAATGTTTTCGAGCCAGTTGAAATAGATTTTCGCCGCGCTTTCGGGCACGAACTTCGTCCTGCCTTCGCGCACCGCCGCGATCGCCGGTTCGGCCAACGGCTTCATACGCATGAACCACTGCGTCGAGACCAGCGGCTCGATTGCGACGCCGCTCCGCTGGCAATGGCCGACGTTGTGCGTGTAGTCCTCCGTCTTCAACAACAGACCGAGCGCTTCGAGATCGGCGACGACCTGCTTGCGAGCCTCATAGCGATCGAGGCCGCGATATTTTTCAGGCGCGTCGTTTGTGATCTTCGCGTCTTTGCCGATGACCTGGATGAATTCCAGGTCGTGGCGGCGGCCCATCGCGAAATCGTTCGGGTCGTGCGCGGGCGTGACTTTGACGAATCCCGTGCCGAAGTCTTTTTCGACGACCTCGTCCTGAATGAACGGCGTCTCGCGCCCGACCAGGGGCAGTGTCGCGCTCTTTCCGGCGAGAGCGCGATAGCGTTCGTCTTCAGGGTTGAATGCGATGGCCGTGTCTCCGAGCATTGTTTCGGGGCGCGTCGTCGCCACGACGACGAAGTCGCCGTCAGGCGTTTTGAGCCATCCCGAAAATTCAACCTGTCCCTCATAAGCCTCGGCCAGACCTTCGACGCGGTTCGTGACCGCATGTCCGACCGGATAGGCGATGTGATAGAGCTTGCCCTTGACCTGTTTCATCTCGACTTCGAGGTCGGAGATGGCGGTCTGCAACCCGGGCGACCAGTTGACCATGTATTCGCCGCGGTAGATCAGCCCTTCGTCGTAGAGTCGCACGAAGACTTCCTTGACCGCGTTCGAGAGGCTCTCGTCCATCGTGAAGCGCTCGCGCGTCCAATCCACCGAATCGCCGAGGATGCGCATCTGCCTCTGGATCGTCCCGCCGGAATGGGCCTTCCACTCCCAGACGCGCTCGACGAATTTCTCGCGGCCCAGGTCGCGCCGGCTCATGCCTTCCAGCGTGAGCCGATCTTCGACGACCTTCTGCGTGGCGATCCCGGCGTGATCGGTCCCGGGCAGCCACAACACGCGGTCGCCGGACATTCGACGCCATCGCGCCAGCGTGTCCTGCAGGGTGTGATTGAGCGCATGGCCCATGTGCAGGTATCCGGTCACGTTCGGCGGTGGGATGACCATTGAAAAGACTCTGGCTCTCGGATTGGCGTTTGCTTCAGGCGTGAAGTAATGGCGGCTCTCCCAGATCGGATACCATCGCCCTTCGACCTCTTTCGGGTCATAAGCTTTTGGAATTTCCATATCAATCAATATCGAGAAGATTCTCCGAGTCGCGTGATAGGGCAGGTCCTGCGAGAATCCGGCGTCTGACAAGTTCTGTGACTTCGGGCGCGATCCGCCGGGCGATCTCGCCACTCAGCCTTTCACACAATTGGCCGGCGACCCGATCCACTATTTCATCAATGACGCTCTGCGGAATGACCATGCCCACCGCTGTTTCCTGGGGAACTGAGGTTGCGGGAGTGTCATGTCTCATAGGCCCCATCGTCATAGGTGTGAGATCGGGCAGAACGTCGTCTAGTTCCAAAATGTTGTCCATATTTACGTCCTCCATTATTTCGACTTCACGGGGGGCGTTTGCGATTGAGGGCGAACCCATATGCCGTCCGTTGCCATACGGCGTATTGATCTTTAGCATAGTTCCATTTTCAAGGCCGTTTTCCGAAGCCGGCTGGGCCGACAGTTTGATCAAATCTTCTATCTTCCCTTTCCTCGTGTTGAGTTCCGCCGTGTTGTAATTGTTCCGATACCGCTCATGAAGCGTCCTCACGCCGACGTCGACTGCTGGGGGCTCGGCGGCGGCTTTGTGATCTATCAGATCTTTCACGACAGAGATCAACGTTCGAATGGATTGGAACGGCTTTGTCAGATGATGATCGGCGCCGATGCGACGGGCGCGCTCTTCGTCGAAAGCTTCAAATGCCGGAACCAGCAGTATCACCGGCGTCCCTTCCATCTCCGAATGTGTTTTGACGAACTCGCAAATCTCATAGCCGTCTTTTCCCGGAATGGATATGTCGGCCATCACCAGGGCCGGCCTCAGGCGTCGCAACCTGTCAATCGCCTCGTCGCCGTTATTCACCGCTATCACCTCGACGCCTTCGTCCGAGAAGGTAAGCGTAATGATCTTCTGAACCGTCGCGCTGTCATCGGCTAGCAAAATTTTGTAATCCACGGAAACCTCCGATTGAAGCCAACAATGACGATTTCTACCGCCGAGTCGATCAGGCGTTTTCATTATAGTACATCGACGTTGCGCTGATGCAAGGTGGTCAGGCTATTGAATAAGCGCAAAAGGAGCGAAAAAAGCCTTTCTCGCCTTTTTCGCTCCTTTTCGCATTTTTACCGCCTCTTTGGCGCCGATCCTCATTCGGAAACGCCGGAAGAATCTTTCTTTTCCTTATCTTTCTTCTTTGAATCTTTCTCTTTCTTGTCTTTCTTTTTCGACTCGCCGTTTTTAGTTTCAGGAGTCGTCTGGTCGGCGCTCGCTCCACTTCCCGCCTCCCCGGCCGCCTGTCCGGCGGCTGGGGCTAAGGCCTCGGCTTGCTCGGAAACGGCTGTGCCTTTCGTGGTGGCGCGAATCGAGCGCGTGCCCGGCTGGTTGCTGGTCTCGGAAGGCTTCGCGGTAGCCTTCACGTCCTCTTTCTCCTCTCCCTTTTTGCTCAGCAAGACCCCGTCTTCGGAAATCTCCAAGCCGTTGCGGCCGAGAATCAACCCGAATTTGCCTATGAAACTCGGGCGTACGGGCGCGGGATCGTCGTTGCCCGGGTCAGGGACCGGTTTGCCTAGCTTCTCCAGATACTCTTTGCCTTTCTTGGCGAATTCGCTCTTCGAGTAATTGCGCACCAGCTTCGTAAAATATTCGGCGGCCTCTTCGGGCTGCTCCTGCTCGACCAGCGACACGCCCAGTCGATAAAGCGATTCGTCGAGGTAACTAAAGTTCGGGTAGTTTGTGATGATGCCGCGCAGTCGCCCTTCAGCGGCCTTGTGGGCCTGGCGATTGTCGCTGTAGAAGCGCGCGATGTCGAGTTCGTGCAACCCCAGCACCTGCTGCACAGTTCTGAGGTCGGTTTGAACCCTCGGTAGCGCCTCGGAATTGCGGCAGGCCGCCTCGGCGTCCTTCAACTGCCTCTCGGCCTGTACGGCCATCTGCGCTTCGCGATTGTAGGCGCCCATCTGGCGCATGAAAGACATCGCGATCCGATGTTTGACCTCGCAGATTTTAGGGTGCGTCGGGAAGTATTGAGCGAAGTCCTTGTAACCGCCGATCGCCTGTTGAAGATTGCTCGTTCCGCCTTCAAGGTAGAACGTGTCGGCGATGGCCAGCTTCGACAGCGGCAGGTACGCGCTGTCGGGATAGGTCGTTATTATTACGTTATAAGTCAGACGCGCCTCGTCGTATCGGCCCTTCTCGGCCTTCTTCGACGCCTGATTGTAAAGGTCGCGGTCGCGCCCTTCGGCCGACGCGTTCTCGTTTTT
>DATCXQ010000884.1:0-9411 GCA_036565725.1 Blastocatellia bacterium
GACGGGGCGACGGGGCGATCAGAAGATGATCGATCCATCACTCCATCGCCCAATCGCCCTGTCGCCCCGTCGCCAAGTCGCCCCATCGCCCCGTCCCCTTGTCCCTCCGCCTTGACTTCCTGAACCGCCGTGCGAATCTCGGAATCGCGAATGCCCGCGCGGCGATAGATGAAGAGCTGATATTGCGCGAACCGTCCGAACGCGAGCAGGTGCCAGGGCTCGAACTTGGTAATGAGTCGCGGCTTGACCTGCGGGTTCTTTTCGAGGAAGTAATTCAGTCCGTCGGCCGTCGCCTGGCAAATCTCCCTCATCTGTGGGCTCAACTTCGGGTATTCGGCTTGTGAAACTTTGACTATTTCGAGCGAACGGTTGGTCAGATCTGCGTTGAGCGACTGTTCGCCGTAAACCTCCGACGCGCGGCCCAGGGCTTGAATGTAGCTGTCTTCGATCTGCCAGAAATTGTCTTCGGCCTGGGCGTAAATGAACCCGAAGATGACGCTCGCGTCGGTCGGGCCATAAACGTGCGGCGCGCCCCAATTGTCGCGATAGATGCTGACCGAGCGGGCTATTTTTTCGAAAGCGGTATTTTGCGCGGACACGCCCCACGAAAGCGGGGCTTGCGTAACTAGCGCTAAAAGTAACGCGGCGAAAGCCGCCATGCGGATCAAGGCGCATTTTTTCATCTCTTCGATCCTCCGATTTGCGTTATGGATTTCGAGAAAAGAGTTTCAGCCAACATACCGGTTTTCACATGAATGAATAGCCACAGAGCACACACAGAACACAGAGAAGTCATCCCCCCCCTCTGTGTTCTCTGTCTGCTCTGTGGCAAACCGTCTTCATAATTCAAGCGGCCGCGCTCTTCTCTTTTTCGTCCAGCTTGCCGATCTGACCATTCCACGGCGGGATGGCCAGGGTCACGTTGCCCGTAGCTTTCAACTGGCAGGCAAGCCGGATCGGCGAATCTTTATCGCCGGTGAAGCCTTCGTAGCCGAAATAACGCCAGCGCTCGATCTCGCGCGCGTTCGGGGGCGAAATCTTGTCGGTGTCGGAGAGGACGCCGACCCAGCACGAGCCACACGAGGCCGAGCGGCATTCGACGGGAATCGGCCCTTCGCCCGGCATGGCGCGCGAATCCTGGGCGGTGTGATCGCCTTTGTAGCTGCGGCCCGCCATCGTCACATCCTGCTGATTGAGGACTTTGAACGAACAGCCGGGAGTCTGCTCACAGAAATTGACGGTAAACATTTTATTGACCGACCGGAAGATTCCCATCAATCCCTGTTTGTCGTCTTTCGCCCGCTCTTCGACGACCTTCTCCGCCGACTTATTCCAGTCCTTGCCGTACTTGTCGGTCGCGGCGGGTCGTCTGAAGAAATCCAGCCCTACCTGTTGCAGCGAGCCGAACGCGACCGCGACGATGCCCACGAGCAGTGATTCGGACGCGTTGACGTTCTCCGAGACCTTTCGCGCGACCTCGCGAATTTGATCGGCGAAAGGCGCAGTCGAAATGGCGGTCACGGCGTGTTCGGCGACCGCGCGCTTCACATTGGGCCAGTAACGGTGGCCGTACATAAACTCCGCCGACGAATCGACCTGGTCGGCCAAACTGTACTTGCCTTTGAGAAGGAGTCTTCTCTCCGTCTCCGCCGGTTCGAGCGAATCGGCCAACGCCCGGTGGAGTTTTACCGGGAAGAATGCGAACCAGATGCGCGTGGCCCGGCTGTCGACTGGATGAATCGCCCACTGCAATTCATCGACGACCTTTTTCCAGTCGGCGTCGTCGAGCCGGTATAGGAAAGACAGAAAAGTGTTCTGAGTGTCTGACATCAGTTAAAATCCTAATTCGAGATTGTGAACGGAACTTCGAGAGTGGTTTGAGAAGGCAAAGATACCGGCAACATTCTTCATTTTCAATAGGAGCTCAGCGCCTGAACCCATGAGATCGCTCCGGCGATCAAGAGCAGAGCGGCGATGACCGCGCGCGGCGCGCTTCGCCTGTCCCAAAACGCCGCCGCGATCGCAAAGAGCCAGAATAACGCGAACTCCCATCGGATGACGCGCAATCCGCGACTCGTCATCAATCCGGCTGCGGACATCGGCGAAACGGGAATCGGACGCCAGGGCAGGAAATATCGCGTATTGTCGAGAGGAGCGAAGAAGGCCACGCCCAGCCCCCCGTTCGTCATCGCGTCGAACAACCCGTGCGACGCCGTGATCGCCGCGAAGAAGATCGCGAGCTTCATGAATGAATGGCCCCACTTTCCGCGTACGGCCAGAGCCGCCGCTCCCGCCCCGACCAAGACGGCGAAGAGCAATGAATGGGTGAAGCCTCGATGCCCGAAAGGATGCGCGTATGGAATCCAGGGCGTCAACAGCGCGTCGGCGTCCGGCAGGACCGGAAGCAGAATTGACGCGATCAGGAGTCGGCGGTCGGACGCCGCGCCGAAGGCCGGCCTCATCGCCGTGAATCCTATCACCCCATGGGTGAAGATGGTTGGCATAATGATCGAATCAGAGTACAAATAAAAATCATCCACGAAGTCACACGAAGAGTCACGAAGGAAAGACGGCATTTTCTCGCCCTTTCGTGTGACTTCGTGGATGATTTTCGGAGGAATTAAACATGTTAAAAAAGACCACTCCATTCGCCGATCTGGAAGTATTCGACGCACACACGCATTTCTTCTCCCACAAATTTTTCGAGACGCTCATCAGCCAATCCCCGCAACTCGGCAATGAGCCGAACCCCATTGGGCGCGTCGGGGAGATGACCGGTTGGACAATGCCGCCGCGCGAGCCGGCGGAGTTGGCGGCGATCTGGGCGTCGGAATTCGACCGTCAAGGCGTCTCCGGCGCGTTGATGATCGCCAGCGTCCCGGGCGACGAAGAGTCCGTCGCCTCGGCGGCGGCGGCATTCCCGGATCGGATCGCGGGCGCGTTTATGTTCGACCCGACGAAGCCCGACGCCGAATCGCGGGCGCGACGGGCGTTCGACGATCTGGGATTGCGCGTCGGCTGTCTGTTTCCGGCGATGCATCATTATTCGATGGCCGAAAATGAAGGCGTCCGCGCCGTGGCCGCTCTCGCAAGCGAGAGGCTGGGAACCGCAGTCTTCGTTCATTGCGGCGCGCTTTCGGTGGGCGTGCGCAAGAAACTCGGATTGCCTAGCCTTTTCGATATGCGCAGGTCGAACCCGCTGGAAATTTACAGACTCGCCACGGAGTTCTCAAAAACGAAATTCATCATTCCGCATTTCGGCGCGGGGATGTTCCGCGAGACGATGATGCTGGCCGACCTCTGCCCGAACGTTTACGTGGACACTTCGAGTACGAACAAGTGGATGAAATATGAAGCCGCGCCGGTTGATCTGCCGGCGGTCTTCAAACGCGCGCTCGACGTGGTCGGGAGCGAGCGATTACTCTTCGGCACAGACTCGTCGTTCTTCCCGCGCGGGTGGGTCGCAAGCGTATTTGACGCTCAAATCGAGGCTCTGAACCGAATCGGCGCGAGCGAAGAACAGGCGCGGGCGATCTTCGGAGGTTCCATCAGGCGCCTGCTCAATTTGAATTTCAGCGGATGAATAGCCACCGCAGGGCACAGAGGACACAGAGAATATAATGATTTCTCTGTGTCTTCTGTGCCCTGCGGTGGCTAGCATTCTTCATATATTTGAAAACTGCCGTGGGCGCCAATCCTCACTGCTTACGAAATGAATAGAGGCCCGCGGGGCGGTGCGCCACGTCCGAGCGGGTTTCGTTAAGTTCGATGATCTGCCCCTGCGCCAGAATCTTTTTGCGGAAATTTCGTTTGTCCACCGGGCGTTGCAGGATGATCTCGTAGACGCGCTGCAGTTCGGAGAGCGTGAATTTCTTCGGCAGCAATTCGTAGCCGACGGTCGTCCATTCGATCTTGTTTCTAAGCCTCCAGACCGCGCAATCGAGAATCTTGGCGTGGTCGAAGGCCAGCTTCGGCGCGTCGAAGACGGAATGCCATTGCGCCTCGGCGGCGTCGGAGGCAGCGACGATACGCTGGCGTTCGGCGTCGACGAGCGCGAAATAGGAAACGCTGATCACGCGCCCGCGCGGGTCGCGTTTCGGCTCGCCGAAAGTGTAAAGTTGTTCCAGGTAGACGTTCGTCACGCCGACCTCCTCTTTCAATTCGCGGGCGGCGGCGCGTTCCAGCGATTCGTCAATCTCAACGAAGCCGCCGGGCAAAGCCCATCGCCCTTTGAAAGGCTCTTGCCCGCGCCTGATCAGCAGAACTTTCAAATCATCTTCGGCGATGGTGAAGATCACCAGGTCGACTGTGACTGATGGTTGCGGGTAATCGCTGAGTTTGCTCATTCGCCAGACCTTCTCCTTACCAATTCTCGAATTCCGAATCTCAAATGAGCCTCTTCAATACTTCATCAGTCGATGTGAATTCAACTCCCGCGGCGCGCATTTCGTCGATTGTGCGCGCAGTCGTCTCGCCGGCGACGCCGCGGATCGCGTCTTCGACGAGCAGAACATGGGCGCCCGCTTCGGCCAGACCGAGCGCGCAGGCTCGCACGCAATAGTCAGTGGCGACGCCGAAGACGACGCACGATTCGCCTTTGAAAGCTCCCTTCCGCCTCAAACCTTCCAACCATGGATTGGAGAAAAGGTCGAAGACCTTCTTTTTGACGACGTAATGCGTGGCGGGCCGGATTTGCGCCTGCTGGTCGGCCGTGGCGTCGACCTCGATCTCCCGGCGCGGCAGCGCAGGCAGGTCGGCGAAGACACGTTCCGCCCCCGGCGAGCCGTCAATGCAATGCGGCGGGAATATCTCGAACTCCGGGTCGCCAGGCTCGTGCGCGCAGCGCGAGGAGACGGTCGTCACTTTGCGGTCGCCGGCCTCGCGCAGCAGACGCCCGACGTTCGTACGTATCGCCTCGGCGTCGGGCACGTAGAGCGCGCCAGTTGAATCCATAAAATCCCTTTGGGTGTCTACGTCGAAGAATATCATTTTTTACCTCACCTTCGGACTCGGATCAGAGCCGCGAGCGGGGCGACTGACAACCCACTAACTATTGCTCGCTGCGCTGATCGGCGAATTGTTTGAAAGTTCCGTAATCGTCAAGCGTGAAGAGAACGAAAACGATCAGCTCAATGGAACTGTCGGGATGTTCCGCGCCGTAACCACGCGCCGCCGCGATCATCAGCTCCGCGCATCTGTCGACGGGAAAACGCGCCACCCCCGTCGCGAGCGCAGGGAAGGCGATTGATTTCAACTGTAGTTCTTCGGCCCGGCGAAGACTGGCGAGCGTCGCGCTGCGAATGATCTCGGCGCTCGATCCCGTGCCCGGGTCTTTCGGAACCATGCGGTCTTCGGCCCGGTACCCCATCGCCGCCGCGTGAATGACGTATTTATTCGGCAGCGCGCCAGCCGTAGTGACGGCGGCCTCGCCCAAACGGATCGGAGCCTTGCGCCTGCCTTCTTCGTCAATGACCGCGCCCCCTTTGCGCAGGATCGCGCCCGCGACCCCGGCCCCCAGCGCGAGGTCGGTGTTCGCCGCGTTGACGATCGCTTCAATGTCTTGTTGATCGGTGATGTCTCCCTGCCTGATTTCGATTCTCACGATTCAACCTCCTCAGAAAATCGTTCGTAGTCCCGCCTTTAGGCGGAAGCGTTTGGAGTGACGGAATGGATCCGCATCCGACGCTTCCGCCTAAAGGCGGGACTACGAACTGCGCTTTTCATCGTTTCAGGGCGTCGCAACGCGACCTGCAGGCTCCTGAAAAGATGATCAGCCACGAATGAACACGAATCCCTTCTTGATCTACAAGATCCATTTGCGCTTTATCTCCCATTTGTGAATATTAGCGTTCATTCGTGGCTGAATTTCTTATTCTTTAATACCGCATCTCTGTTTTTCAAATTCCCGCTGCAGGGCCATCCTGCTTTGCTCTAATTTATCACTATATCGAACCGGGTACGGCTGCGCCTCGATCAATCTCTTGTGCGGCTCAGGCAAACTGGCCAGTTGTCGCCGCGCGCGTTCCTGGGCTTCTTGCAGGCCGGGGAGAGGCGCGGCGGGCTGGCCATCACGCATCACGAGCTTGAGCAAGGGCGGGCCCGGCAAATCGGTCTCATCGGCCCTGGCGATGACGTCTCCGGCGAACGAGCCGTCGCCCGTGGTCTCGCGCCAGACCTGTTTGCGGTATGGATAGGTCGCCTTGTCGCGGCTCAGCTTCATCTTCGGCGACACCCGCCCGTCGAATTCGATTTCCACTAGCTTGTAAACGCCTCCGAGCGCGGGCGCGTCGCGTGAGGTCGAAAGGTCAGTGCCGACGCCGAAAAGGTCGATCGGGGCTCCCGCCGCGATCAATTCGGCGATCTTATATTCGTTGAGGTCGCCGCTGGCGAAAATCTTCGTCCGCCGCATTTCGGCCTCGTCCAGGATCGCCCTCACCTGCTTCGATAATTCGGCCAGATCGCCGCTGTCCAGTCGCACGCCACGCAACTCCGGCCCGAACTCGGTCGCCAATCGCGCCGCGTTGATCGTGTCGTAAGTGTCGAGCAACAGAGTAGAGCTTTCGGGGAAAACCTTGAAGTAGGCGCGGAAGGCGTCAATCTCATTGTCGAAGGCCATCGTGAACGAGTGCGCGGCGGTGCCGTAGACCGGGATGCCGAACCTCCTGCCCGTCTCGACGTTCGACGTGCCCACACAGCCGCCGATGAAGGCCGAGCGAGCCGCGTAAACCGCCGCGCCGAAGCCATGAGCGCGCCGCGCCCCGAATTCGACCACTCCGCGGCCTTGCGCCGCTTCGACGATGCGGGCGGCCTTGGTCGCGATCAGGGTTTGAAAATTGATCGTCGAGAGCAGATAGGTCTCGACGACCTGAGCCTCGATCAGCGGCGCGGTCACCAACAATAAAGGCTCGCCCGCGAACGCCACACTCCCTTCGGGCATCGCCCACACGTCACCGGTGAAGCGGAAGTCGCGCAGGTAGTCGAAGAACTCCGGCGAGACATGAGCGAACGCCGGCAGCCCCCGCAGATACTCGATCTCGCCCGCCGAAAAACTCAGACCGCGCAGGTAGTCGAGCGCCTGCTCGAGGCCCGCGACGATCAGGTATGAACGCCCTTCGGGAAGTTTGCGCGTGAACAACTCGAAGCTGGCGCGTTCGTGGCGGCCGTTGGCGTGATAGGCCGCGGCCATGGTCAATTGATAAAGGTCCGTCGCCAGACCTGAGAAACCGGGATTGTCGAGATTCGCTTCCATCGCCCCTCACTTGTCATCAGAGACAGTCTTAGTGTATCAAGTACACTAAGTCTACGCGGCGCAGGGCGGTCTGTCAACGAAAATAATTGGACAGGCTCTAGCCTGTCCATGGCATGGAATCGGGGCGGATAGACTGCAGTCTGTCCTACTATCGATTTGGGCCGGCGCGCGCGCTCTTGCGGGCGATCCTTACGACCGGCTGAGCCGAATAAGGCTGTGAACTTTCACTACCACGCCGGCGTAAGCTATCATCATAGACGCAAAATAGACGCTCAGTGGAGGGATTTTCGATGAGTAACAGCATATTTGATCAACTGCGCGATGCGGCGCGCCGCGCCGCGCAAGACCTGGACCAACGCTTCGATCTGAAGAATAAGGTCGAACAAGGGATCGACACGGCGGGCGACATGGCGCGGAAGGCAGAGGCCAAGATCAATGAGGCGACGGGAGCGGCGCGCGAACGGCTCGATAAGATTGACGAACAATACAAGGTTACAGACAACCTGCGTGATAAAGCAGCCAAGGCGGAAGACGCCGCGCGGGAGGTCTTTGGCGCCGCTCAAAGCTATTATCACCGCGCGGAGCAGGCTTACAACCTGAGCGCGAGCGGCGCGCGAGTCGTCGAAGCCGCGCTAAGCGGCGTTGAAAAGGCCCGCGCCTGGATCAAAGAGAATCCGGGCAAATCCGCTGTAGTGACGTTTTCGATGATCGCCGGCGTGCGAATGGGCGCCGCGCTGCCGAGTCTCGGCGTGACAATTCTGGGCGCTGGCGCGGCCAACAACTGGTTATTTCACAGCGCGCTCCCCATAGTCGGCCTTCGCAAGTTGACTGAAAAATACAACGACTACCTGAAAGAACAGGAGAAAATGCTTGCGGAAGGCAAGCTCGACGAGGCGGAACGCGGTCGCGTAGAGTTCCAGCGCAACCTGACGAAATACGTCGGCGCGCCGCTGCTCGGGGCGTTCAGCGTTGCGGCGGGGGCGTCGCTGATCGGCGCGGCTTTTTCAGGCGCGACAGTCACAGGGTTTCCGGTCAGCCTGATCCTCGGCGCCAATCCTTTGCTTAATGGAATCTGGTTTTTCGCCAATGGCATGGTCTGCATCAGCGAGGGGTATAAATTCTTCATGATCGCGCTCGCCGACCAGGAAGAGGTCGAACGCGTCGTGCGGGAGATTAAGGGATTGCTACCAGCCTGATTGAGACAAGGCGACGGGGCGATAGGGAGAGGACGGAACATATTTTCCTCTTCTCTTATTCGCCCCGTCGCCTTGTCGCCCTGTCGCCCCGTCGCAATCAGGGCGCGAGTCTGGAGATTCGCCACTCGTTGTTGCGCAAAGTATAGAGAATTCTGTCGTGCAAGCGACTCTCGCGCCCCTGCCAGAATTCGATCCTTTCAGGTTTTACGCGAAAGCCTCCCCAGAATGGCGGGCAGTTGACCGGACGGCCTTTAAATCGCGCCTCGATCTCGCCCACTCTGCGTTCAAGCTCCTCCCTGTCGCCGATCTCTTGGCTCTGTGGCGAAGCCCAGGCGCCTATCTGGCTTCCGTGAGGACGGGTTTGAAAATATTCTTCGGATTCTTCGGGCGACGCCTTCTCGGCCAGGCCCTCGATCCTGACTTGACGGTGAAGCGTGTGCCAATAGAACGTCAGAGCCACATGGGGATTGCTCATCATCTCGAGACTCTTGCGGCTCTCGTAATTTGTGAAGAAGACGAATCCGCGCTCGTCGCAGCCCTTCAAGAGGACTACGCGCGCGGCCACGCGCCCATCGGGCGTCGCGGTTGAAAGCGTCATGGCTTCGGCGTCGGGTTGCTCGGAGCGCACGGCTTCATCGAACCACTTTTTAAACTGGGTGACCGGGTCGCCGGCGACCTGGCTTTCATTGAAGGGTTGAGAGACGTATTCGCGGCGCAGATGCGCTATCTGTTGAGATATATTTTCCATGCGCTCTGAGCCGGTAGGACGTAAGAGCAGTGATGGGATTTGGATAGTGGGGAGCGTGGAATAGAGAATGGGAGAAGAAAAATGAGCAGTGTTCTTCTCCATTCCCCACTCCCCATTCCCCGCCCCCATACGTCTGTATGGTCTTCTATTCAGTAACGATTACCGCGTCCGCCTCGATCACGGTTGAATCCACCACGTCCGCCGCCTCCGCCGCCTCC
>DATCXQ010000891.1:0-12695 GCA_036565725.1 Blastocatellia bacterium
CGGCAGCCGCGATCATCGCCATCTGCATCGGGGTCAGTTGCACGTATCCCTGACCGATCGATTCGAGCGCGAGGTCGTATTTCGTGATCTTGCGCCCCGCGACGAACGTCGAGATAAGCGGCGCGAGCACGTCGGAGAGGACTTTGTTGCTTGTATTCCAAAGGTTGTGAAACGCGCCCACGCCGATCGACTCGGCGCCGGTGTCGTAGACGCGGAGGCCGAATCGGGAGGCCGCTTCGCCCATCCGCTGGCGCTCGACCTCGACGCCGAGTTGCGCGAAGTACTGGTTGCAGGATTTCGTATAGGCGTCGAGCAGACCGAGCGAGCCGTGCGATTCGCCTTCGTCGTCTCGGATCGGGCGGTTCGAGCCGGGCGGCGTCCAGCCTTCGCCGCGGCAGGTGAAGGTTTTGTCGTCCAACCTCGATTCGATCCCGGCTGCGGCGGTCACAGTTTTGAGCGTCGAGCCGGGCAGGTAGTATTCATCGATAGCCCGGTTGAGCAGCGGTTTGCGCCCGGCGTCGTTCCAGATCTCCTGCCACTTCACGTCGTTGTCGACGTCGCCCGGGTCGAAGCTCGGCGCGCTGGCCATCGCTAGAATCTCGCCGGTCTGCGGGTTGAGCATGACGACCGCCCCGCGTTTGCCTAGCAACTGTTCCGACGCCGCCTTCTGCAACTCGTAATCGATCGTCAGGACTATGTCCTGGCCGACCGGCGGGCGTGCGGTTTCGCCGTCGAACTCGGTGAGTTTTTGCCACCAGCTCTTTTCGGGTTGCGACGGGCGGGCGGCGGCCGCGGCCCGTTCGAGCAAGGCCTCGCCGCGCGTGAGCGTGCCGTAACCTACTATGTGCGCCGCGCCGGGCCCCAATGGGTAATCACGGATGATCCGGTTGTTGAGGTAGCGATATTTCGCCAGCGCCCGTCGCGGGTCGTGATGGCGGTCATAAATCCATCCGCGCAGCGCGCTCTCGGCCTCGCGGCGGTTGCGCTGGTCGCGCTTGTTTTTCAAGGCCGCGAAGACCGGGCTCTCGTCGAGCGGCCCCGTCGCGAACAACCCCCAGTAGGCGTGAAAGCCGAGCGCCGCCACCACCATCAGCGCAAACGTCCAGCGAACGTAGCGCAGGCGCCGGCTGGTCAGCCGCGGCCCGAAGTCTTCGGGAAGTTTAGCCTCGGCCTGATCGAGTTTGGCCGCGCGCGAACGATAACGCCACGTCGAGGCGAACAACGCGAGGGTCAATCCCGCCATGCCGATCAGAAGAATGATTGTCGCAATGAATGGAAAGCTCATAAAGTTGCGGAAGGAAGGGATTAGGGAGTGGGGAATGGGGATAAAGTTCCACTTCCTATCCCCATTCCCCACTCCCTAATCCCCACTCCCCTCCATCAATCAATCCGAAATTCTCAAAGCCGCTTCGACGTCGCCGAATTTCAGCCGGTCGCCGTCTCGGATGATGATCCTGCCGCCGGTTTCGAGCGTCACGCCGTTGACGTAAGTCCCATTGCTGCTGCCGCGGTCCGCCAGGAGAAGATCGCCGTTCGCGGAGATCGTCAGAGCCGCATGGAAATTCGAGACCGTCGAATCGTCGATGATCAGGGCGTTTGCGCTGTTGCGCCCTATCCCTACCGGCCCGGCGCCGCTCCCGACGCGCGCCCGCAGAATGCGCGAACCGCCCTCGATTTGAAGAACGACCTCGACAGTCCCGCCCTTCGCCCGCCCCGGCGACTGCGCCTCCGCAGGCGCGTTCTGCGGGACGACGGGGGGCCTGGGTTCGCCGAAGCCGGTTCTGATCTCGAGGCCGCGCGTGAAGGCGTCGTAGGCGATCCTCACCTGAACCTCGCCGAGAGTCGCATAGCGGCGGTTGTAAATGTATTCGTATATGTTCGCGTCCAGCTCGCGTTGCAGGAATTCGCGACGCGAAGCTCCCATTCGCGTGTAGGTTTCGTAATCGTAGCGAAGCTCGATCAGGTTCGGCGCGAGGAGGCGCGAGTCTTCGCGCTTCAGGTCGTCTTCGACCGCACGCTCGATGAGCGGCCCGAGTGAGGCCAGATCGGCGCGCGCCCCGCCTTCGAACCCGCCGCCTCTGCGCAACGCGAAATCGATCGCGGCGCCGATGCGCTCGAATAACCGCCGCGCGAAAGACTCCAGGCGGCTTGAGAAATCAGCGTCCTTCGTACTGTTTTCCGCCATATTCAAATCCAAATGGGACTTATAGGACTTATGGGACTAATGGGACATAAGTATGTCTCCTTGTCTCCTTGTCCCCCTATCTCCCTGTGTCTCTTCGCTGCCGGGCCGCTTCGAATAAGATGACAGCGGCCGCGGCTGCTATGTTCAAAGATTCGACCGGGGCGCGCAACGGAATACGCAAACGCTCGTCGCAACGTTCCAACAACTCCCGCCCGAGGCCGCGCGCCTCGTTGCCGAAGACGACCATCGTTGGGCTGCGCCAATCATAGTCAGTATAAACGGTTTCGCCGCCTGCCGTCGTCGCCACCATTCTCAAATTCGAAGCTTTGCTCACGAGCGCCAAATCTCCGTCCTCGACTCCGGTCACGACTGGCAACCGGAAGGCCGACCCCATCGAACTGCGCAGCGTCTTCGGCGCAAACGCGTCGACGGAACCCTTAGTCGCGACGACACCGCTCGCCCCGGCCGCTTCGGCAGTCCTGACTATCGTCCCGAAATTGCCGGGATCTTGCGCCGAATCCAGACAGACGAGAAGCGGCGCGACGCCGTCTCGCGCCCGCAAAGCGCTGTCGAAATTGAATTCGGGCTTTTCCGCGATCACGATCAGCCCCTGTGAGCTGACGGTGTCGGCCACCGTATCGAGCGCGGCGCGAATCGCCGGGAAGAGAGGACAACCCCGGCTCGCCATCTCGTCGATGAGTTTTTGTGCGCGTGGAGTCGGGTCTGGCTCGTGGAAACATGCCGTCAGCTTCAAGCCAGATTGCAAACTTTCCTCGATCAAACGGGCGCCCTCGACGAAGATCAAATCCGGTTCGCGCCCATCGCGGACGCGGCGGGCGTATTTCAGACGTTCGTTTGAGGGACTCGCAATGACCATATCGTTTTCCGTTTCCCATATTACATTTGTCATTCGCAGTTGGAAAAGGCCGGCCCCGGCGATGACTAATGACAAATGTAATGCGGGAAATGGAAAATTTCTTTCCTCATTACTCGGTCGGAGGGGCGCCGCTTTCAATGTCAATTGAGTTTGGCTAGTATTAGCGCTGGGAAATAGGATTGCGGATTGCGGAATGTTTGATGATGAAGCGCTTACCGCAATCCCAGCGCCATCGAATTTTGTATTGGCGCCTGGCAGGTCCAAATTTAAAGTCGTGAGTATTTTGAAAAGAAAGCAATTACTGGGTTCTCAAATCCGCAATCCGCAATAGGCAATCTCACTCCCATGGGTTTTCACCTTCTTATGCGCTTAGGAGGCGCCTACGAATGATAAGTAAGTGGCGGCGGTTCCCGATCTTTGCCATTGCGGTCGCGGCGATGATCAGCCTCGCATACATTCGCCCGCAAGCGGTCGTAGATGACAAGTCGGCATTGGATCATTTGGGCCGCGACTACGTCGCGGCGATCGACCTGATTCGTGAAAATTACGTCGAAGAGGTCGAATACGAAGCGCTGACCACGACGGCGATCCAGGGCATGCTCCGGACGCTCGACCCGCACTCGAATTATTACGACCGCAAGGCGTTCGAAGAGATGAGGATGGAGCAGCGCAGCCAGTATTACGGCATCGGCGCATCTATCCTGGGGCGGCATCGCGGCGTTTACATCATCGAGACATTCAAGGATACGCCCGCCGCGCAGGCCGGGTTGCGATACGGCGATCAGATCATCGCCATTGACGGAAAGAGCACGGAGACCTGGAACGCCGATCAGGTGCGCGACAATCTGCGCGGCGAACTCGGCGTGGAAGTCAAAGTGACCGTCCGTCGCGCCGGGGTCGCCGAACCGGTCACCGTGACGCTGGACCGGGCCGCCGTGGACCTGCCTTCGATCTCCGGCAATTACATTGTCAAGCCTGGCGTGGGCTACATCGCCCTCTCGCGCGGCTTCCATTCGACGACGAGCGACGAACTGACCTCGGCGATCTCCGCCCTGAAAGCGCAAGGGATGAATTCGCTGCTGCTCGACCTGCGCGGGAATCCGGGCGGTTTTCTCGAACAGGCGATTCGGGTCGCCGACAAGTTTTTGCAGCGCAGCCAGGTCATCCTCTCGGTTCGTGGGCGCGGGCGCGGAGGCGACAGGGACTGGTCCGCCGAATCGGGATTGCCCGAAAATTTTCCGCTGGTAATTTTAATTGACGACGGCTCGGCTTCGGCATCCGAGATCGTGGCCGGGGCGATTCAGGATCACGACCGCGGCATGATCGTCGGCGAACCCAGCTTCGGCAAGGGACTGGTGCAGACGATCTATCCGCTATCCGGGGGCGCAGGGTTGACGCTGACCACAGCGCGGTATTACACGCCGAGCGGACGTCTCATCCAGCGCGATTACTCGAACGGGTCGAGTTACGAATACCACTTCCGCCGCAGCGCGAACGGCTCCAATACGTCGCCTGCGCCTCACAACGACATGCGCCGCACTGACACGGGACGCGCGGTTTACGGTGGAGGCGGCATCGAACCTGACATCAAGGTCGAGGCCGGGACATTCAGTGAGGCGCAGGGGACGATCTGGACCAATGGGCTCTTCATGTTCGTGCGCGAATTGATGGCCGGGCGCGTCGTCGTCGCCCCCGGTTTCAAGCGCGACGCGCTCGAGTTCGACCACCAGCCGCGGCCCGATGAATTCGTCGTCAACGATCAGATCATGAAAGCCTACCGCGATTTCATGGTTGATTTTCTCGCGAAGAATCCTGAAGCCAATCTGACGATGAAGGCTGTCGACGAGAATTTCGAGTGGGCGAGGCAGAAAATCCGCGAGGAGGCGCTGATCGCGGCTTACGGCGTCGACACGCAGAGGCGGATGATGGCGGATACGGATGAGCAATTGCAGCGCGCGATCGCCGAGATTCCACAGTCGGCTCAATTGGCCGAGCGCGCCCGCAAGCTGACGCGATCATCGAAAAAGTGATCGTCTCCGTTGAATGGGACATATAGGTCCTATAGGACCTATATGTCCCATTCAGAATTGGAGCTTAAGCAAAACTGGGTGATGAGGTAAAACATAAAACCGCAAAGGCGGCTGAGACATCCCTCAGCCGCCTTTGCGCCTATTGAGCCTAGAAAATGAAATTGTTTATTAACGCCAAGAGAAAACAGGCTCTGTTTTGCGCCGCCGTGATTCCTGTATTCTTCTGTTGCGCGGTCTGGGGCGCGGGAAGTTTTTTAAGTCGCCCAGCCATGCATTCAATAGGCGCGCTCCCCGTTCATTTACAGGGGCGCGATGTGCAATTTGAGAGCGGCTCCGGCTCGGAACTGCGCGGATGGCTGATTCCAGGACGCAAGGGCGCGGGAGCGGTCGTGTTAATGCACGGGTTTCGCGGCGACAGGCGGCAGATGTTGGCGCGCGCTTCGTTTCTGAGTGAAGCGGGTTATAGCGTTCTGCTCTTCGATTTTCAGGCGCACGGCGAAAGTCCCGGAAAACAGATTACAATCGGTTACCTGGAAAGCCGTGACGCGCAGGACGCCGTGGAATTCATGAAGAAGAATAATCCTGGCGAGAAGCTGGGCGTGATGGGGCTTTCGATGGGAGGCGCGGCCGCCATATTGGCGTCTCCTGCGCTCGAAGTCGAGGCGATAGTTTTGGAAGCGGTCTACCCGGACATCGAGCGGGCGGTAGCGAACAGGGTGGAAAGATATTTGGGCGCTTGGGCGCGCGGCCTGGGGCGGCTGTTAATTATGCAATTGCCATGGCGCGCGGGAATTGAGAAAGAGGCGTTGCGGCCGATTGATCGCGTCGGCGCGATCAAAGCTCCTAAACTTTTTATCGCCGGCGCGAAAGACCAGCATACCAAATTGGACGAATCCAGGGAGATTTTCGCCGCCGCGAGCGAGCCTAAAGAACTTTGGGTGGTCGAAGCAGCGGCGCACGTTGATGTGCATCAAATGGCGAAGGAAGAATACGAGAGGCGCATTCTGGATTTTTTTGAGAAGCGACTAAGATAAGAATTCGACATGTTTCATAGGACATTGAAAGTGGACGACGATTTCTTTTACCAAGACGGCGCGAAAGGCGGGCAGGAATCACGTAGAGGGCGATTTCGGTTCTCGCGCAAACGGTTGATTCTCGCGTTGCTCATCCTCCTGCCACTCGCGGTGGGCGGATGGTTTTACGCGCGGCGCCCGAAACCGGTGGTCATGGCGTCCTACGCGCCCGAAACCGCGCTCGGCTACCTTGAAATCAACAACTGGCCACAATTGATCGACAACCTGACCTCGACGGAGGCCTGGCGCGAACTCGCGCCCGCTTACGGTGTTCCCACGGAGCTGGATTATCTCGGCAAGGTCGGCATGTGGCCTTTTGGAGATTTGATCGCGTGGATGACCGGCAGGGGAGAAGCGGCGATGCTCGCCCGATCACAATTCGCCCTGGTGATCACCGGGCTTGAAGTTCGAGGGGAGCAGGTGAAACCCCGAATAGCGTTGATCGCCGAGACGCACAGCGACGCCGATTCCTTGCGCGAAGTCGCCGAGAAGAGGCTGCCGCAATTCGCGGAGCGCGCTTTCGGGCGCTTCTCCAAAGAGAGCGGCGAGTACGCCGGGGTTCCGTTCCAGACCTGGCGCGCGAGCGATCCGGACAAGCAGTTGTTGACGGCCCAGATCGAAGGGGAGTTGATTCTGGCCAATCACCCCGAACCTCTGCGCGACTGCATTGACGCGCGGCTTGGGCGCGCGCCTTCGATGGTCAACAACTTTCACATGCGGAACGCGCGCCAGCTGGTCGAGCCGGCGCCCGGGCAGGGCGCGATGTTCGGTTTCGTCACGGGCGAAGGCGTGACGCGGCTGCTGCGGTTCTGGACCTTTCTGATTTCGGGCGACATACTGAGCAAGGCGGCGATGGCCGGGATGATGGGCGACGTCTTCACCAATTTCTCGTCACGCGCGACCGACGGCATAGCTTACAGCGCGAGTTTTGAAAACGGCGCCGTCGTCGACCGCTATATGCTGCTCTGCAAACCCGATTTGGCGGACGCGCTCAGGGCCGCCGTAAAACCGGCCGCGCCGAAGCGACCGAACTCGGACGCGCAACGCGTCCCCGAGATAATGGATGTGATCCCGGCGGAGGCCAAGGACGTGACGTTGATCGGCGTCGAAAACCCGATCAAGGCGCTCGACGGAATAGAGGCCGCGATCTCGGCGCGGGTCGGAGTGGGGCATAGCTTCATGCTGCATACATTCATCATCGGCGCGCTCGACTTTTTTCTGGGCATAAAAGAGAGCGACAAGACGGACGGCGCGATCGGCGATGAGATCGCCAATTTCAACATGACCGGCGAAGCGAAGGATCGCGTCTGGTTGATCTCGCAGCGCAACGCGGCTTTTGTCGAGACGCTGATCGAACGCGTCTTCACGGCGCGAGGCGCGAAACTTTTGCGCGAACAGTACAAGGGGCGCGAGATTTTCACTTCGAGCGACGCGCGGCACGGGGCGGCGGTCATCATCGAAGATTTCCTCGCGCTCGGCGCGCGCGAGCGCCTGACGCAGTTAATCGACGCGCGTCAGAGCGGGCGGAGTTTCAAAGATTCGCCGCAACTGGCCGTCGCGGACAAGACGCGGGGGCTGGCGGCGGTAAAAAGCTTCACTTCGGCGAAGGAAGAGAGCGGCGAAATGCTCTCCACGATCGCGCGTTGGGTGGGACGGGCGCCGTCGAGGCCGTCCGCGCTCGACCGGCTGCCTCTCGCGACGAGCGCGACCACGTTTAATGAGCGCGGCGTTTACGTCGAATCGCTTTCGCCCTTCGGCACCTTCACGTTTTTCGCCTCGCTGGCCGACGGATTGATGAAAGCGGGGTCTGATAGTAAATAACGGTGGGAACTATGCTAAGAGAAAGATTGACAGGGCGACTTGGCGACTTGGCGACGCGGCGAAAGAAGGTTTTCTCAAGGTCGCCAAGTCGCCAAGTCGCCCTGTCAATCTTGGGCTCTGTGGCTAATATAGATGACGTTGGATAACATAGGAAGAAACGGGGAAGTTCTGCTTCGCGCTGTCGACCTGACCAAGATATATCCGGGTCGAGCGGAGGAGGTCGTCGTCTTTCGCGACCTTCAACTGGAGGTGGCGCGCGGCGAGATGGTCGCCATCACAGGCGAGTCGGGAGTGGGCAAATCGACGCTTCTCCACCTGCTCGGGGGGTTGGACCAGCCAACTTCGGGTAGTGTGAAAATAGGCGAGTTTGACATCGCAAAAAACGCTGAGCTAGACTTGGCATGCTTTCGCAACCGGCGGATCGGATTCGTTTTTCAGTTTCATCACTTGCTCCCTGAATTCTCTGCGACAGAGAACGTGATGATGCCGTTATTGATCGGCGGCGCGGCAAAACGCAACGCCGCCCGTCAGGCCGACGTACTGCTCGGCCGTGTCGGGTTGGCTGGGCGCGCCGGACATCGTCCCGGCGAGCTTTCGGGGGGCGAGCGGCAGAGAGTCGCTTTGGCTAGGGCGCTGATTTCTTCGCCCACATTGCTCCTTGCCGATGAGCCGACGGGAAATCTGGATCAGCGCACGGGAGATGAGGTTCACGCTTTATTCAGGCAATTGCAGAGAGAAGAGCGATTGACCGCTGTCATCGTCACTCACAACGAGAAATTGGCCGGCTTGTGCGATCGCGCCTTGCGGTTGGAAGGCGGGGCGCTCAGGTCCTTATGAGGTCGGATTTTAAGATGTTCGAACGATATACAGAAAAAGCGCGTCGCGTCATTTTCTTTGCCCGCTACGAAGCGAGCCAATTCGGAGCTTCCCAGATCGAAGCCGAACACATTTTGCTGGGACTGATCCGTGAGGACAAGAATCTCACCGCGCGGTTCTTTCACCGCTCGCACGCCAACGTCGAGTTGATCCGTAAGGAGATAGAAAATCGGACGGTCATGCGCGACCGCATTTCCTCTCAGATCGACCTGCCGCTTTCTGGCGAGGCGAAACGCGTGCTGGCGTTCGCCGCCGAGGAATCCGAGCGGCTAGGCAACCGACACATCGGCACCGAGCACCTGCTGCTCGGGTTGTTGCGCGAAGAGAATTCGGTCGCCGCCGAAATCCTCTACGAGCGCGGCCTGAGGCTCTCCGACATCCGCCAGGACCTGATGCGGCAGGCCAACATGGAACGCAACGCCCATGCGCGCAAAGAGACCCCGCACCTGTTCGAATTCAGCCGCGACCTGACAGAGTCCGCCCTCGAAGGCAAGCTCGACCCGCTGGTCGGGCGCGAAAGGGAGATAGACCGCGTCGTTCAGATCCTCTGCCGCCGGACGAAAAATAACCCGGTGCTGGTTGGAGAACCCGGCGTCGGCAAGACGGCGATCGTGGAGGGACTGGCGCAGCGCATCGTCAACGGCGACGTACCGTCATTCCTCGCCGACAAGCGGATTCTGGCGCTCGACCTGAGCCTGGTCGTCGCGGGAACGAAATACCGGGGGCAGTTCGAGGAGCGCATGAAGACCATAATGCGTGAGTTGATCGACAACCCGCAGTACATCATCTTCATTGACGAGTTGCACACGCTGATCGGCGCCGGTTCGGCCGAAGGCAGCCTGGACGCGGCGAACATCCTGAAGCCGGCCCTGTCGCGCGGCGAGATTCAGTGCATCGGCGCTACCACCACGGCCGAGTTCCGCAAATCGATTGAGAAAGATCGTTCGCTGGAGCGCCGGTTCCAGGCCGTCAAAGTCACCGCGCCGAGCGAGTTGGAGGCCATTCAAATCATCGAAGGGGTCAAAGACCGCTACGAGTCGTACCACAACGTCCGCTACGCCGAGGACGCCATCGAGGCGGCGGTCTATCAATCGGTCCGCTACCTCCCGGAGCGTTTCCTTCCCGACAAAGCCATTGACGTGATCGATGAGGCCGGCGCCCGCGTGAAGTTGCGCGTTCAGCGCGAGAGCGGGTACGTCCCGCCCCCGCCCCGCTGGCAGCAGCAGCAGCAGAAAGATTTCCGGCAGGAGTCGCGCGATTACGGCCATTACCGCGATCGCGACCGAATCTATTCCTCCAATTCCCGCCGCCCGCCGCAATATTACGAGCCACAGGATTACGAGAATTACGCGGCGCTGGTCAACAAGCAGGACATCGACGACGTGATCGCCAACTGGACTGGCATCCCCGTCGCCTCTTTGCAGGAAGAAGAACTGGTCAAGCTGCTTCGGATCGAGGAAGAGTTGCACAAGCGCGTGATCAGTCAGGAGTCGGCGATCTCGGCGCTCTCCCGCGCCATACGCCGTTCGCGCGCGGGCCTGAAGAATCCGCAGCGGCCGGTCGGGTCGTTCCTTTTCCTGGGGCCGACCGGCGTGGGCAAGACCGAGGTGGCGCGCTCATTGGCCGATTTTCTATTCGGCTCCGAACGCGCGATGATCCGCCTTGACATGTCGGAGTTCATGGAGAAACACTCGGTGTCGAAGCTGATCGGATCGCCTCCGGGTTACGTCGGCTACGACGAAGGCGGCCAGTTGACCGAGCGCATTCGCCGCAACCCCTATTCGGTGCTCCTCCTCGACGAGATCGAAAAAGCGCACCCCGACATCTTCAATATCCTGCTCCAGGTTTTCGAAGACGGCATGCTGACCGATTCGGCCGGCGCGCAAGTCGATTTCAAAAACGTGATAGTGATTATGACCTCGAACATCGGGGCGAGGTTCATCAACAAAGGCGCGAGTTTGGGCTTCCAGTCGTCCCACGATCATGGCGTCGCCATGAATGAAGACCGCGTGATGGCCGCCGTGCGCGAGACCTTCAACCCGGAATTCATCAACCGCCTCGATGAAATCATCATATTCGAGCCGCTGACCGACGACGACCTCTTGAGGATCGTCGGTCTGCTCTTGGATCAACTCAACCGGACGCTCGGGCGGCGCAAACTCGAAATCCGGTTGACCGAGGACGCCATACGCTGGGTCGTCGACCGGACCTGCGCCGATCGTACCTACGGCGCTCGACCCTTGCGCCGCGCCCTACAGAAATACGTCGAAGACCCACTCTCGGAGGCCCTCATTCAGGGGCGCATCGGGTCTGCCCCGCTGATCGAGGTCTTCCTCGACGGCGACGCGCTGAATTACCGTTCGGTGAGCGGAGTCGCGCTGCCGGAAAATCTCGCCGAGGAATTGAATGAACCGGATGAGGTGCTTGTCGGATAAATGTAAATGCCTCAAAATATCCACCTGACTGCTTGTGTTTTCGTAACCCCCCGATGAAATCTGGAGAGGCCCGCCGGGCGGATGGTCACCACCCGGCGGGCCGAAACCCCGACTTTGGAATCTGACTATTCAAGCGCGGAGTCTTATCGTATAATCCGCGTTCTTGAATAATTGCTGCAATCTTGGCAATGCGGATCGTTCATGACGACGGCGGTGTTTGTGGCGCGCCGGAAATGAGACCCCGTTCCCGTTCGCCATTCGCCGCCAATCACTTCCGAAGTGGCGGGTGATTTCCTCCGAAGTTTAATCCATGACCAACTCCATGATCGGATCAACATTGTTCAATGGGAGAGCTTTCATGACCAGAGGCGTTTTCTTTCTGGCGAGCGCAATCGTCATTGCGATAGTTTCCTTCAATTCGGTTAGCCCTGTCCTGGCGCAAAGGCCTCAGGCGTCGGAGGTCTTTGTCGAAGACATCGAGATCCGCGGCAACCGCCGCATCCCGCGCGAATCGGTCCTTTACTACGTCCAGAGCAAGCCTCAGGACAAATTCGATCTGGGTCTGGCCCAGCGCGACCTGCAGTCCATCATTCAGATGGGGCTCTTCGACCCGCTGGCGACCAAACTCTTCGTCGAAGACGGCCCGCGCGGCGGCAAGATCATCATCTTCCAGGTCAAGGAATACCCGATCATCCGCGCCATTGAGTACCGCGGCATGAAGTCGGCCACCGAGAGCGAGGTGCTCACCAGGTGGAAAGAGCGGACTGTCCAGGTCAGCAAGGAGTCGCAGTTCGACCCCTCGAAGGTCAACCGCGCCCGCCTCGTCCTGCGGGAACTGCTGGCCGAAAAGGGTCATCCGAACGCCGATGTCTCGGTCGAGGTGGAGGAGATTTCGGCCACCACGGTGGGCCTGGTCTTCGACGTGGAAGAAGGCAAGCGCGTCCGCGTTAAGGAGATCCAGTTCGTGGGCGACCGCGACGGGTTCTCGCAGCGCCGGCTGCGCGGGGCGATGAAACTGGTCAAAGAGGCGGGCATGTTCTCGAACTTCACGTCGAAAGACATCTATTTCAAAGAAAAGCTGTCGGACGACATCGAGCGTGTGCGCTACTTCCTCGGGACGAAAGGCTACTTGCAGGCTAAGGTAAGCGAGCCGAAGGTGGAGGAGGCGGGGAAGGTTTCGAGCGGGTTGCCGTTGCCGCTTTTCCGCAAATCCGGTCCCGGGCTGAAAATTAGCATCCCGGTAGAGGTCGGACGCCGCTACAGGATTTCCAAGGTCGAGGAGAAGGGAGTGTCGATCTTCCAGCCCGGCATCGTGACGGCCTACTCCGGCATGAAGGTAGGCGAGTGGGTGGACTCCAAGAAGATCTCGGAGAACGTCTACAAGGGGATCAAGGACCT
>DATCXQ010000900.1:0-18335 GCA_036565725.1 Blastocatellia bacterium
AAGGGAAATATGGCCGCCGTTCTACACTCGATCAATACAGTTTTATGGGGGGGCACGGGCATTTTTGTCGATGGCGTCTCGATTCCCGATTCAGCCACATTTCAACAATTACAAATCGCCAGGATCAAACCAGGCGACCGGCTGCCTGATACGACGAATCCCGTCATTGTGCTGAAAAATGATAAACCATATCTAGGTTCCAGCTGCACCGGTTCGGCGTTGCACCAATACACAATGAGTAATCTGGTTAATGTACTTGACTTCGGTATGGACCTGAAAAAGTCGGTAGATACTCCCAATTTCATGGGGCCGTATTTTGGATCTCCTGTTGGCGGAGGGACAGTCCCACAGATCTACATGGAAGTGTTGGCCGAAGGCACCTTTGATGAAAACCTGATTAAAGCCGTCGTCGCCAAGGGGCAGGCCATCAAGCTTATTCCGAAGAATCAGACGGGGGGCTCCGGGTATTGGGTCGCGATTCAGATCGATCCGAAAACAGGGAAACGGGTCGGAATCGCGCCCCCGTCGTCCAATGGAGAGATCGCGGGTTACTGACGCCCATCTATTTGATTAGTCAATGATCCCACTTCTCGGAATGTCCGACCCTGGGCCGGTGGGTCCAGGGCCGGACGCGTCGAGTCGATTCGATCAGCAGCTACCCGCGCAGGTGTTTAATGCTCCTAACTCCTGTTGGATTTGCGTGATCGGGCTGAATACCGAAATAGTCCCATTACCTCCCCAGTTGATGCCGACAAGCACAACATTTGGTAAGGTAGTAATCCGGAAGACAGGAGAACCACTGTCTCCGCCGGCGTTCCCATAATTTGCAAAGGTTTGGCAAAGTTGAGTGATGTTTGTGCCTGACACGTTAGTGTTGACACAGGTTTGTGAAACCGTGCCGGCGGTTCTGCCTGTAGTGCGGCCGACCTTGGTGACGGCTTGTCCCACCAACGCGGAGCCTTCACTAGTAATATTGAAAATATCCACTCCGTTCCAGGTAAATGAGTTAACCGCCGGGCGCGCAATAGTGCCCCGGGCGGTAGTTACAGCCGGCCCGCTCGGATGAGGAACCTGAATGAACGAGCTGTCACTGCGGCGGCATACTCTGCCAGCCGGACACCCAGAGCCGCTGAAATAGGTTGGGTCCGCGATCTCAATGCCGACGCGGTTGGTGGTTCCAGAAGCGCTCGGCTGATGATGGACGGTATTTTGGACCCCTCCCTGAGTTGTCGTACAGTGCGAGTTGGTCACATAACCGTTGACGCCGTTGCGGACGGCAATAAAACCGAGCGTGCATAAGAAATTGCCGAAGTTGACCTGCAAACCGCCGCGCAATGGCCGGCGGCGACTTCGGAGGTATTGCTCTATCGGCTTTTCTTTACTGATCATCACCGCTTTGGGCGGGATACCCAGTTTAGACAGGGTTTCTCCCACGGCTTCCTCCGTGCCTGGCTCGTCCGTGATTCCGATCCGAAGCAGATTCTCCCTTTCATCAGTGTCGGTGGAGATAACTCCAGGAATATCAAGCACTTCGGGCGACATTTGCTGGTGCCAGCCATGGAGAGTCAGGAAATCGAACTGGCCTTCGCGGATCTCCATGCCTCTGCTGGATAAGCGTTCTCCACCCCCAACCTCTCTGGCTAGTACATCTCCCAGGAAGGCCATTGAAGTTGCGCTCAGCGGTTCTTTTTGTCCCGCCATATAGACTTGCAATGTTCCGTCTTGATCGAAAAACATACCGCCAAAACCAGGAACCTGCTTTGCGACGTTGGCTAAATGGTCATCATAAGTCTCGAGATCATTTGACTGTGCAGCCATAGGCGCCGCCGCAGCATTGCTATTGCTGGCGGATATTGCAACCTTACCTGTGTCGCCGGTGAAGGACATGGCAAGAAGCGCACATAGGACAACCACACTGACTGTCATTTTCCGATACATCGTCTTTTCTCCTTGTGTTCATTAACACCTTACTTTGTAACCCCGCCACCGTAAATATGCTGAGAAGAGCCCAGAGTAATCTCTATCTATTACAAAGAAAGGTTGTTTTTCGAGGTTTGGTATTACCAGATACGGGCAAACTCACTTGGGCTCAGATTCCATTGATAAACGCGACGAATTAGAGTAAAAAGTCCCATAACAGCTGGAAATTTTTAGCACCACTATTCGCCGGACGGCACTCAAGTCCTTTCATTTGTACCGATCTTTTGTATAGAGGAGTCATTCATGGCGTCATTGACGCCGCCATGAAACGATGGAAATGTCCGACAAGCTTGCCCGCGCTTGTCGGAGGTTTTGTGAAGGATTGCCTTCGGGAGCTCCGATAAGCTCGGGCCGCTTGTCGGACATTTTCGGAGGAGTTATGAAGGAAGCCCTGTCAGCCGAGGCCACACAAACGCTTACGGATTGTGGAAGCCTCTGCGGAGCGTCGTTGGATGAATTGATTCCCATCGTCTATGACGAATTGCGCCGTCTCGCCCGCCATTACCTGAATAATGAACGAGCGGACCACTCCTTGCAGCCAACGGCGCTGGTTCACGAGGTCTATCTGCGGCTCAATGGTCAGAAGAATGTGCAATGGAAGAGCCGCGCGCATTTCTTTTCGGTCGCCACGCAAATGATGCGCCGGATACTGATTGACCATGCCAAAGGGCTTCATCGGAACAAGCGGGGGGCCGGGGCGATCAAACTTTCGCTCGATGAAGTGATTATTCTGTCTGATGAAGGCTCTATAGATCTGATCGCGCTCGACCAGGCGCTCACAAAATTGTCCGTCATCGACCCGCGCAAAAGTCATGTGGTCGAGCTTCGCTATTTTGGCGGAATGAGCGTGGAAGAGACTGCCGAGATTTTGGGCGTCTCGCGTAAGACAGTGATGCGGGAATGGGTTATGGCCAGGGCGTGGCTTTACCGTGAACTCAGTTAGTGGGCCGGCAAACACCAAGCGAAAAAAGGAGCGGATTTATTTATGCGACCTGAGCGATGGCGACAAATCGAAGATCTGTTTATCGCCGCCTTTGAGCGCGACGCTGATCAGTGCGCGATCTTTCTGGATCGCGCTTGCGCAGGTGATGATCAGTTGCGCGATGAAGTTACGTCGCTGCTCGCGGCGCACGAACAGGCCGGCAGCTTCCTCGGTCAACCTGCGTTGGATCCAGGCGACACAACAAAGATAACCGATCCCGCCCGCTCATTACTGGGGAGAAACGTGAGCCATTATCAGGTAATATCGGCGCTCGGCGAAGGAAGCGTAGGGCAGGTATATCTCGCGCTGGATTCACGGCTGGGGCGCAAGGTCGCGCTCAAGTTTCTGCGACAGGAATTCACCCGAGACCCAAAGCTGGTACAGCGATTTATGAGGGAGGCGCAAGCAGCCTCGGGGATCAGCCATCCAAACATCGTCACCATCTTCGAAATCGAGGAGAATGAGTGCTGGCATTTCATCGCCACCGAGTTCATTGAGGGGCAAACGCTGCGCCAGCGACTTGCCGGCGGTGGAATGAAGTTGAATGAAGCGCTGGACATATCCATTCAGCTTGCCCGAGCGCTGGATGCGGCCCACACGGCGGGGATCGTGCACCGTGACATCAAACCCGAAAACATCATGGTGAGGATCGATGGTCTGGTCAAAGTCCTGGATTTCGGTCTGGCAAAGCTGAGTGGAGATGAGCTGGGAACTACTGATGACTGTATTCCATCAACCTCGCCCTTGCAAATGGGCTCAGGCGCAGTGATGGGCACGATCAGCTATATGTCGCCGGAACAGTCGCTGGGACAGAACGTGGACCACCGCGCCGACATCTTCAGCCTGGGGGTCGTGCTCTACGAGATGGTCACGGGCGCCAAGCCTTTCACGGGCGAAAGTCCGGCGTCCGTCTCCGACGCTATCGTGCATTACGCGCCGGCTCCTCTCCGCCGTGAGCGCCCAGAAACGCCTTCCGCGCTGGAACGCGTCATCAACCGGGCCTTGGAAAAGGATTGCGCATCGCGCTACCAGACGGCGGCTGAAATGATGGGTGAATTGCAGCAACTTGTTCATGAAGCCTATTTGCGGCTGATCGATCAGACGAGGCGGTATTCTACTGCGCGATCTGCTTTGCCTTTGGCCGCTGATGACGGCCTTCATACGGCAGTTGGAAGCTCCCTTGATCCTGGAGCGCGCCAAACGGCAGGGGGAACAGGACGGATTTTTTTGGATCCCGGCGCTGGCTGGCGGGTTGGATTACAGCCAGGTCGGAGATGTAATTGATTCGAAATTCAGACTTATCGAAATTCTTCCACGTAAATTTGATCTTGATCCCTGAGCAAATGTGTCCTTGCGGCGCGGATACTGTTGGCGAATTCAGTCTCGGCTGCGTAAGCTCTTTAAATTCGATCGGATAAAACGCATAAGTTCTTTGTTTGGGGAATTCGCCAACAGTATCAACGCGCGGCGGCGCATCTGGTTTCTTACCCATACCGTGTTACCGCAAGGATACCTTCGATCTCGGATTGCAATCCATGGTGGGACTTCGGGAAGCGGTTTGACAGGTATTTCAATTATCAAACACGCTTCTTGAAGGAATACTGTTTTTCTTGGCCTGTTCCTTTGCCCGTCTCGCTGCCCATATGCCCAATCTCTCAAGCCTGGTCAGCGGAAGCTCTCTTTTGGAGGGACAGAACAAGAGGAAGGTCAGTAGTTGGTCGGATAGTGGGGCGGCGAGAGGCGCGGGGAAGTCTCTGCGAAAGACGTAGAAAGTACGTATTCTGCGAATTGGCATATTGAAAAAACTAGTGAAGATCAGTGAGGCTTTGGAACTATCCCGGAATGGGCCGATCCTTTAAGCAATATGGGAGCCGCGCTCCCGCCTTCCGCTAAACTCCTGATTCCGCAAGGAGAGTGACACGCATTCAGTATGGACGGCGGCGCGAGGCGTGACAGTCTGTCGCTGTAATAAGGGGAATGCCGCGTAATAATGTAGCGATGGAATAAGCTGTTTAGTACTTTGGAAACTAAGCAGTAGTTGAGCCGGACGTTCAAGCGGAATAGCTGATAATCTCTCTAACTGCAAGTAGTTCAAGGCGGGATGAGCTTTTCGGGAGAGACAGCGGACTTTCCAGCTACTACCTTCGCCATTACTTCGTCAGTTACGTGACGATGGAACTGCCTCGCTTCGGCGCGCCGGAATGGCTGTCCGCAGGACGGTGGTTCAACGCGACCTCTACAGGCGATCACGCCGAGGGAAAAGCCTCACCAGATCAGCCGCCGCCCGCCCCTAAAGACGTCTAGGGACGAGAGGCGCGACGCTTTTCGTAATTTTTCGAGGGCGAGAAGGCTCGCGTTCTATTTGACGAAGGACGTCAGAATTTGAGCGCGCCGCAATCTCATACCCAAATGCATTCGTGAAGCGAATTTCACTTTCCAAAAGCGTACAGGTAACTATCGGTTCTAACGTAGATGTATTTGTCGACCAACGCAGGCGTGGCCATGATGGCGCCGTCAAGCTTGTTTGTAGCCAGTATTTTCAACTGTTCGCCTGCATCCAGTACAACGACCACTCCCTCTTCGGATGAAATGTAAACCTTGTTGTCGGAGGCTATCGGCGAGGAATAGTAATAGCCCGGCGCTCCCAGCCGCGCCGTGTACAACAACTCACCCGTCTTGGCCACTCGACAGAAAACGATGCCGCCATTTTGGAAAGTATAGAGTCTTCCGTTGTAGTACAACGGCGAGGGAACACCAGGCACGCCCTTCCTCTCCGACCATGCGATATTCGCCTGGCCGACTTCGCCCTTGCCGCCCGGACGGACAGCCGTTACACGAGCCGCGTTGTTGGCGTAGAACTGAGCGGCTCGTTCAGGGTTCCCCTTTTCAGCCGCCGTCTCCAAAATTATGTCCGGCGCTGCAAAAAACAGCAGACCGTCGCCGATGACAGGCGTGCTTTTACCGCATGGCGGCAATCCTCCCACCCACCATCGCTCCGTTCCATCCGATAGGTTGTATGCCATCAGACGCTGGTTCGGCTTGAAATCACCGCCAAGCACGACAATCTCGTCGATTCCGTCGTGACGCCAATGCAAGGGAGTGGACCATCCATACTGAAACATTGAGCGATCAGTCTTCCAAACTGTCCGGCCGTCGCGGCGGTTGACGCCGAGCAGGTAGGCGTCTTTTCCTTGATGGTTGATCACCAACAAATCACCTGCGATGATTGGTGAAGCGACCGCGCCATAGGGGTTTTCCGGCACAGGGAGCCGCCTCTCCCACTTCTGATTTCCGTTCAGGTCGTAACACACTAACCCATAAGACCCGAAGTAGACGTAGACTCGCTCTCCGTCTGTGGCAGGGGTGGCGCCGGCGGGGCTGCTGATTTCATGGACCTTTTCGATCTGTTCCGGCGCCACTGTACGCCGCCACAGGATCTTGCCCGTGCGCCGATCTATACACAGCGTGGCGAGTCGCTTGTTCGCCCGATCAAATTCCGTCAGGAAGATACGTCCTTCCCAAATGATGGGAGACGACAGTCCAGGCCCCACAGCTGTCTTCCAAAGGACGTTTTGGTCGGGGCCAAAGTTAACGGGCGGTTTGCCTTCTCCGATTCCCGAGGAATTCGGCCCTCTAAACTGAGGCCACCACGTCTTAGCGCTGTTTTGCGTCGCGCCCGCGAAACTCGACAAAGCGAGTACTGCCAGAATGGTGACCCAAGAAGCTCGTGTCATAATGGATTCCGGTTTGCGTTTCATGTGGAAAATCGATCTGGAAAGCAACCCGGTGAGAGTCGCTCCGATAAATGCATCGAGTGAGTGACGCCAGAAAGCAAGAAGTTTCAGGCTTGGCGAAAGATTGCTGATACAAATGTGGGGAAGCGCTACCTGAACGTTTACAATCGTGGACTAACCGGCGCCAGATCAGTAAAGACGAACCCATCATGTTCAACAGTTTCTCCGATTGTGAATTCAACCGGGCGATTGAACATCGGGCCGTCGAAGGCAAAACTATGAAATTCACCGTTTTCGCCGCATGGATCAACGCCCTCGGGCAGCGCCTTCAGAAAATCGTCGTTGTATTCTCTTCCGGACATCGCCGCCGGCAGGCGGCGTGGATCAACACAGGTAATCCGGGCGCGCAATCCTCCGGCGGTCATCTCACGCGCCAGTTCGACTGTGGGCCGACCCCATAAGGGGAAAAGCGGCGTGATTCCCGTTCCCTCCATCATTTTTTCACGATACTGGCGCACGTCAGCCAGGAATAAATCGCCGAAAGCGATACCTTCTATGCCATCCGCCCGCGCCGCGCCGATCGCCGCGCGCATGCGGTCTTCGTAGACTTCGTTGGCGCACTGGAACGGCAGATCGACCAACCGCAGCGGCAGCCCTATGCTATCCGCCTGGCGCCGTAGCAAATCCGTCCTGACCGCATGCGCCGCCACCCGGTCGAATCGTTCAATGACGGTCGTAAGCAGACCGGCCACCTCAACATCCGGTCGCTGGCGCAGCATGTGCAATGCCCACGCGCTGTCCTTGCCGCTGCTCCACGAAAGCAGAACTCTTTTTCTCAATCCTCTCATCATCAGCTTTAATTTACACATTCTTCGTTTAACTCAAGTCTACGATAAAATGACGCAGTAACGATATTTGATCGCTGATATCGGGGGGATTTATGGCAGAGATCGAAAATCCCTAAATGCAAGCGACGGTCGAAAATCTTCGTCGGACTGGGGCAAGTTTAAGGTCGCGGTTGTTAAAATGAAATGACTATCTGGAAACTCGAAGGCAAGGAAGCCACATGCGAAATCTTTACGGCCCGCGGATCGAAAGGGGGAAAGCGCAACCCTAAGCTGCGCTACTTCCTGCAATTGATCCCGCGGCAAGGCGACCAGCGAATTCAGATCAGAATCAGCAAGGAAGAGGCCGATCATTGCATGGCGCTTCGGACTAAAGCCGAGCAGGTTGATTGGGTCGCGGAAAAGATCGCGCAAGCGTCAGACTCACGCCTGGAGAAAAAATAAAAAAAAGGCGGTCGCGTTGAAGATCAGAAACCCGCGTCGGAGCGACGGCCATCGCTCGTGATCGGGCAGGGCGCTGGCCGGATAGCTGCGAGAGGGCAGGTCTATAATTAGGATTTATAGGCTTCTTACATTACAATGTCCGCGTCACGCTTTGGGCCTTACCATAGCGGAGCTCCTCGACGATGTCGCTCTCAATACGTCATCCCCGACGAGCTACCCTGAGACACTAACAATGCCCTATCGGAGTTTTAGTTAATGCCAAAGAACAAAAAAGATAACACTGCCGAGTTGCTTCGCCTTGCTATCACAGGACTCGACAATCAGATTGCAGAGCTGCAGGAGATACAAACACAACTGTCGGCGATGGTCGGTCGGCCGTCCGCAAGCCTCGCCGTGGAAGCGGCGGCGCCACAAAAGCGTCGAAAACTCTCGGCCGAGGCGAGGGAGAAAATCAGCGCCGCCGCGAAAGCTCGCTGGGCAAGAGACAGAAAGGCGAAAGTGAAGGCCCAAAAGGCGAAACCGGCGCCTGAGAAGGCTAAGTCGAAGGGCAAGTCCGCGAAGGCTCAGCCAGCTGTTACCAAGAAGAAGAAATCTTCAGCGAACAAGGCCAGACCCAAATCTACAACTCGCGCGAAGGAAAGTGAGGCGGAGAAGGGTTCTAAATAAAGTTTACAAGCTTCAGATGAAAATCGTGCGACTGGCAGCCCCGCCATGCGGACATCAACCCCGAGCGTATTCTGTCGCGTAAACTGGCGCAGGCCCTGTCGGGTCTGCGGAAAACCAAATTGGCGCTCCTACATCCGCAACGGCGAACGCATCTCGATCTGTATGCGAGTGAGCGATGGAGCGCGCCGGATCAACCACCACGGCGGCGCGACCTTCATTCTCCGGCAGTCTTTAACTGACCACATACAATCTCGCCTCTTCGGATGAATCGGCCGTCCGCCGCAACGCATCCTTCCTTCTGATTTTTCATGACGGTCAGGCGCATATCGGTTTGACGCTTCCGGCCGCACTCACGGGGCCGCTACGCGGCGGGAGCAGATCGGGAATCTTTGTAAAGCTGGCGCCTGAAGCTAAATAGATCGGGCTGACACTTTGAAAGTCTGAAGCTCGCCGAGGCGGATTCCTCATCGGCCTTCTATTTTGTAGATCGTGGCGCGAGAAGCCGCCTGCTTACGCCTGTGGCGCTGACACGGGACTTTTCTTGACCGCCCAGTCGATTGGTTTTTATAATTCCGCCTCGCATCGAATGAATTGCTCGCCTGATTTTCAAGTTCGATCAACTTTGTGAATTGAACGCGGAATGGTTAAATGAGTTTCCATTCCGCCGGAGGAGGTGCCCATGTCTCGCTTCCTGAGTTTGATTCTCCTGCTAGCCTGCCTTTCTTTAATCGTATGGTTTCTGCCATCCACTCGAAATCTGAGCAAGGATGTCGGCGCCTTTTCTACGAGTGTTGCGTTTACCGAAGAGGAGAGCGCGTTTCGCATTCTGTTTGGGATGACCGATAGAGAGGGAACAAAGTGGGATGGCGCGCTCGCAATTTCGCCTGGCGCGATTGCGCGCATCGAGCCGTGGCGCTTCGATGAAGACGACAAGATCGAAGAAAGCTCCGCTGCGAGCGCGCGATGGAAGATTTCGACGCGACAGGGGCGCGCCTTCGGCGCTCAACCTCAACGACCGGTCGTCGCCAACGGCGTGATCGTTACATTCCGCAATCTGACCTCGGCCTCCGATGTGAGCGTCGAGACCGCGCAGGGCAAATTCAGTTTCCGTCCGTCTGATCTGCCTTACGGCAAAGCCGCGAAGCTGCTCGACGGACGCGTGATGGTTGATCGAGTGACAGCCGGCGGTCGGGTTGCCGGGTCGCGCGATGAACAGGACTATCCGGCGGCGGCCACGGATCGTGAAGGCAATGTCTGGGTGGCCTACGCGCAATTCACGCCCAATCCAAAATTCACGGGCATTCGCTGGTCGGGAACCGGTGAGACGAAGAACTTCGCCGAGCTGGCTGAGCCGGCCGGAGGCGACCAGATTATGTTGATGAAATGGTCGCGCGGCGCATGGTCCGAAGCGGTCGCCGTGACGGAAAAAGGCGGCGATCTTTACAAACCCGCCGTGGCGGCGGATGGCTCAGGACGCGTGTGGGTCTTCTGGTCGGCCAACAACGGCGGCAATTTCGATCTCTACGCGCGCTCGTTCGCGGCCGGCAAAGGCGGAAAGACATTGAAGCTTACTTCGGATCGCGGCCCGGATATAGCGCCGGTCGCGGATGCCGACGCGAAAGGCCGCGTCTGGGTGGCCTGGCAGGGCTTTCGCAACGGGCGCTCGCAGATTCGCGCGGCTTATCAACAGGGAGATAAATTCTCGGACGAGATTCTTGTCGCCTCATCAATTTCCAACGAATGGAATCCGGCGATTGCGGCCGCGCCGAATGGCGATGTCACAATCGCATGGGACAGCTATCGCAACGGCAATTACGACGTCTACCTGCGCAGCTTCGATAGTAACGCGAAGCTCGCGCCGGAGAGAGGCGCCGTAGCCACCGCGCGATATGAAGCCTATCCCTCACTGGCCTACGATAAGGAGGGACGTTTGTGGCTCGCCTGGGAGGAGTCCGACGCAGAATGGGGCAAGGATTTCGGCGCCGATGAAACGACAGGCATTGGCCTCTATCACGGGCGCTGGATCAAGGTAAAAGTGTGGCAGGGGAACCGGGCGTTCACGCCTTCCGGACTCGACGCGTTGCTGCCCGGAATGCCATCCTGGCCGGTGGATGCGCCCGCGCGGCAAAGCGACCCACATCGTGGCGCGCAACCGGACCCGGATCTCTACAAGCGGCGTCCGGCGAGCGCGACGCCGCTACCGCCGCCGCGCCCACGTAACAACTATCCGCGGTTGCTGGCGGATCGCGGAGGGCGTATCTGGTTGGCCTACCGCACGGCGCATCCGGTCTGGTGGGTTCCCATCGGCACGGTCTGGTTTGAGCATGTAATCTCGTTCGACGGCGCCGCATGGACGGGGCCGATCTTCGTTCATCACAGCGATAACCTGCTCGATAATCGTCCGGCGCTCGCTTCAACCGCCGCGGGCGAGCTGTTGATCGTGCATTCATCCGACGGCCGCCAGCAATTCCAACAGCAGACGGCCAATAACGTTCCGGTCAAGGATGATCCGTACAACAACGATCTCTACGCTTCACGGATTGCGCTCGCCGATCCCGTGAAACCGGCGCAACTCACGCCGGCCCCCGAGGATACTGCAGCGGCAGGCGCGCCTGACGCCACGAGCGTCCGCCGCCTGCGCGAATACCGCGCGAGAGTGAATGGGGCCGAATATCGCATCGTACGCGGTGAGTTCCACAGACACACCGAAATCTCCATGGACGGAGGACGTGACGGATCGTTGCTGGACGCGTTCCGCTATATGCTGGACGCGGCGGCGATGGATTGGGTCGGATGCTGCGATCACGACAACGGGCATGGGCGCGAATACACCTGGTGGATGACGCAGAAGCTGACCGACATCTTCCACCTGCAAGGCTCGTTCATACCGATGTTCAGCTACGAACGAAGCGTGCAGTATCCCGAAGGCCACCGTAACGTGGTCTTCGCCCAACGCGGCGTGCGCACTCTGCCGCGGGCGCCCAAGGTTGATGAAAGCGCGCCAGGTAACGCGCCGGACACGCAGATGCTTTACCGCTATCTGCGACATTTCAATGGCATCGCCGCTTCGCACACCAGCGGGACGAATATGGGGACGGATTGGCGCGACAACGATCCGCTAACGGAACCGGTCGTCGAAATCTATCAGGGCGACCGGCAGAATTACGAGGCGCCTGACGCGCCGCGTTCCAACAACGCGAACGATTCGATCGGCGGTTGGCGGCCCAAAGGTTTCATCTCGCTCGCGCTTGAGAAAGGATACAAGCTCGCTTTCGAGGCCAGCTCCGATCACATCTCGACGCATATGAGCTACTGCAACCTGCTTGTCACCGCGCCGACGCGCGAAGCCTTGCTGGAAGCGTTTCAGAAACGTCACGTCTATGGCGCGACCGACGACATTCTCGCGGACGTGAGGGTCGAGGCGCGCGGCGGCGTTTTCATAATGGGCGACGCGTTCGAGACCACGACGGCGCCAACTATCAAAGTAAAGCTCGTCGGCACGGCGCCTTTCTCCAGAGTCCACATCATCAGAAACAACAGGTACGTCTACACTGTCGAGCCAAAGAAGGAGACGGTGGAATTCACCTGGCGCGATGAGAAGCCGGAAGCGGGCAAGACAAGCTATTACTACGTCCGGGGCGAACAGCAGGACGGCGAGATCGTCTGGGTTTCGCCGATGTGGATCACTTATCGCGCTTCACAATAATTGCTCTGGAAACTAAGTTTTCTTGTGTTTAGCGTTTTTTTTCTGGCGATATCCAGGTTAACTACAAACGTCGGGAGAGAGCGTTTTAGAGTACCAACTTTAGCCGGCAGGGCTTGGAGCCCCAGCGATGCCGGCTAAAGCTGGTACTCTAAACGCTGTCCTTTGATGGTTGTAATTTCGTTGGATGTGGCGATATCACTTGTTCTGATTTATGTAAACACCAAATAACTTATGTTTCCAGAGCAATAATAATGAGTGGTGTTGCGACTCGACCGGACAGGAAAATGCGGGATAAGAACATAGCCGAGAGGTATCCACAGGTCGTCGAGGAGTTAAAGAAGGAATTGGAGAAGTGGGAAGCGCAGATAAAGCAGCCGATGTGGCCCTGCCGCGATGCCACCGGCGAATGGGTGGTCGACGGCGTGGGGCTGAAGATTTGCGTCTGAAAGGGTAAAGCCATGCGACGGCGAGAATTCATCGGACAGGCGAGCGCGATCACGGCGGCGCTTCACTCGCCCATCTCGGTTGCTTCGCAAACGCCTGATTTGTCGCAGCGCATCGCGCGTGTCATTGGCGAATATGATAGGCAAGGGGGTCACCGCACTGGCTCGGACGTGGACACGAAATCGGCGCGCTGGCTTGCAGGCGCCGTCACGCGATGTGGTCTCAATCCGTCGCTTGAAGCCTTCATCATCAACCGTGTTGATCTGAAGTCTTGCTATTTGCTGGTCGGCGGCAGGCGCATCGAAGGGCTGCCCATCTTTGACGGCGGATTCACCGACGCAGTCGGAGCGCGAGGGAAATTCGGACAACTTGGCAGTGAAACGGAAATTGGCGTCGTTGAGTTTCCCCCCAACGCAGAGTACGGGCCGACTTATCTTAAGATGCGGCGCGAAACCCGTCATCGCGCAATCGTCATTGTCACGCGGGGCGCTCGTTCCGGGCTGACCCCGATCAACGCGCCGAATTTTAACGAGCCGTTCGGCCCGCCGGTTCTTCAGGTTTCAAGCGAAGAAGGCACGTGGCTGAAGGAACAGGCCGGGAAAAACGCTGAGGCCACGCTGGTGGCTCAGGTCAAACGAACAAAAGCGCAGGCGTTCAATGTAACGGCCAGGATTGCAGGCGCCGATCCGAAGCTCGCGCCGTTGGTCGTCATGACTCCGCGCAGCGGTTGGGGCCATTGCGCGAGCGAACGCGGCGGAGGATTGGCCTGCTGGCTGGAAGCGATGCGTGGGCTAGCCGCGGCCAGTCCGCCACGCGGCATCTGGTTTCTCGCTTCCAGCGGACACGAACTCGGCCACATCGGACTTGAGGCGTTTATGGAGCTACGCCACGATTTAGTGAAGACCGCGCGCGCCTGGATTCACTTCGGCGCCAATATCGGCGCGGCTCAGGAATCAAGCCACCGATTGCAGGCGTCAACTGATGAGTTTGAGCAGATTGCAATCGCGGCGATGAAAACCGAAGGAACGAAGGCCGACGAAATCATGCCGCGAGGCGCGGCGCCGTTCGGCGAGGCCGGTCACATTCATCGTGGCGGCGGACAATACCTTTCATTGCTCGGGCGCAACGCCCTCTTTCATCACCCTGCGGATCGCTGGCCTGAGGCGGTTGACGTAGCGGCGGTCGCGCGATTAGCGCGGGCCTTTGTCAAAGTGGCTATCACGATGGCGCAATAACCTCATAACCGTCAATCGTGTCGCGATCCAGAGCAGTTTGCAAATCAGTGTAGGGGCGGACCTGCGTGTCCGCCCCGGTGGTTGCCGTACATCCAATCCGGGGCGGACACGCAGGTCCGCCCCGGTGGTTGCCGTAGATCCAATCCGGGGCGGACACGCAGGTCCGCCCCTACCGTACACGTATTTGCAAACCGCCATAAGAACCGCCCGCGCCGTCGCGGACGTCACATTCTCGTTTTGAAGCAGGAGCCTCGCGTATGAACATTGCCCGACTCGCGCTCGACAATATTGACCGCTACGGCGAATACGCCTCGACATGGTTCGAGAGCCGCGTTTTCACCAACGTCGAGAATTATCAATCAGCCTGCCGGATGGCCGCAGCGCTGCAGGCGCACGGAGTCAAACCCGGCGACCGCGTGGTGGTGATGATGCTCAACTCGCCTGAAGTTATGTGGGCTTTCACCGCCATCTGGAAGATCGGCGCAGTGATCATTCCGATCACGCCGACGTGGAATGCGCGCGAGGCGCGTTACGTGATTGAAGATTCCGGGGCGCAGGTCGTCATCACCTCGCCGGAGCTTGCGGCGCGGCTGCGCGAGGCGACGGCGGCGCTGCCTCATTTTCGCGAAATATTGGTGATTGGAGAGAGCGACGTCGCAGGCGCGTTCGACATTGAGTTGGAAATGGCGACGGCGGCGCCTTTCGAGCCGTTGGCTGACTGTCTCCCGGACGATCTGGCGATGCTGCTCTATACGTCGGGCACAACAGGCAATCCGAAGGGCGTCATGCTCAGTCACGATAACATGCTTTTCATCACCGACTCGGCCTATGCGATCAACCGTCAGCTCGGCCAGATCCGCATTGCGCAGGTTCTGCCGCTCAGCCACATCTATGGCGTGCTGGTGATGAACCTGGGCGCGTGTCTGGGAACTGTCTCACGCATCCTGCGGCGCTTCGACGCGGGGCAGGCGCTGGAAACGATTCAGGAATTCGGCGTGCAGCGACTCTCGCTCGTGCCGACAATGCTCAGCCTGCTGATCAATCACCCGGAGCGGGAGCGCTACGACGTCTCCTCGCTCGAAGCGGTCAACTCTGGCGGGGCGGCGCTCTCTGAAGCGGTGCGACAGGAGTTCGCGCGGCTCTTCGGGTGCAGAGTAGTTCAGGGCTACGGCTTGTCGGAGTCGTCGGGCGCATTGACGGGTTACCACCCGGACGACAATTATCGCGTCGGCTCAGTCGGCCCGCCGCTGCCCGGCGTCGAGATGCGCGTGGTGGATTTCGCCAATCAGTCGCTGCCGCCGGGCGAGATCGGTGAATTGTGCTCGCGCGGCAGGCACGTCATGCAGGGCTACCTCAACCAGCCCGAAGCCACGCGCGAGGCGATCATTGATGGATGGTTACATACGGGCGACATCGGCTATGTGGATGCCGACGGTTACGTCTACATTACCGACCGCCGAAAAGACATGATCATCAAGGGGGCGGAGAACATCTCTCCGCGCGAGATCGAAGAAGGCATCTACTTGCACCCGGCGGTGGCCGAAGCCGCCGTCTTCGGCGTCCCGGACGAGACCTACGGCGAGGAGATCATGGCCGCCGTCGTCGTCAAGCCGGGGCAGTCGCTCACCGAAGATGAGATTAAACGGCACATCAGCGGCTACGTAACGAAGTTCAAGACGCCTGCTCAGGTTGTCTTTCTGGAGACATTGCCCAAGAATCCATCCGGCAAAATTCTCAAACGCGCGCTGCGTGAGCAATTCGCCCCCCGGCGGGATTGAGCTTTTGAAGAAGCTGGCCGAAGATAAACCAAAGCGACAATTTCGAGGAGTCGTTCATCTCGCAGTAAGCGACGCCATGAAATAAAGAAAATCACCTGGGAGCGCAGGCATCCTTGCCTGCTCGACTCGGCAAGAAGCTCTCTGCGGAAGCAAAGCAGGCAAGGATGCCTGCGCTCCCAGGCTTTTTCGAGAAGATGAAATGAAAAAAGCGCCGGTGTGGTTTCGTCTTGTCTTGTTGTTTGTCATGCTGGCCGGAGGGCTGGCGCTCTATTCCGTGACCCGTGGCGCGCAAACGCCGAGCCTTGCCGACCGCATCGCCAGGTTAAAAACTGAAATCAATTCCGTCCCGACCAACGCGAGCAATCACGCCGAGCGTGTGCAGACGATGCGCGATTGGGGTGACGAACTCACCCGTCGCGGGCGCTTCCTGACGCAGCAGGATTTGAACCTGACTTTCGTTCGGCTGATTGAACCTTCGCCGCAACTCGACGCGGCGATTAAACAATGGATCAAAACGCTCGACTTCCTCGAAGAAAAAGGCGATTGGATCTCCCCAAAATGTCACTATTGACAATGTATTGCTAGCAGAATTTTTATACAGACATTGGCCAGGGCTCAGCATAATGACAGAGTGGCTTGGCATGTCCTTGGAAGAGAACGAGAAGATTTCGTTCGATATCCTTAAATGCTTGGGTATTGACAAATGATCATCTTCCAACACATCTCGCCTGAAGACCTGGAGAAATCCGACTCCGGCAAATGGCCCGCGTACATTTTGTTCACGGCCACGGTCGGAGTGTTGTTGCTGCTCAACTGGCTCGGCGTGTTTACTGAGTTGTGGGGCGTCAACACCGGCGTCTGGCTGGCGCTGATCGGCGGATGGCGGATTTTCTACCACTCCGTCTCGGCGCTTTTCGAGAAACGCGTCACGGCCGAAATGGCCATCGCCGTGGCGGTAGTCGCCGCGCTGGCCATCGGCGAATATTTCGCGGCCGCCGAAGCGGTTTTCATCATGCTGATCGGCGAAGGTCTGGAAGAGTACGCCTCGCGGCGGACTCGCTCGGCCATTCAGAAGCTGATTGATCTTGCGCCGAAAACCGCAATCGTCAAAATCCCCCATGCCAACGGTCATGAAGAGCGTGAAGTCAAAATCGCCGAAGTCTCGACAGGCGACATCGTGATCGTTCGTCCCGGCGAGCGATTACCGGTGGACGGCGTGATCGTCGCCGGCGCCTCTTCGATCAACGAAGCTCCGATCACAGGCGAATCGCTGCCCGCTGACAAGGCGGTCGGCGATTCGGTCTTCGCCGGAAGCGTCAACGCAGCGGGCGCGCTGGACATTCGCGCCACATGCGTCGGTAAAGAGACCACGCTGGCCAGGATCATCGCCTTGATCGAGGCCGCCGAAGAAAAACGCGCGCCTGTCGTTCGGCTGGCTGACCGTTACGCGAAATGGTTCTTGCCGCTGCTGGCCGTCGCAGCCGCGGCGACGTTCTACTTCACCGGCGATTGGATGCGAACGGTGGCCGTCTTGCTGGTGGCCTGTCCTTGCGCGCTGATTCTGGCCACGCCAGCGGCCGTGGTCGCCGCGATCGGACGATTGGCGCGCGACGGCGTGCTGGTCAAAAGCGGCGCGAGCCTGGAAGCGGCGGCCCAGGTTGATTGTCTGATCTTCGACAAGACGGGCACCCTCACCGAAGGCCGCCCGGTCATCACCAATATCACTTCGTTCAACGGGCATTCGGAGAACGATCTGCTGCAAATGGCTGCGCTGGCCGAACAGCGTTCCGAACACGCCATCGCTCAATTGATAGTCAAAGAGGCGCGCGCGCGCGGCCTGACCGTCGCCGAAGCTGATGAGTTCAAGATCGACCCAGGCCTCGGCGTCGAAGCTAGCGCGAATGGCCGCCGCGTCATCGCCGGCAATCGCCGATTGATGGAGGCGCGGCAAATTGAACTCGGCGAGGCTGTCGAATCTGCGCTCAACTCTCTCGAACTCGAAGGCCACTCGCCGGTCATCGTCGCCGAAAACGGCGTGGCGCAGGGCGTCATCAGCGTGCAGGATCGCTTGCGCGACGACGCGCGTCACGCTATTCACCATCTGCGCCACGCGGGCGTCAAACGCACAGTGATGCTGACAGGCGACCGCGAACGCATCGCCCGCGGAATCGCGAGCGCCGCAGGCGTTGATGAAGTCCACGCCGATTTGCTGCCGCAGCATAAAGTCGGATTGGTCGAGCGGCTGAAACAACAAAAGCTGCGAGTGGCGATGGTCGGCGACGGTGTCAACGACGCCCCGGCGCTTGCCAGCGCCGATGTCGGCATTGCGATGGGATTGACCGGTACGGACATCACGATTGAAGAAGCCGGCGTCGTGTTGATGAACGATCGGCTGGAAAGATTGCCACTGCTCATAGAAGTCAGCCGCGCGACGATCAAAGTCATCTGGCAGAACATTTGGATTTTCGCGTTCGCCGTCAACGTCGCGGCGGTGGCTGCGGCAGTGGCGGGCGTCATCGGC
>DATCXQ010000922.1:0-3643 GCA_036565725.1 Blastocatellia bacterium
TGCGAACGACCTCTCGCGCGGATGCAAGGCTGAAGACATTGTCGACGCCGTCGCCATCACCGCCGTGCAGTCGCAGGCCCGCAAGCGCGAAAATGCGTGGGCCGGGTGATCAGAAATTCTCCGCCAACAGACCGTCGAGTCGCCGCGCATAATCATGGGGCAATTCATTTGCGAAATAGCGCACGACGCCTTTCCGATCCAGAAAGATGATCGTCGGCGTGCCCCTCACGCTGTAAGCCCGCGCGACGATGGCGTCGGGGTCGCGCGCGACGGGATACCTGATGCCGAACTCTTTGACGCCGGCCTCGGCGCCGGCGAGGCTGTCTTTGACGTTGATACCGAGCACGCGCACGCCCTTGCCCTCGTACTCGGCCGCCAGGGCGTTGATGCGTGGCGTTTCTTCCTTACAAGAGGAACACCATGCGGCCCAGAAAACGATCACTGCGGGTTTGCCGCGCATGTCGGCGAGGGAAACCGTAGCGCCGCCTATTCTCGGCAATTGAAAATCTGGCGCGGGGCTTCCCACCTGGGTTCCGGCGCGTCCGATTGTAGTTCCTCCTCCTACCGAGGCCGTCAGCGTTTCCGCCGATTGATTGCCGACTGAGCAACCGCCGAGGATTGTTCCGAAGGCCAGCGGCAGAGTGATTGCCAGAGTCGTTTTCCAATATTTTCTGATCATATTCCGTTTACCTCCAAGACAAGCCCGGTTTTGAACTTTTCAGATGAACCGCCGTCCAGCTTGAACGAACAGATATTGAGCGATCAGGATCATGGCGAAACCGAATCCCTTTTTAACCTTCACCATCCATTCGCCGGAGCGCGGCAGCGCCGTTAGCGCGCCGCCGCATGCGCCGAGCGCGATCATCAGCGCGCCCATCCCGATGGCGAACACAAACAAGACGGTCGTACCAAAGAGAACATTTCCCTGCGCGCCGACATAGGCAAGCGCGGCTCCCAACGCGGGCGCCGTGCAGGGGCCGACGATCAGCCCTGACGACGCGCCGATCAGCAACGCCGAGACGTAACCTTTGCCTTTGCGCCGCGGGTTCCAATTCGCCAGGAGCCGCGGGGCCGGGAGTCGAATCACGTCCAGCGTCGAAAGCGCCATCAACAGGATGACGTTGCCGACCACGGCGTAAGTCCAGGGGCTTGACGCCCAGATTCCGAACAGTGAGCCGGTCAGCGAAGCGAAGGCTCCGAGCGCGGCGTATACGATGGCCATACCGGTGACGAACAGAACCGAGAGTGTGAAGCCGCGCCAACTGGCGCGTACCCCGCTGCCCTGCGCCGAGGCCGTCTGCCCGCCGATGAAACCCAGTTGGATCGGGATCACCGGATAGACGCAAGGCGTGAAGCTGATCAGCAGGCCGGCGCAGAAAGCGATCGGATAGGCCATCAATGACCCCGCCGAAAGATACTCCAAAAGATCGGGCGCGAAACCGCTCATACTCTCTCCTTTTAGAGCGGTTTTCAGATCAGTGTACGGGTTAATAGAACGCGGATGACGCGGATAGAGCGGATTGACGCTGATCTTTTTTGGGTTTATCCGCGATGATCCGCGCTCGTCCGCGTTATCCGCGTTCTATTGATACGTTCCTTGCTGTAAACACCTTGATCCCGTATACCCAATTGAAAACCGACTTACTTTCCGGCATAGCCGGAACGATCCTCAGCGGAAAAAGGCAAAAAGCGTTCCTGCGCGCTTGCGGATTGGGTCGTTCTGAGTGATGTTTGTTTCCTCATCAGATCTGTTTGCAATTGCGTGACGGATTGCGAACTCTGACTATTCCAATTTAAAAGTAACAGACGAACTGATGGATGAACCGCACCGACCGATTACTCGCCATATTGCTTGAATTGCAGCGTAAAGGCGCGCGCCGCGCCGAAGACCTCGCCGCGACCTTCGAGACCAGTAAACGCACGATCTATCGCGACATCCAGGCGCTGTGTGAATCGGGCGTGCCAGTTGTCGCGCAGCCTGGCGTCGGCTATTCGCTGGTCGAAGGCTATTTCCTGCCGCCGGTCAGCTTCAGCGTCGACGAGGCGACGATGCTGCTGCTCGGCGCCGATTCCGCCGCGCAGAACTTCGACGCTCAATACCGCGACGCCGCCGCGTCGGCCGGCCGCAAGATCGAAGCGGTCCTCTCTGAAAAACTTCGCGGCGAGGTCGAATACCTGCGCGGCAACATCGCCTTTGTCACGCCCGCGTCGCTGACCTCCGGCAAATCCGCGTCCTTCCTGCCCCAACTCCGCCGCGCGATCATCGAACGCAGGACTATCAGATTCGATTATCACACTCGCTATTCGCAGGACGGGCGCGACGCCAGGAACACTCGCGAGGCCGACCCTTACGCCATGTTGCATTACGGCGGCGCCTGGTATCTGATCGGCCATTGCCACCTCCGAGAGAGCGTTCGCAACTTCCGACTCGACCGCATGACTGGGTTGCGCATCCTCGAAAAGACCTTCAACCGACCGCCGAATTTCAGACTCGAAGAGCCTGTTGACGATCAGCGAAATTTGAAAGTCGTCGCGTTATTCAGCCCTGAGGCCGCGCCCTGGGTGCGCGAGTCATGGTCTTATTACGTCGACTCGATGGAAGAGGTCGCCGACGGATTGCTCGTGACAATGCGCGTCCGCGTCGAGAACGCAATCTTCCAATGGCTCTTCAGTTGGGGGGCGCAGGTACGCGTCCTCGAACCGGAGTCGCTGCGGCGGCGCCTCATGGTTGAGGCCGGAAAAATTCTTGAAAATTATTCCGACTGAAAAGTTGTTGACATAACGTTGTCACTCGGGCCGGGTAGACTGCGCGCGGTTGGAATCAGGCGCGGGGCAAACTGGCAGTTTGCCTATGACCTCGCAAGAGGTCTATCGAAAATGCCCGGGCAAACTGCCAGTTTGCCTTACACTTTTCAAGGAGATCGAAATGAATAAACAAGCTCTATTGGCGCAACGCGCGTATTTCAAGATGGTTCACGGCGTGACGCTGCGATTGATCGGAACGTTTTCTGACGAGGACCTTGATTATCGTCCGAAGCCGGACGCGCGTTCGGTGCGCGATCTGATCCTGCACGTCTACGGGATGGAGCGCACGTTCGGGGAGGGAATCAAGCAGGGGAAACTCACCGCCGAGATTGAAAATAAAGCCATACCGGAGACGGCGGGAGGCAAGGCTGTGGCGGCGACCTTGAAGACCGTCGCAGATTGCCAGAAATACGCGCGCGAATGTCATCAGGCCGGCGATGACTCGCTGGCCCCGTTGACTGACGAAGACCTGGCGCGTCAACTCGAATCGCCGTTCGGTTCGTATCCGGTGTGGCGGTATTTCGCCTTCGCTTACGACGAACACTGGCATCATCGAGGACAGCTTTACACCTACGCCAGATTGATAGGCAAAGAGCCGCCGATGCTCTACGACTACGAAAACTCGCCTGCATAGAAAACACGCTACGTAGTAACGAATTTATTCGTTATGTCACGTAACGAATAATGGTCATTGAAAAATAAATGCAACAACCGTCTTCCCGGTCGCGGAGCGACCACGTGAGCTTAGCCCGGCTTTTCAAAGCCGGGTCGACTAACGCATATCCGTTCCCAGTCGCCGCAGCGACGGTTGATACCGGCGCCGGTATCAACCGTCGCT
>DATCXQ010000924.1:0-18515 GCA_036565725.1 Blastocatellia bacterium
GCGGCGGGCGCGGCGATAGTGTCTTGACGTTGGTCGGCCTGCACGAGCAGGTCGTCGGCGATGTGAAGGGGATGTTGCTCGTGTTGCTCGGCGCGGTCGCGTTTGTCTTGCTCATCGCCTGCGCGAACGTCGCCAACCTCCTGCTCGCGCGCGCGGCCACACGGCAACGGGAAATGGCAGTCCGCGCCGCGCTCGGAGCCGGACGGCTGCGGGTTGCCCGCCAGTTGCTCACGGAAAGCGTGCTGCTTTCCCTGGCCGGTGGCGGTTTGGGTTTGTTGGTGGCGTTCTGGGGCGTCCGGGCGCTTGGGCAATGGAGCGGCTCCAGCCTGCCGGCGATGCACGGGATCGGAATTGATGCCTGGGTGCTGGCGTTCACGCTCGGCGTGTCGGTGCTCACCGGCTTGGCGTTCGGGCTCGCGCCGGCCTTTCAGGCGGCGCGAGCAGACGTGAACGCCGCGCTCAAGCAGGAGAGCCACGGCGAAATGGGCGGGCATCGCAAATGGCTCCGACACTTTCTAGTCGTGTCGGAAGTGGCCCTGGCGCTCGTGTTGCTCATCGGCGCCGGGTTGTTGATCAAGAGCTTTTCGCGGTTGCACGACGTCAATCCCGGCTTCCGGACCGATGGCGTCTTGACGTTCCAGGTAACTCTGGCGGAGGGGAAATCCTCGCCCCAGAAAGTCAACTTCATTAAACAAATCGTCGAGCGGTTGAAGGCGCTGCCCGGTGTGCAGGCGGTCGCCGCCACGGATTCCCTGCCGCTCACCCAATTTAACCGAATTTCGCCGGCGGAAATCGAGGGTCGGCCACCGATAGACTTGAGAAAGGCGAAGCCGGGCGAGGTGAGGCCGGTTTCCAGGCCGACGGTCACCCTCGATTACTTCAACGCGATGGGTATCCCGCTGAAGAACGGACGGGCGTTCACTTTGCAGGATGCGCGCGCTCCGGCGGAATCGGTAATCGTCAACGAGGCGTTTGAGAAACATCACTTCCCCGGGCAAAGCGCGGTTGGCAAACGAATCCGCCTGAGGGCGCGTGGCGCGGAGGCGCGCTGGCAGACGGTGGTGGGGGTCGTCAGCGATGTGCGGCAGAGTGGATTGGCGGGAGACGTCTTGCCGGAGGTGTACAGCCCGGAGCTGGAAGACGTGGGAGGCGATCTGAGTTTCGTCATCCGCGCCACCGGCGAGCCGGCCAGTCTGATCTCTGCCGTGCGGCGAGTGGTGGCGGAGGTGGAACCGAACCAGGCGCTCCACAACGTGATGATGATGGAGCAACGGCTGGCGAATACCACCACTTCGCGGCGACTGAACACGGCATTGCTGGGCAGCTTTGCGGGAGTGGCGCTGTTGCTCGCCGTCGTGGGCATCTACGGCGTGATGTCGTATGCGGTCACGCAACGCCGGCGCGAGATCGGTGTGCGGATGGCGCTGGGGGCGCAAAGGGGCGACGTGTCGCGTCTGGTTATTGGGGAAGGAATGAAGTTGGTGCTCATCGGCGCCTTGCTGGGATTAGGCGGAGCGTTGGCGTTGACGCGCTTGTTGAAGACCTTGTTGTTCGGCGTGAGCGCCACCGATCCGCTGACGTTTATTGTCATCGCGGCGCTGCTGATCATGGTAGCGCTACTGGCCTGCTGGATTCCGGCGCGGAGGGCGACGAAGGTTGACCCCCTGATTGCGCTCCGACACGAGTAGTTGCGACGGGTAGAAATCATGGTGCGCATACAACAACTACGCGGCTGGCTGGTGCGGCTCTTCGGCTTATTCCATCGCAAACGACGTGAGCGCGAATTTGCGGAAGAGCTAGAAAGCCATCTGGCCTTTCATATGGAAGACAACCTGCGCGCCGGGATGTCGCCGGAAGAGGCGCGGCGGCAAGCGCAGATCAAACTCGGCGGCGTGACGCAGGCGCAAGAACTTCATCGTGAACAGGTAGGATTACCGATGCTCGAAACACTGTTACAAGATTTGCGCTTTGGGCTGCGGATGCTGCGGAAGAATCCAGGCTTTTCGCTGATTGCGGTTCTCACGCTGGCGCTGGGGATTGGCGCGAACACGGCGATTTTCAGCGTCGTCAATGCGGTGTTGCTTAGGCCGCTGCCTTATGCCGCGCCGGAACGATTGGTCTTCATTTATAACTCCGCGCCAGGCTGGGGCATTCAGAAGCTAGGTTTGTTTGAAGCCGAATTCCTGCGCTTGCGCGATCAGGCGCGCGCGCTCGAACAGGTGTCGCTCTACACCTCGACCACGCTCACACTGACGGGCGCGGGCGAGCCGGAGCGCGTCTCCTCCGGGACGGCGTCGGGCGAACTATTTGCGGCCCTGGGCGTGCCGCCCGTGCTCGGTCGCAGCTTCAAGCTCGCAGAGGAGCCGCGCGGACAGGGCAATGTGGTGATTCTCAGTCACAGCTTCTGGCAGCGGAAATTCGCGGCCAGTCCTGCCGTCATCGGCCAATCGCTGACCCTTGACGGGCGCAGTTACATCATCGTCGGCGTGTTGCCGCAGAGCTTCAAATCGCCACTCGAATTGCAGGCCGACCGCGCCGTCGAGTTGTGGATACCGCCCGGCTATAACCCTGCCGGCTCTTGCTGTGGTCACGGATTGAATGTCGTTGCCCGTTTGCGCGTGGGGCAAACGCTGGAGCAGGCACAGACAGAAATCAACGCGATCATGGCCGGGGTGAAGAGAGATTATCCGCAGGGCTATCCAAAGGACGGGACAAAGCAGGCTCTGCTCAAGCCGCTGCAACAGGAACTCGTTGGCGACTTGCGGCGGGCGCTCTGGGTGCTGCTCGCTGCCGTTTTCTTTGTCCTGTTGATTGCGTGCGCCAACGTCGCCAACTTGCTGCTGGCGCGCAGCGAGTTGCGCGTCGCAGAGATCGCTCTTCGCGCGGCCTTGGGAGCCGGACGCGCCCGCATCATTCGTCAATTATTGGTGGAGAGTTTGTTGCTCGCGGTTATCGGCGGCGGGTTAGGGTTGCTGCTGGCGTGGCGGGGATTAGCATTGCTCCCCGCGCTCGGCGCTGAAAAGATTCCGCGGCTACAGGAGATCACGCTGGACGGGCCGGTGCTCGGGTTCACGCTGCTCGTATCGTTGTTGACCGGCATAGTCTTTGGACTAGCGCCGGCCTGGCAGGCGCTCAAATTCGATCTACACACGGCGCTCAAAGAGGGCGGGCGCGCATCAGCTTCCATCAGAGGCCGCAGCCGATTGCGCGCGGCGCTGGTCGTGGCGGAAGTGGCGCTCTCGCTCATGCTGCTGCTCGGCGCGGGACTGCTCATAAGAAGCTTCTGGCGATTGCAACAAGTAGACACCGGCTTCAGGGCGGAGCAGTTGCTAACCCTACGGCTCTTTCCTCCAGCCTCAACCTATGCCAATGACCAGCAGGTAGCGGCTTTCTACGAAAAGTTGCTCGAGCGTGTACGGTCGCTGCCCGGCGTCAAAGACGCGGCTGTAACCGACGGCCTGCCCCTCGGCGACTGGAGCGGTGGCACGATGATAGAGGTTGAAGGGCAATCTTTTAGGACGGGCGGACACAATACAGCTGGATGGCATGTGGTCTCGCCCGAATTCTTCCGCACGCTGGGCGTCCGGCTGCTGCGTGGTCGTTTACTGGAAGATGCGGATCAGGAGCAGGCGACGCCGGTCGCGGTGGTCAACGAAACCCTGGCCCGCTTGCACTGGCCCAATGAAGACCCGCTGGGTCGGCGCATTCGATTACCCAACGGGTCACAAGCGACGACAGCTTTTCTGATCGTGGTAGGTGTTGTGGCCGACGTGAAGAATGATGGTCTGACTGAAGCCGTGCGACAAGAAGTCTATGTGCCATTGCGTCAGCGCACGGCAGCGATAGCCGGCATGGGCTTCGCGCGCCAGATGACTTTGGCCGTGCGCACATCGGTTGAGCCGCTCAATCTGGTGAACGCCATCCGGCAAGAGGTCATGGCGCTCGACCGCAATGTCCCCATCGCCAGCGTGCGCACGATGGAACAGATTATGGCGACAGTCACGGTGCAGCCGCGTTTCAACATGATCTTGCTTGGCATTTTTGCCGCCATAGCGCTCGTGTTAGCGGCAGTGGGCATCTACGGCGTGTTGTCTTACTCAGTGACGCAGCGCACGCACGAGATCGGCCTTCGCCTCGCTCTGGGAGCGCAACAAGGCGAGGTGCTGAAGTTGGTCGTCAGCCAGGGAATGATCCTGGCGCTGCTCGGTGTTGCGATCGGCCTGGCAGCCTCCTTCGCCTTGACCCGCTTGCTAACGGGCTTGCTGTACGGCGTGAGCGCAACCGATCCGCTGACGTTTATCGTGATCGCACTGCTGCTGACAATGGTCGCGTTAATGGCCTGCTGGATTCCCGCGCGCCGGGCGACGAAGGTTGATCCGATGATTGCGCTTCGCCACGAGTAAAACCAACAACAGCTAAGGAGTCACAATGCGCATTCGACGACTACGCGGCTGGCTCATGTGGCTTTTCGGTCTGTTTGATCGGGGGCGGCGTGAACGCGAGTTCGCCGAAGAGTTGGAGAGCCATCTGGCGCTCCACATCGAAGACAACATCCGCGCCGGGATGTCGCCGGAGGAGGCGCGCCGGCAGGCGCAGATCAAACTCGGCGGCATGACGCAAGTACAAGAACTTCATCGAGAACAGAGAGGATTACCGATGCTCGAAACGTTGATACAAGATTTACGCTTTGGCTTGCGGACGCTGCGGAAGCATACTGGCGTCACGGCGCTTATCGCGCTTTCTCTCATGTTAGGCATTGCGGCGAATACGACGATTTTTAGTGTGGTCAGTGCGCTGTTGATCGCGCCGCCGCCTGTCGAGCGCCCAAACGAACTCTGGCAAGTTTGGCTCGCTAACTTGCAAAGCTCATCGGCGATGAAACGGTATCGCACCATGACTTATCCGAGCCTGCAATTTTTGCGCGAGCATCAGCAATCGTTTCAGTCACTGGCGGCGATGAAACTCGAGCCGCAAACCGTCACCTGGAATCACGATGGAACGGGCGTGGCAGCGCAATGTCAGACGGTAACGGGCAATTATTTTGAGGTTTGCGGCGTGCGCGCGGCGCGGGGACGAACCTTCGCGCCAGACGAAGACCGCACGGCCGGCGCGCATCCGGTAGCTTTGGTCAGCCATGAATTCTGGCGGCAAAAGCTCGGCGCGCGCCCTGATGTCATCGGCCAATCGATAACGATCAACGGCGCCGCATTGACGATCATCGGCGTAGCGCCGCCGCGATTCACCGGAGCCGTCGGCGTAGTCGCGCCGGAGCTCTGGATTCCGTTTGCGATGGCTCCGACGGTCTTTCGTGAGCCGGAATTGCTGACCAATCACGGGCGTTACGCCAGCATAGGGTTGGGTCGCCTGAAATCAGGCGTAACGACGGCGCAAGCCGAAGCGGACTTGAATTCGTTGATGCAGCGGCTGGCGGAATCACAGCCGAACCTTTACGAAAACCAGCGCATTGGGTTGCAGCCATCGTTGGCCGTGCCGGCGCATGCGCGCGGGATGATTGCGGGTTTTACGAGCATCTTGATGGCGGCAGTCTTTTTCGTCCTTCTGATCGCTTGCGCCAATGCCGCGAATCTGCTGTTGGCGCGGGCTGCAACGCGACGCGCGGAAATGGCCGTGCGCGCTGCGCTAGGAGCCAGTCGCGGGCGGCTGATAAGACAGCTTTTGACTGAAAGCGTAATGATCGCTGGGCTGGGCGGTAGCGGCGGCGTGTTGTTGACGACCTTTATAGCGCCCCTGCTCGTGCGCTTGATCCCGGAGGAGATTCCGATGCGGTTGACGCTGGTGATGGATTGGCGCGTGTATACGTTTGCGGCGGTGGTGTCATTGGCGACAGGTTTGATTTTCGGATTGGCTCCGGCGTGGCGCAGCGCGCAGTTTGATTTGACGACAATGCTCAACGCCGGTGGACGCAAAGCCTCTGCGCGTAATTCGTGGTGGTCACGAGCGCTGGTGGTCGCGCAGATGGCCGTATGCCTGATTTTATTGATCGCAGGAACACTGTGTTTACGCAGCCTGATGAAAGCGCAGGAACTCGATCTTGGTTTTCAACCCGCCGGACGAGCGCTGGTTAGAGTGGACTTGAGCGATTTCGGTTATCAGGAGGCCGAGCAGCAGGCGTTTTATGCGCGTTGGCTGGAACGCGCGGCGGCGCTGCCCGGTGTGCAATCCGTTTCACTGGCCCATCGGCTGCCGCTGGGTACAGGCTCGAGTTCCATGGCGGCCAGCCCTGCCGAACGAACGTTGTCGCCGGAAGAAAACCGAACCACTATCAATGTCTTTCGCGTTGCGCCTGGTTATTTCGCCACGATGGGGACAGCGTTGTTGCAAGGGCGCGAGTTCAATCAACACGACCGCATAGGCGCGCCTCTCGTCGCCATCCTCAATGAAACCGCCGCCGCGCGTTACTGGCCGGGAGAAAATCCGATTGGACGTCGGCTGGCGATCAGCAACAGAGAAACCGCCGAAGTCGTCGGCCTCGTCGCAAACGGCAAGTACCTTTCGCTTAGCGAAGAGCCGACTCCTGTCCTTTTTCTGAACTTCCTGCAGCGTCCAGCCGCCGAGTTCACCCTCGTCGCGCACGTCGCTGGCGATGCGCAAGTGACGCTTGCCGCTATCCGCCAAATGACGAAAGAAATCGATCCGCGTCTGGCGCTGACACAGATGGCGACGTTGCGCGACTATTTGAAGCTGGCGTTATTTCCGATGCGTACCTCGGCTCTATTGCTCGGCATTCTCGGCGGCGTGGCGTTGCTACTCGCAACTTCAGGACTCTTCGGCGTCATCGCCTATTCGGTTGCGCAACGCACACACGAAGTCGGCATTCGGTTGGCTTTGGGCGCGCAACAAGGCCAGATCGTGCGGCAAATAATCCGCGAAGGAATGCTGCTGGCGGGCTGCGGCATCGCTTTGGGATTGTCAGGCGCATTCGCCCTGACTCGCCTGATGCAAAGCATGCTGTTCAATGTGAGCGCGACTGACCCGTTGAGCTTCTTAGGGATTGCTTTGTTGCTTGGGGCCGTCGCGTTGTTGGCCTGCGGGCTTCCCGCGCGGCGTGCGGCGAAGGTTGATCCGCTCGTCGCGCTTCGCCACGAATAGCATTGGCGCGCCTTCGACTCAATCCATACCACGATGCAATTGATCTACCTTCGACAACTACGTAGCTGGCTGCTGCGACTCTTCGGCCTGTTCCATCGCGCGCGGCGCGAGCGCGAATTCGCTGAGGAGTTGGAAAGCCATCTGGCGCTCCACATCGAAGACAACATCCGCGCCGGGATGTCGCCGGAAGAGGCGCGCCGGCAAGCGCAGATCAAACTCGGCGGCGTGACGCAGGCGCAGGAACTTCATCGTGAACAGAGAGGATTACCGATGCTCGAAACACTGTTCCAAGATTTACGCTTTGGCCTGCGGATGCTGCGGAAGAATCCGGGCTTCACGCTGGTCGCGGCGCTATCGCTGGCGCTCGGCATCGGAGCCAATACTGCGATCTTCAGTTTGCTGGATGCGGTGTTACTCAAATCTCTGCCAGTCGCGGAGCCGGACAAGTTAATGCTCTTCGGCAATGGCGTAGAGACGGGCCTCAACACTGGCTTCCCGAACAAAAGCTGGGATCTCTTTTCCTATCCTTTCTATCAAGACGCGCGGAGGCGCCAGGAAGTCTTTACCGAGGTGGCGGCGATTCTGAACACACCCCGGTCTCCCTATGGCGTTGTGAACATAAGGGGAGCAAGCGGCGAGGCGGAAAAGCTGAATCTTCAATTGGTTTCCGGTACTTACTTCTCGGTGTTGGGCGTGCAGGCCAGTTTGGGGCGTACTTTTACTGAAGCAGATGATCAGCAGGCAGCCGGGCAGCCAGTGGCCGTCGTTAGCTACGATTGGTGGCAACGCCGCCTGGGCGCCGATCCAGCAGTGGTCGGCGCAACCATCTCAGCGCGCCAGACGGTTTACACCATCATCGGCGTGGCCCCCAAAGAGTTTTTCGGCACGACGGTGGGACAATCGCCAGATTTATGGGCGCCGCTGGCGCTGGAAGAACAGTCTCCGTCTTCTCTCTGGAGTGGGGTTCATAAGCAGGATGCTCAATCACTCTACCTGATCGCCCGGTTGAAAAATGGCGTGTCTGCCGAGCAGGCAAGCGCCGCTGTCAATTTGCTCTTCAAACAATACTTGCAAGAAATGGCGGGCGCGCAACCCTCGCCGGAGCGGTTGCAGACTATTCAGCGGGCCAGCATTGAATTGACGCCAGTAGGGCGGGGGCTTTCGATACTACGCCGGGAGTTTTCGCTCTCGCTGCGCATCCTGATGGCTGTGGTCGGACTTGTGCTGCTGATTGCCTGCGCCAATGTCGCCAATTTGTCGCTGGCCCGCGCTGCGGCGCGCAGCTCAGAGTTTGCCGTGCGCCTGGCCGTCGGCGCAGGCCGCACGCGCCTGATTCGTCAGTTACTCACAGAAAGCCTGTTGATCGCCAGTCTCGGCGGGATCGCGGGCGTTCTGCTGGCATGGCGCCTCAGTCGCCTGCTTTTGCACATGGCTTCCGCTCGCGCTGAAGCCTTGCCGCTGAATGTCACGCCGAATGCTCGCATCCTGGGTTTCACGCTGCTGGCATCGTTGCTTTCGACCGTGATCTTTGGCGTCGCCCCAGCCTTGCGCGCCGCCCGGGTTGAACCGAACGCGGCGCTAAAAGGCGGGAAAGGCGCGACGCAAACCACCTCACGGAGTCCGCTAGGCAAGGCGCTCGTGGTCGCGCAAGTCGCGCTCTCGCTTGTCTTGCTGGTCGGCGCAGGCTTGTTTGTCCGCACGCTGATCAATTTGCAAAACCAATCTGCAGGCTTCAAGCAAGAAAACGTCATGCTCTTTCAGCTTTACACCTTTATGCTGGGTTATGAGTATGCGCAATACGCTCCGCTGATGCGCGAAATAGAAGAGAAGGTGAAGGCTGTGCCGGGCGTACAGGCGGCTTCATTTTCAACTTTCGTTTTCAATCAGGACCAATGGACAAGCCGCGTCTTCACCGATGAGCCTGAGCAACCCGAAGGACAGCGCAGCGTCAGGCAAAGTCTGGTAGGCGTGGATTATTTCAAGACGATGGGCATTTCACTGATCGCCGGCCGCACCTTCAGCCCGCACGACACCGCCGACTCTCCAAAAGTCGCCGTCATCAGTGAATCGATGGCCGCGCGGTTTTTTCCGAATGGCTCTCCGCTCGGCAAACGCTTCGGCGTGTCTGAGAGACCAGAGAAGAAATTTGAAATCGTCGGCGTCGTGAAAGACGCTAAGTATGGGGTTATGGCCGAGCAAATGCGACTGATGGCCTACTACCCACACGCGCAGATCCCCCAACCGCTCGGGAACTTTGTCGTGCGCTTCTCAGGCGCGCCGGAATCAATCGTCCCGCAAGTGCGGCAGGCGATCAAGCAAGTCAATAGCGCCCTCCCCGTTGATGAAGTCGTGGGCTTGTCCGAATTCATTGGCCGCTCTCTCACGCAGCAGCGGCTGGTGGCGCAGATTGCGTCCTTCTTCGGACTGCTCGCGCTGCTGCTCGCCTGTGTCGGGCTGTACGGCGTCCTGTCCTACGCAGTCGCGCGGCGCACGAATGAAATCGGCATTCGCGTTGCGTTAGGCGCGCAAAGGCGCGATGTGCTCTGGCTGGTGCTGCGTGAAGCGCTCAAACTCGCGCTGATCGGCGTCGTCATTGGCTTAGGGGCCTCATTGGCCGTGACGCAAACAGCTTCGAGCCTGCTCTTTGGCTTGAGATCTAACGATCCGTTGACGCTGGGGATGGCGACGTTGTTGCTGCTGACCGTGGCCTCGTTAGCTGGGTATTTGCCCGCCCGCCGCGCCGCCCGCGTAGACTCGCTGACGGCGTTGCGGGAAGAAGGATGATTTTGCTCTCAACGGAAACCAGACTCAGTCAGCAGTAAAAATTGGATAGTCATCAAAAATGAGAGCCAGGAAATCAAAATCACTTACGCCCCTGGCGCTGTCATTGCTGGCGCAGACTGGCGCGGCGCGCGGTAAAGTTTGATCCGCTCATTGCGCTCCGTCACGAATAGAAACAACAGCTAAGGAATCACAATGCGCATTCGACAATTACGCGGCTGGCTCATGCGACTATTCGGTCTGTTCCATAACGCGCGGCGCGAGCGCGAATTCGCCGAAGAGTTGGAAAGCCATCTGGCAATGCACATCGAAGACAACCTGCGCGCCGGGATATCGCCGGAAGAGGCGCGGCGGCAAGCGCAGATCAAACTCGGCGGCGTGACGCGGACACAGGAACTTCATCGTGAACAGAGAGGATTACCGATGCTCGAAACATTGATGCATGATTTGCGCTTTGGCTTGCGGATGCTGCGGAAGAATCTGGGCTTTACGTTTGTTGCGATTCTGACATTGGCTTTGGGCATTGGGGCGAACACGGCGATCTTTAGCGTAGTGAATGCGGTGCTGCTGCGCCCGTATCCATATAAAGACCAGGACAGGCTTGTGTGGTTATGGGAGACAAGACTACCGGAGATACTCGGACATAACCCCGCGCCGGCCAATTTCCTCGACTGGCAGAAGCAGAACACAGTCTTCGAGCGGCTCGAGGCCATCAATGTCAGGGATTTCAACTTGATATGCGGCGCCAATCCCGAGCGGGTACGCGGCATGGTCATCACTCATGGCTTCTTCTCCATGCTCGGCGTTCGGCCGCAGATCGGTCGAGACTTCACCCTCGATGAAGACCGGCCCGGCCACAGCAACGTGGCGATCCTCAGCCACGAGCTTTGGCAGCGGCGATTCGGCGGCGATCCGAACATCCTCAACCAAACGATCAAGCTCGACGACCAGCAGTTCACAGTGATCGGTGTGATGCCCCCGAGCCGAGGCCTCCGTATCAGAGATACAGAGATATGGACGCCGATCGCTTTCACGGCCGCGCAAGTCCAGAACCGCCGAGGAGATGTTCTCAATGTCATCGGGCGGCTCAAACCGGAGGTCACGCTCGAACAGGCGCGTTCGGAAATGCGCCTCATCGCCGACCGGCTTGCGAATCAGTACCCCGATACCAACGCAAGATGGAGTGTGCGGATAGGTTCGCTGATGGAAGACGCCGTCAGCGAAATCAGGCCGTCATTGCTGCTCCTGCTGGGCGCAGTCGCCTTCGTGCTGCTGATCGCGTGCGCAAACGTTGCGAACCTGCTGCTGGCGCGCGCCGCCGCCCGGCAGAAAGAGATCGCTGTTCGCACTGCGCTGGGCGCAAGCCGATGGCGCATCGTTCGCCAGATGCTCACGGAGAGCCTGCTCTTGTCTCTGGCAGGGGGGATCTTGGGGCTGACGCTCGCCAGTTGGGGGCTGAAGATGATGATGGCAACGGCCGTTATCTTTTGGCCGCGCGTGATGGATCTCTCTCTCGATGTTCGTATCCTCGCCTTCACCACGGCCGTCACTTTGCTGACGGGATTGAGTTTCGGCCTGGTTCCCGCCTTGCAGGCATCAAAACCGAGCCTGAACGAGATGCTGAAAGACGCCGGGCGCGGTTCGACCGAGTGCGGGCGCCGGCGACTCGTTCGCAACGCGCTGGTCGTGGTTGAAGTCGCGATATCGCTGGTCTTGCTGGTTGGCGCCGGATTGTTGATGAGGAGCTTTATCGGTTTGCAAAAAGTCGCTCCCGGCTTTGACCCGAAAAACGTCCTGACGGTCTCCATCTCATTACCGGAGAAGAAGTATCCCGAAAAAGATCAACAAGCCGCCTTTTATTCGCGATTGATCGAGAGAGTTTCGGCTCTGCCCGGCGTGCAGGCGACGGGAGCGGCCAGCGCCGTGCCATTTAGCGATGCCCACTGGGGTGGCGGCTTCGGAAGGGGCCTCAGGATCGAAGGCCGGACAGGCGACCAGGTGGCGGCCGGTACCAATTACTACTCGGTGAGTCCGAACTATTTCAGAGCGATGGGCATCCCGCTGCTGAGGGGCCGTCTCTTCACCGAGCTCGATACGAAAGGCGCGCTTCGTGTCGCCATCATCAACAGTACGGTGGCGAAGAGATATTTCCCGAATGAGGACCCAATCGGCAAACGTATTCAACTGACCAGCCTGTTCAGTAACGATCCTGAAGTTTATCGGGAGATCATCGGTATCGTCGGCGACGTGAAGTCTAATGGCCTGGGTCAGGAGACGCTGCCGCAGACCTATGAACCCTACACACAGGAGCCGCTTCCTTTCATGACATTGGTGGCGCGCACGGCCGGCGATCCGAGCGGCTTCAACGAAGCGATTCGCAAAGAAGTCCTCCAACTCGACAAAGAGCAGCCCATCTTCAGGAGCGAGACGCTCGACAGCCTGATTGCAACCTCGACCGGCCATCAACGATTTTCAATGATGTTGTTCGGAATCTTCGCGGCGGCGGCTATCGCGCTGGCGTCGGTCGGCCTCTACGGCGTGATGTCGTACGCGGTCACCCAGCGCACGCGCGAGGTCGGCATTCGGATGGCGTTGGGCGCACAACGCTGCGATGTGCTCAGGTTGATTCTGCGCCAGGGCTTACATCTGACGCTCAACGGCATCGTCATCGGTCTGATCGCCGCGTGGGCGGCGACGCGATTGCTCATCAATCTGCTATACGGCGTGAGCGCAACCGACCTGCCAACCTTCGCCGGGGTCTCGCTCTTGTTGATCGGCGTTGCGCTGCTCGCTTGTTACATTCCAGCGCGGCGGGCGACGAAGGTGGATCCGATGATTGCGGTCCGCACTGAATAACAACAACAGGCGAGGGATCACAATGCACATTCGACAATTACGCGGCTGGCTGATGCGGCTTTTCGGCCTGTTCGAGCGCGGGCGACGCGAGCGTGAATTCGCCGAAGAGTTGGAAAGCCATCTGGCGATGCACATCGAAGACAATCTGCGCGCCGGAATGTCGCCGGAAGAAGCGCGGCGAGGCGCGCTCATCAAACTGGGCAGCGTCACATTGACGAAAGAACGCTACCGCGAACAGAAAGGTTTACCGATGCTGGAAACATTGTTGCAGGACTTGCGCTTCGGGCTGCGGATGCTGCGGAAGAATCCAGGCTTTACCTTCATTGCAGCGCTCTCGTTGGCGCTCGGCATCGGCGCAAATACCGCCATCTTCAGCCTGATCAATGCCATCATGCTCCGCCAAATGCCCGTTGAGCGGCCCGATCAACTCGTCGAATTCGTAGAGAAACGTCCGGGGGAGGATCGCAACGATGACTATATGGAATGGTCGAGCTATGAGCATTTCCGCGACAACAATCATGTCTTCTCCGCGCTCACCGGAGTTTCGTTCGATAACATCGCGTCGGTTCACGTCGATGACGCGGAGACGGACATCGTCGTGCTCGAGAACGTGGTCGGCAACTATTTCCATGTGCTTGGTCTAAAGCCGGCGTTGGGACGATTGATCGGGCCCGAGGACGTTCCTCCCGACGGCGCCGCACAGGTGGCTGTGCTGAGCTGGTCCTACTGGAATTCGAGATGGCGCCGCGACCCCGCAGTCATCGGGAAAAGGATCTTTGTCAGGGATCAGCCGGTCACGGTGATTGGCATCGCCCCGGCAGCCTATACCGGTCCGCGGATAGGCCGTCGCACCGATATATGGGTTCCCTCAGAACGTTCCCCCGTCAGAATGCTCGGCAGGTTGAAGGTCGGCGCGACACTTGAGCAGGCGCGCGCCGAGATGGCTTTGCTCTATCGCTTCACGCTCAAACAAAGGGCCGCTCAAGACAAGGACCCGCGCATTTGGCAGAACACGATCGAGGTGGAAAAAGCAGGCGCCGGTTTTGGACAGGTTCGCGAGAAGTACGCCAAGCCGCTGGCGATGTTGATGGTCGCCGTCGCACTGCTGCTTCTGCTGGCCTGCTCAAACGTGGCCAGCATGCTCTTTGCCCGCGCATCGTCGCGTCAGCGCGAGATGGCCGTAAGGGTCGCCGTCGGCGCGAGCCTTGGCCGATTGACACGCCAGATGTTGACAGAGTCGTCGATGCTCGCCTCTGTGGGCGCCCTGGTCGGTTCGATCATTGCCTACTTCGGCGTCGGCTTGCTTGTTCGGATCTTGGCGAGTGGGCCCATAGCGGAAAATCTCAAGATCGAGGTTCAACCCGATCTGAACCTGCTGCTGTTTACCGCGTTTGTGACGGCGCTCGCCGCTGTTCTCTTCGGCCTCGCTCCGGCCTGGTACGCTTTTCGAAACGCTTCGGCGTCACTACGCCACGCCGGTAAGGGCGGTGATAGAAGTGGGCGGCTGTTCGAGCATTCGCTCGTCTCCGTGCAGGTCGCCCTCTCGGTGCTGCTGGTCAGCGCCGCCACGATGTTCGTCGGGCACGTATCGCGGATGCGAACCTTGGACCTCGGCTTCCGCAGCGACAACGTGCTGCTTATGATCCTCAATACTTCGAAGACTGGCTTCAATCGGGCTCAGTTGGCGCCAATGTTGCAGCAGTTACAGGAAAGGATGCGGCGCATTCCCGGCGTGCAGTCGGTAGCCGTCGGGGGCTGTACGCCGATCCAGGGTTGCGGGGCCATGCGCTTCGTGATCGTCGACGAGCGTCCCGAGCCGGCAGAAACTCGCACCCGTGTCTCGCTCAACTTTGTATCACCCGGCTACTTCGAAACACTCCGCGTTCCTTTCAAGGCGGGGCGCGATTTCAGCATGCAGGATGTGGGGCGTCCGCGCGTGGCGATAATCAATGAGGCCATGGCTGGACACTACTTCCCGGGCGGCGATGCCGTCGGCAAGTACTTCCGAGTTGATCCCGACAAGCGCTTTGGAGGTTGGAAGGGAGAAGAACCGTACGAAGTGATCGGCGTTGTGGCAAATTCCAAGTACGTTGAGCTTCACGCTCCTGCGCCACGCACCATGTTCTTTAACATGTTCCAAGAGAACGAGGTGATGACTCAGTTCCTATTGCGCACGGCCGTTGATCCCGACTCGATCGCGGGTCCGGCTCGCCAGGCCGTTCGCGAAGAACTAAGTACGGCCCGCGTGATTCACGTCAACACTTTGTCGCGGCAGGTGGACTCGGCCATCGTTCCCGAGCGCCTGGTCGCCACCTTGGCCGGCTACTTCGGCGTATTGGCCATTGCGCTGTCCGGAATCGGTCTCTACGGCCTCTTGTCCTATGCCGTTGCGCGTCGGACCGGCGAGATCGGCATTCGTATCGCGATCGGCGCTAGCACTGCCGACATATGGTGGCTTGTGCTGCGCCATGCCCTGATCGTGCTGTGTGGCGGGCTCCTCGCCGGAGGCCTTCTCGCGTTCTGGGCCAGGCCGTTGGCGTCCAGTGTGGTCCGGGATCTGCGGCCGGAGAGTGTCCTCCCCATTGCCTTCGCGGCTGGAGCCGTATTTGTCGTTGGCCTGCTCGCATGCGTGGTTCCTGTCCGCCGTGCTGCACGAGTGGACCCCATCGTCGCTCTACGGACTGAATAGCCTGACGCCGCATGGCTTGGCGCATATGGTGCACTCATCTGTGCCGCGTCGTCGCAAGGATACGATCGCCTACATCACCGCCCTGCTTCGCCCGGTCTTCCCTCCGTTCTCAATCCACTTGAGAAGCTATGAACCGATTATCCGAGGATTATTTCCTATGGCCGTCGCTTTGAGTTTTCCGTTGGCGACCGCGCGCCAGATCGTCACATAACTGCATTTGCTGAGCGCCGCCGCTTCTTTGTAGGTGTAGATTCCGGTCAGATGTATCGGAACGCTGACTATCTGTTGTGAATCCGAATCCGACATCAAGAGTGATCCATTTTCTTTTGCAGCGTTGTTCATAATCCTCCCCTTCTAACAAAATTGTAATAGGGCCAATCGTCAGTTGATGAAGTCAGTTTTTTATCGCCATCCTCATTATCGTCGCTTGCCTACCGCTTCATTTCTTCCTCGACTATATCTAAAAAGGACATAGCGGCCTCTTGGATTACCGTGTAAATGAAACTTGACCAGAGATCAGGCGGTATATTGGGATCGCCTTTGACCATACCATCCGCGAACCGATAGCCAGCATCGCCCATGAAGTAATCCCATAGCGATTCAATATCACAGGCGCCAGCGTCCAGGGCGTTCCGGTGGGTGACCACCAGATGTTCGAAGATCGCTTTGGTCATACGTGAGCCAAGAAGGGCGAACTCAGGAGTGGTGTTCTCGCGCTGAATGTCCAGATCATGCATCTTCTCGATCCGTTTCCGGCGCAGCAAATCAAATAACGCTCCGACATATCCATAATGCTTGACCGTGCTGGCTCTGACCGAAGCGATCGCCTCATCGATGTCGCTGGTCTCTTGTCGCCCTCGTCGCTCCTGTAAGTATCGATGGCGATCTTGCAATTGCTTCCTTCGGAGCGCTTCCCAACGCTGCATTCTTCTGTCCGGCGCAGTCTCATCGCCAGAACCCGGCGCAGGCTCTTGCTGCGCCTCCACGGTCAGCCCCCTCTGAAAGGCTTCGTTGAGCAGGTCACTAATTGACGCCTGTTTCAGCGCGCATTTGATCACGTTGGGCGGGAGAATATCTTTTGATACGTCCGTGAGTTTATCTCTTTTCATCACCCTGTCCCTTCTATCTTTCGTTTCTGCGCTCTCCCCGGTACCCCTTAAGCACGAATTCTGATCAGTACCGGAGCGTCATCCCCTGCTCCATATCGCGCGCGATGTTATGGCCCACCGAGCTTACGACGGCGGCGACGGCTCTCAATTTGGCGGCCTCGATAGTCGCGTCGCGCGCCTGTGCGGCGGCTTTGACCGCTCCTTCGTAGCTGATTCTATTTCCCTGCAGATTGAGATTGTACGCCTGGTTGTAGCCGCCTACGGTTATACCGTAGCCGCGCCGCGCCCCGGCCGAGGAGATTGCAGCTCCGGCGTCCGCCGCCCCGGTTAAATCGTTGGCGCGATCGATAGTCGCGGTCTTGATTCTCTCGCGGTAGAGGTCCTGCGCCCGATCGAAGCGCCCCGCCGCCCCTCCCTGATTTCGGACCGCCTGGTCGGTATACGCGTTGAGGGCTTCCGTTCTCCCCGCGGCGCGATTCTCGATTGACCGGTACTGGAGATAGAGATCGGCGCCACTACCGACGAGCTCGATGCCTCCTCCCACCACACGTCCGCCGCCCCTGGCGAGCATGCCGGCCTTGGGGGATCGCGGAGCCATCGCATCTCCGACGCCATCCCCCACAGCTCGCGCGACTCCGCCTGCGAATCGCGATCCCTCGTTGATCTTCCTGCCCCATAGCTCTAGCTGGGCGTTATGACGATCGATTTCGATGTTCTTGCCCTCGCGCGCCTGCAGCGCCTGCAGGTCGGCGACGGCCAGGTTCTTACGCGTCCAGATGTTCGATTTCTCCAGGTCTGTTTGCGCCTCGACGCCCTTCAAGCCGAATTGCTTCTCGGCTTCGATGCCTCTTATCTGTTGCACGCGTCCGCCTTCAATTCCGGCGAGCGTCGTGGTCAGACTGCCCTGAGCGCCCGTGATGCCGATGATCTTACTCGCGCGAGCCTGCAGATTGTCTCTTTCAAACCCCGCCGTGGCTCGCGTCACCTCGCTTTGGTTGTGCCCTTGCGCCTGGTTCTCCTCAGCCTGCCTCGTGATTGAGGAGGCGAGCGAAGAGCTATACAGCTCGACCCCAGCGCCGACAATTGCGCCCATCCATCCCGATAGGGTGGACGACACACTTTCATAGATCTGGCCCGTGGCCACTTTGTATGCGATGAATGGCGAGGCCCACAATGACAGCCCGGAGAGGGTCATGATCACTATGGCGAGAATGACCGTGTGGTAGGGTTCCGCGCCCGAAGTCATGATCTCTTGCATGGTTTGCGGGTTCCACTGGTAGACATAATCGCTGGCGTCCAGCGCCATCGCCAGGTTGCCTCCCATATAAGCGAAGGCCCTTATCAATTGAGCAACGGTCGGCCACACCAGGGTCAGGACGATAACTCCCCAGAGGAGTGGATATGACATTCTCTGCGCCAGGTTCCGGTCTATCGCCACCGCGATCATAATCGGCGCGACGAGTCTGACGGCGATCATCAGAAAGCCGCCGAGCAGCAGCAAGAACAGGTCACCGAAAGCCAGTATCCCACGCGCGAAGCTCAGCAGAGAGAAGAGAAACGGCATGTCGTGCGACAGGGACTCGAACTTGTTCTCGACGCCTTGCGACGACGAGACCACATCACGGAGCACTCCCAGAACCGCCGTTCCCCCGCCCGCTGGCGGTTTGATGTTCTCGCCCGTCGGTTCGACGGTAAAATACCCTTTGGCGAACCGCGCATAGCCCACTTCGAAGCTCTTGCGCTGGGTATCGTAGAATTTGTGAAGAACGCTGCTTCTTCCGTCATTCCCGCCCCAGGCGATCGCCTGGCCAATTGTGTCGAGTCTGCTGATGAGCGCAGGACCGCTTCCCATCAACGCCAAACAAATGACGGCTCTCCCAAACCACCAGAAGAGGTCCGCTCCCGCACCAGAGCTTTCCCGCCACATGCGAGCGAAGGTGAAGGTAAATACAACAGCGGCTAGTCCCCAT
>DATCXQ010000928.1:0-12002 GCA_036565725.1 Blastocatellia bacterium
ACCGATAGGACTTATAGGACTGATCAGTCCTATAAGTCCTATCGGTCCCATAAATCCTATTCATAACGCAAGAGCGATGAACGGCGCCCCAAAATGTCGCCGTTCACGCGTTGATCCGCCCCCGGCACGATGGGGCGCCGCACAAACATCTCTTCCTGTTCGAATGATACGACTCGCCGTAATCGAGCAGCAGCTCCTCGCCTGGTTCGATGTCACGCAAGGCGAAGAAGAGGATGTGGTTGTGGACGACCTTGCTGTAGCAATTGGGTTCGCAGGAATGATTGATGAATTGCGTGCCGTTGCCGCCGCTGCTCCCGTCAATCGCCCAGTAAGAGTCGACGCCGCAGATATAGATGCGTCGTTTGTTCTTCAGACGGCGCGTGACCTCATGACGGGTGATTCTTTCGCCAGCGTACTCGGCTACCTTTCGCCCCTTTTTAAAGGCGACGGTTGCGAAACATCCCCGCCCGTCGATCCTGGACGGTCTGACTTCAATGCCTGGGGCGAGCCTTATATGTTGTATATTGTTATTGCTCAAAATACCGATAATGGCCGGTGATTTTCCACACGAACAACGCGTCCTCAATCCGCGCGCCGAGGCCGATGTTGTGGACCACGGCGTAGCGCTCATTTCCCTCGACCTTGATCTTACTGACCATTCCGATGTGCGGCAATCCGTTGTCCAACTGCCAGGCGACCACGTCGCCCGGCAGATAATCTTTAGCGTCTTTCGTGACCGGCCGGGCCTTGCCCTGACGATCGAACCAGGTCATCAGATTGGGCACGCGGCGATGATCTATGTTAGTGTCGGGCCGGCGCGCGCGCCATTTCTGGGGATATTTCGCGAAGTTTTTCTTCATGTCCTGGTGCAACTCTTTCTGCAAATCGATCCCGGCCTTGCGGAATGCGCGCACGACGACGTCGGCGCAAACGCCGGTATCGAGCGGCACGTCGCCGTTCGGGTAATCCAGTTTCACATAAGAGGCGTCGTAGCTTGTCGTTTGAGTCGTTTGCTCGATCGCGCCGGCAGTGACCTTTTCAAGAGGCGTCGCGTCGGCCTTAACCTGCATCGCCTCGGCCAACGCGCGTTGGGGGACCTCGACCGCGCGCTGTGAACTGCGAACGCCCTGGCACGAGGTCAGCGAAAACATGAGCAGAAATAAAACCGGCAAGGATCGAATTAACATTATTGCGCCTCCGCGAAATCGCAGGGCGGACTTTAGTCAGCCCTGCTCACGGACAGACTAAAGTCTGTCCCACTTCAGGCTATAATCGCAACCGTTATGGACGACCTACTCTCATTCTTTCCAATCTTGAGCGAGTTGAGCATCAAGGCCGGCGCCATCATCCGCCGCTATTACAACTCGCAACTCGAAGTCGAATTGAAACCTGACGACAGCCCCGTCACTCAGGCGGACAGGGAAGTCGAAATCTTCTTACGTGAATCGCTCGAAAAACGTTTCCCGGATTTTTCTATCCTGGGCGAAGAGTTCGGCGAGACCAGAAAGTCGGGCGCATACCGATGGATCATCGACCCTATTGACGGCACGAAATCGTTCGTGCTGAAGACCCCGCTCTTCGGGACGATGATCGCGCTCGAACGGGACGGCGCGCCCCTGCTCGGCTCCATCTATTTTCCGATTCAGGACCACCACTTGATCGGCTCGGCGGAAACCGGGACCTTCCTGAACGGCGCTCGCTGCCGCGTCTCGGAAACCTCGCGACTCGCTGAAGCGACCCTCCTGCTCACAGATCCTCGCGACTTGATTGACGGCGCCGAACGCGAACGGGTCGCCAGGCTGTGCGGAGGCGTGCGGCTCGTGCGCGGGCTGGGCGATTGTTACGGCTATTACCTGGTCGCGCGCGGCCTGGCAGATGTGATGATCGAACCCGCCGCGTTGAAATATTACGACGTGGCGCCGCTGCCCCCGATCTTGGAAGGCGCTGGCGGAACCTTCACGACGCTCGGCGGCGATTTCGATTTGAGTTCGGGACAGGGGTTGGCGACCAATCAGGCTCTGCGCGAGCAGGTTCTGCGCGTCCTCAACGGCGATTGAACCTCCTGACTTCGTCCACCTGATCCGGCGGCAGCAGCAGCCAATGAACCATCTTCTGAAGCTCGAGACGCGCGATGAGGCCATAAATGCGGAACGCCTCGAAAAGCAGCGGCGGCCGCCTGAGGCCCAGCAAGCGCCGCACCCGTTCGGGCGCGAGTTGCGCCTGCGTCAGCCGCAGTATTTCATAGCGCCAGCCGCCCAGATGCTCCCGGTATTTTTCATAAAGCCGCCTCGTGTATTCGCTGTATACCAGATCGCGTTCGAGATGGCGCAGCCGGTCGCCTTGCCATTCGTCGTAGCTTGCTGGCAATCCCGGAATGCGCAACCCTTCGCCTACGCGGCGAAACACGTCGAATAGCTCATGCCGCTCCGCTTCGTCGAGCGGACGATGTAAGAGAGAGTGCGCGCGTTCGGAATAATCGATCAGCATATAGAGCACGTCGCGGAAAGCCCAGTCGGGCATCCGCGCGCCGCGCGCCTCTTCGACGGATTTGTGGGTCGAATGGATTTGATCGAGCGTCCGCCTGGCCGTCGCCTCGTCGACGAAGACGATCTCTTGCGCGTAGCGCACCGTCGAGAATAGCCGCCCGATAGGGTCTCGCGGAATCTGTCCCGTGAAGAACAGCCAATCTACCGCGCGATTGAGCGCGAACTCCGCCGCCGAACCGGCGAAGATCAGCAGGATCAAATCGGAACTCCCCCAGATCGAGCGGACAATCGAACCTTGGGAAACAAAGTTACACATATCCGCCGTGATGATTTTGCAAACGCCCTGCCGCGCCGCCGGCCTGACTATTTTTTTAGCGTTGACGAAGGGCAGAACTTTTCCAGGCCGCATTTTTCGCACATCGGCTTGCGCGCCTGACAGACTCTGCGCCCGTGCCAGATCAATCGGTGGGAGAAATCTATCCAATCTTTTTTTGGCAAAAGTTCGATTAGATCGGCCTCGATCTTTTCAGGCTGTTTATTTGCGGTCAATCCCAGGCGCTGTGACAGGCGCGATACGTGAGTGTCTACAACCACTCCCGTGGGAATTCCGAAAGCCGTGCCGAGCACTACGTTGGCCGTCTTGCGGCCCACGCCAGGCAATTCGACCAACTCTTCCAGGGATTGCGGGACCTGGCCGTTGTATTTTTCGATCAGCAACCGGCTGGCCTCCTGAATCGATCTCGCCTTGTTGCGGAAGAAGGTGACCGAATTGATGTCGCGTTCAAGCTCTTCGCGCGGGACCGCGCCGTAATCTTCCGGCTTGCGATACTTTCTGAAGAGGTTCGCGGTGACGATGTTTACGCGCTCGTCGGTGCACTGCGCCGACAGGATCGTGGCGATCAGCAATTCAAACGGGCTGGCATGGTTCAACGCGCAGGTGGCCTGCGGATAGGATTTCTTCAGGGCGCGTATGATCTGCCCAACCCTCGCGCGCAATTGTTCTTTAGTCTCTTTCATTTCCTTACCATCTCAAACCGGCGGCCTTGATGATGAATCCCAGGTACGGCGCGGCTGCGCGCGAAATGTCATGGAAGCGCTCTATGAAATCCTTCGCGCAAGCCTGTTTTTCGGAGAAGTACGAGATGACGATGAAGTCTTTCCGTCTCAGGTCTTCGGCGAAGGGATGTTGTGGGTCGTATTGCTTGGGCAGTTTCGCCATCGAATCGCCTTCCATCTTGAGCAGCTTCCGAAACTCTTTGCTTGAGGTCGCGTCGCGCCACGAGTCGGGCTTCGCCGCGATCGCGTCGGTCACTCTGGTTCGCGCGACAGGGTCGGGGCGCCAATGACCTATGCCGATGAAGCAACTTTCAGGGTCCAGATGCAGGTAGATGCCGGGCCCTTCCTTGCCGCCGGTCTGGTGAGAGAAGAACGCCGAGGCCGTCGTTTTGTAAGGCTCCTTATTCTTCGAGAACCGAGTGTCGCGGTAGATGCGGAACATCGAACCGCCGGTCGGCTTCGGATCGGCGACCAGGTAAGGGCTGATTTCGAGTAACCTCGGTCGAAACGCGGCGATGAAGGCTAGCAGCGGGTCGCGCACGTCGGCGACGTAGCGATCCTTGTTCGCGTCGAACCATTCCTTCTTGTTATTGGCTTTCAACTCCCGCAGGAAATCGAAAAGCCCCAGGGTGAATCGAAGCTCTTTGGGCATATGGATTATTTCTTCTTCGCCCTCTTCTCGGCCAGATTACTGACGATCTTCCATTCGGCGGCCGTTACGGGCTGAACCGAGAGGCGCGAGCCCCGGCGCAGCAGTTCCATCTTCTCGATCCCTTTCACATTGCGCAGGTCTTCGAGCGTCAACGGCTCGTCGAACTTCCACATGAATTTGATGTCGACCATTTCCCAGATCGGGTTGGCCGGGGTGGCTTTCGGGTCGTAATGTTCGTCCTTCGGATCGAGCGCGGTGTGGTCAGGATACGCCTTCTTCACGACCTCGGCGACGCCGACGACGCAGGCAGGCTCGACGCTGCTGTGATAGAAGAAGACCTGGTCGCCGATCTCCATCGCCCGCATGAAATTTCGCGCCTGGTAGTTGCGCACGCCGTCCCAGCAGGTGGTCTTCTTCGGCGCTTTCGCCAGGTCGTCAATCGAGAAACAATCCGGTTCCGATTTCATCAGCCAGTATTTCAATGTGACCCTCCGGTAATTCTATGGTTCTCAGAGAATCTTAGAGCGGATTGCGATTGCGTGTACGGGAGTTGTGGCGCGAGTTGTTTACTCGCGCTTCTTTCCTGATTGGACAAAACCGCAATCAGGGCGATTAAACAAATCGCCCCACACCGTACAGGCGTCTGCAAACCGCTCTAGCCACGAATGAACACGAATATTCACGAATCTGCGTTTGCGCGCAAATTGTCCGGCTATTCCTTCAACTTTTCCCATTCGTGAATATTCGTGTTCATCCGTGGTTAAGATTCTTTGTCTTGTATATTGCGCTTCAAAGGTTTTTTCAGGCCCCGAACTGCTTCAGGTGATGGTCGCAATGCAAATAGCCCCAGCGCATCCATTGATTCTCGGACATGTCGCCGAAGAACGGATGTGGACGGAACTCGGCGTCTTTCGCCGCCGCGGTGAACCGTTCAATCAGCGCCGCGAGCCGTCGCCGGTCGCCCTCGAAATCATCGGGCGGCGTTCCGCCTATCTCCTGATCCACTTCCGGCCTCGTCTTGACTCCTCGCGGCCACGGCGTCGGCGCGTAAAGCGCGATCCATTTGACTACCGTGCGGGTGATGGGATTACTGACCGACGAAATCTCTTTCTCGCCAAACGTGAATTTAAAGGAGTCGCCAAGATGGCAGATCATCTGATGCGGCGTCATCCTGCCCCACCGACGCCGGCTGTCAGGCTGGAGATTGCTCAAACGTTCGAGGATTTTCTTCTTGTCGGCCTGGTTCAAAAAACTCTTCATGCCCGGTTCCCTCAACTAACCATCTCGATCCATTTCCCGCTTCTGCCGCTTTCGACCACGGCCTCGATCACTTTCATATTGGCCACGGCGTCTTCGAGCGGCGTAGGGACCGGCGTATCGTTGATGACGGCCAGCGAAAACAGGTCGGCCTGGATCGTGTACTGATCGCAAACGTCGAAAGTTATCTCTTCAACGCCAGCCGAAGTTTCATGCCACATCCTGCAAGCGCGGTCGGGCGGGGCGTTGAACGGGATTTCAATCTCGACGCGCCCCGCGTCGCCGAAAATGTTGACGCGCTGATGTGGAGCGAGTTGCGTCGAACAGGTGAAGGTCGCCGTCCCGCTACCGAAATCCAGGACGCCCGACGCTACGCGATCTGTCTTGAAATTCGGGTCGTAATCGAGAACGCCCAGAACGCGCCGCGGCTCTTCGCCGAAGATGAAGCGCGACAGCGAGATATTATAACAGCCGATGTCCATCAACCCGCCGCCGCCGATCTCCGGCTTGTTGCGAATGTTGTCCGGGTCGTCGTTGAAATAAGAGAAGAACGAATTGATCGTCCGCAAGGCGCCGATCCCGCCCTCTACGACAATGCGCTTCGCGCGTCCCCATTGCGGGTGGTGGCGGTACATAAAGGCTTCCATCACCTTGACCTTCGAATACTTCTTCGACGCGTCGAGCAATTGTCGGGCTTCAGCCGCGCTGAGTCCGATCGGCTTCTCGCACAACACGTGTTTTCCGGCTTCGAGCGCCTTGATCGACCAGGGTACGTGCAAATGGTTCGGCGCCGGGTTGTAGACCACGTCGATTTCGGGGTCGGCCAGCAGCTCTTCATACGAGCCGTATGCCTTTGGAATGCCAAACCTACCGGCGACCTCGTAGGCCCTGGCCTGGTCGCGCGACGCGACGGCCGCGACCTCGACGCGCTCGCATTTCAACAGCGCCGGGATTACCTTGGCCTGCGCGAAATTGGACGTGCTCAGAATCCCCCATCTAACCTTATTCATCTCTTTTACCTTTCATTTGTCATGAAACATACCGAAGGTATTTAGACAGGATTTACAGGATTTTTCAGGATGACATGAGAGAGAAGAGAATCCCTCTTCAACCAATCCTGAAAAATCCTGTAAATCCTGTCTAAATACCCTCACGTTTGTTCCGTGCTCTCTCCCCTCGTAAACGGCTTCCAGCCCTCGCTCCAATCGTAATACTCCGTCCCGGCGAAGTTCTTCTTGTAATCGTAAACGGACGGTTCGCGGTAAGCGTAGCCGTGATAGTAATACTTGCAGCCGAGCTCGCGCGAGTGCCGGATCGCCTCGAGCATCGTGAAGACGCCCAGGCTGCGTTTAGATTCCGAAGGCTCGAACATCGCATAGACCGCCGAAGTGGACTGGCGGCCGATGTCCAGAAAGCTGGCGGCAAGGAGTCTGTCGCCGTCCAAGACGCAAATCTCCCGGTTGCGGCAAGGCTCGACCGCGGGCTCTTCGGAAAGGAAATCGTAGATAGAGTCGGGAACGTTCTCCTTGAACCGCTCGCGATGACGATAGAACAGCCCCTCCTTGATCTCGTCTATGAACGAGTCGCGGATGACGACGCGGAGGTCCCGATTCCTGCCCCCGACGCGCCTCTGGCTGCGCGAAGGCGCGAATTTCGATAGATCGACGCGCAGCGGCATGACCGTGCGGAAGCCGCCCCAGTGATGCGAGGCCGAATAGCGGAAGAAGTAATTTCCGAAATGGCGCCAGCCGAGCGCCCACAGTAAATCCATCTGTTCCGGCGTCGCCCGCGCGCGCATGAAATACTCGTTGATGAAGCTCACTTGAAGCTGGAGCGGATCATCGCTGGTTGGGAAATCTTCTGACTTGATAAATTCCCCCTTTATCACGGCGACTGTCGGCCGAGTTGATCAGTGACTTATTCTCCATGTAAACCATGCGGAAATCGTCTTTCTGTATAACATCCGGATTACCGTCATGCCGCATTTCCTTTGGCGCTTCCGCCTGATGGCGGGACTACGAACGCTTTACCCGACGTCGTCTTTCGGCAATTCGTTCGCGAACTGATCGTCGTCTTTCAACTCTTTCTTCAACCGGTAAAGCTCTTTCTTCAACTCTTCGACCATCTTCGCGTAAGCCGGGTCGCCATAAACGTTGCGCATCTCGCGGGGGTCCTTGCGCAGGTCGTAAAGCTCCCACTGATCGAGTTTGTTGAAGTAGATCAGCTTGTAGTGGGCGGTGCGAACGCCGTAATGGGCCGCGACGTTGTGATGGCCCGGGTGATAGTAGCGGTAATACATCGCCGCGCGCCAACGCCGCGGCGCCCGGCCTTCGAGCAAGGGTAGGAAGCTGAGCCCCTGCATATCCGCAGGTGTTTTCACTCCCGCCGCGTCGAGCAGCGTCGGCGCGAAATCGACGTTGAGGATCATCCCCTTCGAGACGCTGCCCGCCCGGATTTTTCCGGGCCACCGCATCAGGAACGGCATTCGCAGCGATTCTTCGTACATGAACCGCTTGTCGAAGAAGTTGTGCTCGCCGAGGAAGAAGCCCTGATCTGACGTGTATACCACAATCGTGTTTTCGGCCAGACCGTTCTTGTCCAGCCAATCGAGGAAGCGCCCGACGTTGTCGTCAACTGACTGCACGCACGCCAGGTAATCGCGCATATAACGCTGATACTTCCACTTCTTCAACTCCTGCCCGCTCAAACCCTCGGGCGGCTTCATCTTCAGGTCGTTGTCGTTCAGGTCCTGATCGATACGCATCGTGGCCTGGCGCGCCGCGTCGGACTTGCCTTTGTAATCGTCGTTGAAGGTCGCAGGTTCGGGCACGATGACGTTCTCGAACTGCTTGCGGTGTTTTTCATCCGGCTGCCAGTTACGGTGCGGCGCCTTGTGGTGATACATCAGGAAGAACGGTTTCTCGCGCGGGCGATTCTTCAGGAAATCGATTGCGATGTCGGTGATTATGTCGGTCGTGTAGCCCGTGAGCTTCTTCCGCTCGCCCATCTCGATCATCACGGGATCGAAGTATGCGCCCTGTCCAGGCAGTATGTTCCAGTAATCGAACCCTGTGGGCTTGCCGTCGTCGGGGCGCTTCGGATCATTGCCGCCGAGGTGCCATTTGCCGACCATCCCGGTGTGATAGCCGGCCTGTTGTAAATACTTCTGAAGCATCGGCTGCGAGCCGTCGATGTGGTTGAAGACAGGCACGCCGTTGAGGTGCGAATACTTGCCCGTGAGGATCGCCGCGCGGCTCGGCGTGCAGATCGAATTGGTGACGAAGCAGTTCTCGAACTTCATCCCCTCTTTCGCCAGCCTGTCGATGTTCGGCGTCTTGATCAACCGGCTGCCGTATGCGCTGACGGCATGCGCGGCGTGGTCGTCGGACATGATGAAGACGATGTTGGGGAGTTTCGCGGGCGGCCGGTTTTGAATGGCGCCGTGCGGCGAAGCCGCCAGCGCCACCATCGAGAAAAGCAACGAGTAAAAGGCGATCTTTTTCATTATGGCTGTCCGGTTACATTCCGTCTTCGTCAGCAGAGGGGCCATAAAGCGCGGGCACGGGCGCGTCGTTCAACCTCAGGTAAACGCCGAGTTGCGCGCGGTGATGGACGAGGTGATTGAGGACATCTCCACGCAAACAGGCGATGCGCGGCTTCGTGAAGATAACTTTGCCGCCGGCCAGCAACGACCAATCCTTCATCAGCGTCTCGTCGCTTGCGCCGGCCAGGGCTTCGCGGAATTTGGCGTAATTCCTGTCAAATATCGCGAGCAACGCGGCCACTGACCCCGCAGGCTCATCCCTGTACGGCTCGGCGCCGGGCGGCGCGACATCGAAAGAATCTTCTTTAATCACGTCTCCTCCCCAGCCGACCATACTGGCGATGTGCGTGGCTAGCGCGATCATCGTGAATGATTTCGGGTGCGGGCTCCAATCGAATTTATCCTCCGGGATGCGTTCAAGAGTTTTACGCGTTCCTGCCATTTCCTGATCCAACTCAGGGAGTAAAGATTGAGCAATGGGCATTTTTCCTCCAAGGTAAATCTGGTTGATCTGAGCGTTCGGCCTGAGACAACCCCGCTCATACAGAACTCGTCGTTTTGCGGCAGTTTCTTTTACGCATCGAGAATTATTACTTTCCGTTCGTCGGAACCTCATCCGCGAACGGTTCTACGTCGGGAATCACTTTGACGCCGGTCGTAAATTTGAACGGCGCGAGGAGCATTCCGCTCGGGAAAGTCATTTCAACCATATAAGCCGTCCAACCGCGCTTCGGCTGCGCGACCTTGGCGACGTAAACGCCGTCGCCCTGATCCTGCAGCGGCGAGCTTATCCACTTCGGCCCGATGCTGGTCAGACGGAAATCGCGCGCGCCGGGGTTGGACGCCTGCCACAGCTTGACCTCGGACGGTTTGGTCTTCGTCTGCACACGGATCGTCCCGTCCTTCTCGATCTTCCAGTCGAACTGCGGCAAGTCGACGCTGGTCAGAATGGCGTTGTAACAGGCCACCAGCGTCATCCACGCGTCCGAACCGCGCATCGAATGCTCGGCGTTCGGCACGTAGCGCAGGTATTTCACGCCGGGCAGGTCGTTGTAATAGAACTGCCACGAATCGGGCACGAAGAACTGGTCGCCGGTCGCGTTGATGATGAACTTCGGCATCGTGAAACGTTGCCGGTATTCGTAAGGTTCCTCGATTTTCATCAGCGCGCGGTACTGCGGCGTGCCCTGCCACTTCATAATGTCCATCTCTTCGTAATCGCCGACCGCCGGGGCGTAATAGCCGTAGACACCGAAGTGGTGGCGGAACGAAGGCTCGACGTTGAGCAGGTCGATGACGAGAGGGACGATCGCAACCACGCGCTTGTCCACCGCGGCCGTGGTCCACGTCGTCCAGCCGCGCTTCGAGCCGCCGGCCACGACGAAGCCGTCAATTTTCGTCTTACCGCCCTCCTCGCTGCCGCAGAAGGAAATCACCGTGTCCATCGCGCGCACCGCGGCCTTGGTCATCGGCAAACGCGCGGGCCACAACTCATCTCCGGTCTTCAGAAATTTATCCCAGGTGTAGGCGATGAACTCGTCCTCCACTCGCGGCTTCTTGTCATCGCTGAAGGTGAGCGGCTGGTTGGGAATCATCCGCAGCTCGGTCACGACCGATTTGGTCGCCGTCGCAATCCGGACGATCTGCTGATCGGCGTCTTTCGGCGCCGCGCTATTGTTGTTGCCGCCCGAGATATAAAGAAGCGACTTGCTGCTCTTCACCTCATCGGGCTTGACCATGATCATCCAATGCCACCAGACATTGCGATCGACCTCGGCGTTCGAACGCCACGTCTGTGAGGTCATCGTCAGGATGTAAGTCGTGTACCCCGCGCCCTGCGTCTTGCCGGCCAACTCGTACTTGTAGCTCGGGTCGGGCGCTTCGACGTATTTGTCGAGCGCCGTCTTGACGCTCGCCGGCGCTGGAGCCTGCGCGAACGTGGCGAAGGTAAACAGGGTAAGGGGCAGGAAGGTCGCGTTGAACACCCTGGTAATATTTTTCTTTTGGCGCATTGATTTCTCCATGTGCTAGAGGATTAAACAGTACCGCGCGTAAGCAAGCGGAGGCTTTTTCTCTCACCCATTGTTCTCCGAGTCAAGTCTCCGCTTGCTTACGCGCGCGGTACTGTATCGCGCTTCAATTATCCTCAGCATCCCATTCATCAAAGTTCGGCAGCTCGTCTCCCTGGCAATTCAGTACGTAATCAATCGCCAGCTCGACACTGCGCGCCGTCCAGAGCCAGCGCGTGCTTCCGTGGCGCGACCATGGCTTTCGGCCATGCTGCCAAAGCCCGGCTTCAGTCATTCGGCGGGTTGCATAAGCTTTGAGAGTGTCCATCACCGGCTCCGGATCGCGGTCAGCAGTGATTACAGTGTGAACATGATTTGTTCTTACGTTGATGGCTCGTAACAGCCAGTTACGATGCTCACATACTTCGCGGATGGTCTTTTCAACAACGGGACGCCGCTTTTCATCAAGAGAAATAGGCTCATGCCTTAGCCGTCGAAACTCTTCGTACTCTCGCTGTTCATCCTGCGCTAGAAACGGCGCGCCGTAAGCGTTGTGCGAACGATCAACCGAGCCGCGAACATCACCGTGTAACCATGTGCCATAACACCGAAACGAGATGAAGTATGCCAGCGGTTTGTGTTCCTCATTGAACTCCTGTTTTGGCATTACTTCCTCAATTCAGCGGCGCGATCCCGGCGCGGCGGTACAGTACCGCGCGCGTGAGCAAGCGGTAGACTCACTTTGTTGGCCATTGATTGTCAGACGACGCCTCCGCTTGCTCACGCGCGCGGTACCGTACCACCTCGCCTCCGCTTGCTCACGCGCGCGATACTGTACCGCCTCTGTTATGCAAATACTTTCAAAATCGGATCGCCGCCAAAGTTCGTCAATCGCTGATCGCGTCCGCCGTAATAATAAGTCAGCTTCCGGTGATCCAATCCCATCGCCTGCAGGATTGTCGCGTGTATGTCGTGAACCGAATACGGCTCGACTTCGG
>DATCXQ010000929.1:0-14341 GCA_036565725.1 Blastocatellia bacterium
CGAGGCATGACCTTGTGGCGATGGGCCGCTACTACTGCGAATATCCGCGGAAGGAAGTCAACCGGCCCGAAGCGGTTCGTTCTTCTGAAAAGAAGCGTCAAGTACGAAACCTGAAACCGCAAGCTCCATCTACAGCGCGTCATCGCGCTTAGATGGAGTAGTTGACTCTCGATGTTTTTGCGCCTGGCCGAGGCCGTTCCAGAGGTGCATCAGCGCGTAAGCCCTCCACGGACGCCAGCTTTCGGCGATCTCCAGAATGCGTTTGGACGAGGTCTCGCCCAGAGCTTTGCGCAGGCCCAAATCCGAATGCGGGAACGCATCGGGCCAGCGCAGCGCTCGCATGGCGATGTATTGCGCGGTCCAATCTCCGATGCCTGGAAGCAGTTTCAGCCGTTCGATCGTCGCTTCGACATCGACTCCAGGCTCCAACTTCACTTCGCCCTCCGCGACCGCGCGGGCCAATGCGATCAGGCACTCCGCGCGTTTTCCCGTCAAACCTAATCGGGTCAAATCGGCGACGCCGGCCTGCGACAGACTCGCCGCGCTGATCGAAGCGCGATTCAGACGCGGGTCCGGGGTTTCGACCTTTTCGGCAAAGGCTTCAGTGATCCGCCCGGCGATCGTCCTGGCGGCGGCGACGCTTATCTGTTGCCCCAACACCGCGCGCATCGCCATCTCGAATCCGTCGAACGCGCCCGGCAATCGCAAACCTGAATGCCGTTTAACCATCTCTCGCAGCCGTTCGTCTTCGCCGAGCCGCGCTTCGATCATTTGCGGGTTCGCGTCCAGATCGAAGAGGTTTTTGATCCGCTCAAGCAGCGATGGCAGATATCGTGCGAGAGATGGCGAAACCTCGACGCGCAACGCGTTCTCTCCCTCCGCGCGCCCGACGTTTATCCAACCGCTACTCTGGCCACTACTCTGGCCACTACTCTGGCCACTACTCTGGCTACTACTCTGGTCTTTGCCCTGACTGATCCGAATCGCGCGACAGTAGCGATCGGCTTCGACCAATTCGACGCCGGGGATAGCCCTGTCGGCGAGGAACTTCAACAGCAGTGGCCAGGCCATCGGTGGGCGAAAGCTGATTTCGGATTTCGGATTTCGGATTTCGGATTTCGGGCAGTCGTGTAGAGATGGTTCCATTCCGTCGTAAATGATCCAGTGTGTCGCTGCTAAGCAGATGCGAGATATATTGGTCTTCTTGCAGTCTGCAATCCGCAATCCGCAATCCACAATCAAAGCCCCAGCCGCTTCAAGGCGTGGGCCGTCGGATAGCCGGTTGCGGGAATATTTTCCTGGGTCTGGAAACGGCGCATGGCTTCGACGGTGGCTTGGTCGTATTCGCCGGTCAATTCGCCGGAGTAGAAGCCCCGTTGCTTGAGCGCTTCCTGAATCTGGAGAGCGCGCGCGCTGTCGATTTTGAGGGGCTTGCGCATTGTGAGAGTGGCGGGATCATTCGCTGATGAATCTTTCGGCGTTTGAGGAGACGGGCGAGGCAGGCTCAGATGCCGCGCCAGATCGGGCGATGGAGCGGATCCGCTCTCAATTACCTCTATCCGGTCAGGCGCGATCGGGTAGTTGTCGGGGATGACCGCCACGCTGTCCTCAAGTGGCGCCCTTCTGTTCGACTGGCGCTTGCCGCGCTTAGCGGTAGATCGTTTGGATGATTTTGAGCGCGAGGCGGATTTGCCTTTTCTCCCTTTCGCCTCAACGCGGGCGGAGAAAGGCCATGCCGCGGAGATGATGAGGAGAAACACGGTTAACATTGCGAGCGGTTTGGGGGATTTTAGAGACATAGTTTTTACTCTGAAAAACAGTTTGTAGTCCCGTCTTTAGGCTGAAGCGTCGGCCACAAATCCAATCCGTGACGCCACACGCTTCCGCCTAAAGGCGGGACTACAAAACTATGGTTTATTGAGCGAAATAAAGATGCGGGGGGTAGGGGCCAAATTCTTCCTGTGTACCAATAGAACGATGGGGTCGCCTGATTTGAGCCGGTTCAAGGTCCGTTTGAAATCTTCATTGTCGTCAATAGGCTCACGGTTCATCGTCTCGATCACGTCGTTAACTTTCAATCCAGCGTCATCGGCGACGCTGCCCGAATCGACGCGCGCTACCAGAACACCTTTCACGCCATCCGGGTCGGTGTCGAGCGCCAGTTGCGAGCTTAGGTTCTTGATGCCGATGCCCAGATTCTCCCTGCGAAGGTCGTCGCCCAGAAGGCCCGCCGCCGTGTTGGCGATGGTTTCACGACCGGGGCGTCGTCCGATCACGACGTTGAGCGTCATCGGCCGCCCGTCGCGGTAAATCTTGACCGGCGCCGTCGTCCCGACGGGAGTCGAGGCCACGCGGCGCAACAGGTCCTCGTTGTCTTTGATCCGCTCGCCTCGGAATTCCACTATCACGTCGTTCTGTTTCAACCCGGCCTTCGCCGCCGGGCTTTCGACCATGACGTTGTCGACTTTTACGGTCGCTTCGACGTTGCTGATGATCGCCCCGCGAGGGGCCGGCAGGCCGTAAATTTTGGCGATCTGCGGGGTCACGCGTTCCGGCATCGCGCCCAGGAAGCCGCGAATGACCCGTCCTTGTTTGACCAGTTGTTTGTAAACGGAGATCGCTTCGGAAGAGGGAATGGCGAAGCTGACGCCGTTGTAATCGCCGGTCGTCGTGGCTATCAGCGTGTTGATGCCGATGACTTCGCCCGAAAGATTGATCAGCGGACCGCCCGAATTCCCGTGATTGACGGCGGCGTCGGTTTGCAGGAAATATTGAAACGTAGTTTTGTTTTTATAAACCTCTTTCGAATCACGCTCCTTGGCGCTGATGATGCCCGCCGTCACGGTCTGATCGAACCCGAAGGGCGAGCCGACGGCCAGCACCCAATCGCCCACGCGAATCTTTTCGGAATCGCCGAAGCGGGCGGCGATCATCGGGGCGACGGGGTCGACTTTGACCACCGCCAGGTCGGTCTCGCGGTCGCTGCCGACCACCTTGCCCGGCGCCTCGGAGCCGTCATGAAATCTGACCTTGATGCGGTCCGCCCCGGAGATGACGTGATCGTTGGTCAGGATGTAACCCTGCGGATCGACTATCACGCCCGACCCGTTGCCGCGCCGCGCCTGTTCGTCCGACCTGAGTTCAAACTGCTCAATCGAATTGCGCGGCATGTTCAGTTCATTTTGCCGGCGCTGCGGCTGCGTAGGTTGCGTGACGGTCGAGACGTTGACCACGGACGGTTCGACCGCGCGCGCGATTTCAATGAAGGCGGACGAAAGTTCGGAATTGATCTCGCCGTCGCCGGCTTTCGCTGGGCTGGGATTGCGAGATAGCCAGACGCCAGCGACGGCGCTCATAGCCAGGAAGAGCGCCGCGGCAGCAATCAGCGTTGCGCGCCGCGACGACCGGCGATAACGCTCGACCAGTTCTTCCACCCGCTGTCGCGAATCGTGTTGTGACGTATCGTTCATCGTGACCTGCCCCTGATATTAGATTCCGGGAGCGGTGTCGGGGTCCGGTGATTAACGGGGATGCCAGATTATAGAGAACCCCACGGAATCTTGGCAATCGGTTCCGGCAAGGCTTGCAAGTCGGCCTAATGCGCGTTTACCCTGCGCGCCAGCCGATTTTGTAAGAATCAAACCGAATAATGCGGAGAGTCATAACTGTGCAATCAAGAATTTCATGCGACAGATCAGGCGCCGGATCGGACGCCGTTAAAAATGCAATGCTAAAGGCGCCGCCGAGACGCAGAGAACCCGGAGACTCCACAAAGAGGAAGGGCGAGGGAAGTCCTCTGGCCTTCTCTCTGCGCCGACTCAGCGCTCTCTGCGTCTCGGCGGTTAAGCGGTCTCAGGCGACAACTCTTTTCTTACTCTCGCTGCTCCCGCTGGCGGCCGGCTCTGGCTCGCGCGCCCAGGAGGCGTCGCCGTTAAAGGCGCGCTACACGAAACACGAATATCAGATCGCGATGCGCGACGGCGTGAAGCTCTTCACCTCGATCTACGTCCCGAAAGACTCGTCGCAAAAATATCCGATCCTGATGCTGCGCACGCCTTACAGCGTCGCGCCTTACGGCCCCGACGATTACCGCGACTCGCTCGGCCCCTCGCCGTTGTTCATGGAAGAGGGCTTCATCTTCGTCTATCAGGATGTGCGCGGGCGGAACATGTCCGAAGGCGAATTCGCCTGGATGCGACCTCATAAGTTGAAAAAATCCAGTCCGAGCGAGTCTGACGAGACGACCGACACCTGGGACGCCATCGAATGGCTTATCAAAAACATCCCGAACAACAACGGGCGCGTGGGGATGTGGGGCATCTCCTATCCAGGCCATTACGCCGCGCAGGCGCTCATTGACCCGCACCCGGCGCTGAAGGCCGTCTCGCCACAGGCGCCGATGGACGACAACTGGCTCGGCGACGACATGCACCACAACGGCGCGTTCTTCCTGCCGCATGCGTTCAACTTCCTCTATGGCTTCGGACGCCCTCGCAAGGGGCCCGCACACCAGACACGGGCGCAGTTCGATCACGGGACCGTCGACGGCTACAAGTTCTTCCTCGAAATGGGACCGCTCGCCAACGCGAACCTGAAGTATTTCAAAGGCGAGATCAAACTCTGGAACGAATGGATGGAGCACGGCGATTACGACGAGTACTGGCAGGGACAGCGAGTCTCGCAGCATTTGAAGAAGGTCACCCCGGCGGTGATGACCGTCGGGGGCTGGTTCGACGCCGAGGACGTGCAGGGGCCGCTCTCGATTTATCGCGCAATTGAAAAGAACAACCCGAAGGCGTGGAACGTCCTGGTCGAAGGCCCCTGGTGTCACGGGTGCTGGGCGCGAAGAGACGGGGCGTCGCTCGGCATAGTCAAATTCGACTCGGAAACCTCGGCCTTTTATCGGGAGAAGATCGAATTCCCATTCTTCATGCATTTCCTCAAAGACAAAGGCGAAATGAAGCTGCCTGAGGCGTACGTCTTCGAGACCGGCTCGAACGTCTGGAAGACGTATGAGAGTTGGCCGCCGAGGAACGTCGAGGCGAGGAGCTTGTACCTCCTCGCAGACGGCAAGCTCTCATTCGATCCGCCTAAAGAGCCGAGCCCAGCCTACGACGAATACGTCAGCGACCCGAACAAGCCCGTGCCCTTCCAGCGCACGATTTCTGCCGGCATGACTTACGAATACATGACCGAAGACCAGCGCTTCTCCTCCTCGCGTCCCGACGCGCTGGTTTATCAGGGCGAAGTGTTGGCCGAAGACGTCACGGTCGCGGGAGAGTTGTTCGCCGATCTTTACGCCTCGACTTCGGGCACGGACTCCGACTTCATCGTCAAGCTGATTGACGCGTTCCCCAGCAGCTCGGCCGACCCGATGGACAGTTATCAAATGCTGGTGCGGGGCGAGCCGATGCGCGCCAAATACCGCAAGAGTTGGTCGAAGCCGGAGCCGATGAAGCCGAACGAAGTTACGCGCCTTTCCTTCGCGATGCCCGACATCAATCACACGTTCAAGAAGGGCCATCGAATAATGATCCACGTCCAGAGTTCGTGGTTTCCTCTGGTTGATCGCAATCCGCAGAAGTTCCTGAACATCTATCAGGCGAAAAACGAGGACTTCCAGAAGGCCACACAGCGGATCTATCGTTCGGCGAAATTTCCAACGCATTTGAAGATTAGCGTGTTGAAACCGTAATAGAGACAAATGGACAAGGAGACAGTGTGGCCCATCAGTCCTATGCCAGCAATCGAAAAAGGCGCGGGATAATAGAACGCGGATGACGCGGATGCGGCGGATTTCCGCGGATATTCTTTATTGTTTCATCCGCGCCAATCCGCATCGATCTGTGTCATCCGCGTTCTATTCTCATTCCGCAACACGGAACCCTATGAGAACTGGAACATTCATCTTAACCTGCGTCGTTCTCATCACATTTGCATCGACCCTTTCGGCGCAAACCAGACCCAACATCATCTTCATTCAGGCCGACGATCTGGGCTACGGCGATTTGAGCTGTTACGGGCAGCGGAAATTCAGAACGCCGAACATCGACCGTCTGGCGGCTGAAGGCATGCGCTTCACCCAGTATTACGCCGGCAGCACGGTCTGCGCGCCGTCGCGCAGCGCGTTGATGACCGGCCAACACACTGGACACACGCGCATCCGAGGCAACGCGCGCCATCCACTGCTGCCCGAAGACGTGACCGTGGCCGAAGCGCTGAAATCCGCCGCATACAAAACCGCTCTGATCGGCAAATGGGGATTGGGCGAGGCGGGAACGACGGGCGTTCCGAACCGGCAGGGCTTCGATTATTTTTTCGGCTATCTCAACCAGCGCCACGCGCACAACTATTACCCGACCTTCCTATGGCGTAACGAAAAGCGGATCGATCTGCGCAACCTCGTGCCCGATGAAGATGCCGAAGGGTCGGGCGTTTCGACCAACCGCGTTGACTACGCCCACGACCTGATGGCCGAAGAGGCGTTGGAGTTCATCGAAGGGAACGGCGGCGGCCCTTTCTTCATCTATCTCGCTTTCACGATTCCGCACGCGAACAATGAGGCCAAAAACAAAGGAATGGAAGTTCCCGACCTGGGCGAGTTCGCGAGCGAAGACTGGCCCGATCAGGAAAAGGCCAAGGCCGCGATGATCACGCGGCTGGATCGCGACGTGGGGCGGCTGATGGCATTGCTCAAAAAACTCGGCATTGACGACAACACGCTCGTCTTCTTCACCAGCGACAACGGCCCGCACCGCGAGGGCGGCGCCGACCCGGATTTCTTCGACAGCAACGGGCCTTTGCGCGGGATCAAGCGCGATCTGTACGAAGGCGGCATTCGCGTCCCGATGATCGCCCGCTGGCCGAAGCGAATTAAAGCCGGCGCGAAGAGCGATCAGGTCTGGGCGCACTGGGATTTGCTGCCGACGCTGGCCGAGGTCGCAGGCGTCAAGCCGCCCGCCAACATTGACGGCGTTTCGATGTTCAACGCGCTTCGGGGGCGCCGGCAGCGCGACCACGAATTTCTGTATTGGGAATTTCACGAACGCGGTTTCTCGCAAGCCGCGCGGATGGGCGATTGGAAGGCCGTGCGCAAAAGCCCCGACTCGCCGCTCGAGCTTTATGACCTCAAAAACGACCTCGGCGAACAGAACGACGGCGCGGCAAAACATCCTGAGATAGTGAAGAAGATCGAGTATTACCTGAAGACCGCCCGCACGGAATCCGAACTCTGGCCAATAGGGAAAAGGAACTGAGCAGTCGGGCAAAGATGATATAGCGTATAAGAAAAAGGATTTCAGCCGCGAATAAACACGAATGAACACGAATACTTCTCTACCTCAATAATCCATCTGTTTTCTACCTCTCGTCGCCATTCGTGTTCATTCGTGTTTATTCGTGGCTGAACCCTTTCTCTTGAAATCTACAAAACCGAAAAACATGCTTCTTAAAGTCGATTCAATCACTAAATCTTTCGGCGCCGTGCAGGCGCTCAAAGGCGTCTCGTTCGATCTGCGCGCGGGCGAGGTCCATGCGCTGGTCGGGGAAAACGGCGCCGGCAAATCGACGCTGATCAAGATCATCACCGGCGCGCTGCAACCGGACTGGCCCGATTCCGGCTCGGTCTCCATCAACGGCCGGCAAGTCATCGAAAACTCTCCCTCGCTGGCCAAACGACTGGGCGTCGCCGCAATCTATCAACAGCCCGCGCTATTTCCCGACCTCTCGGTGGCTGAAAACCTGGCGCTCGGCCTGGAGCGCGGCGGATTGTGGCGGCGAGTTAATTGGCGGGAGCGGAACGCGCGGGCAAGGGAATTGCTCGGCCGCATCGGCGCGCGCATCGACCCGCAAACGCCGGCCGGCGCGCTGACGATGCCCGAACAGCAGTTGGTCGAGATCGCCCGCGCGCTCGGGGCTTCTCCGGAGGCTTCTTCGGAGGCTGGGGCGAAGATCCTGATCATGGACGAGCCGACCGCTTCGCTGACCGACCGCGAGACCGAACGCCTCTTCAAAGTCATCGCCGAGTTGCGCGCGCAAGGCGTCGGCGTTATCTATATTTCACACCGCCTCGAAGAACTCTTCGAGATCGCCGACCGCGTGACCGTGCTGCGCGACGGCGAAACCGTGGCTACGCGCGCGATGAAGGAAGTCTCGCGGGCCGAACTGATCAGCCTCATGGTGGGGCGCGAATTGTCCGCCGTGTTCCCCAAGCGCGAAGTGAAAATAGGCGAGACCATCCTGGAGATCAGAAACCTCAGTTCGCGCGCCGCAGGCGTCCATAACGTAAACCTCAGCGTTCGCGCTGGAGAGATTCTGGGTCTTACCGGCCTGGTCGGCGCGGGTCGCACCGAACTCGCGCAAGCGCTCTTCGGGCTGCTTCCGTCTGATGACGGGTCCGTGTTTTTACATCAACCTCCGGATAACAAAAGGTCCAATAAATCCAATAAGTCCTATAAGTCCTATAGAGAAGAAGTAACCATTGACTCACCCTCAAAGGCTGTCGAACTCGGCATCGCTTATGTCCCCGAAGACCGGCGCAAGCACGGCGCGATTTTGGAAATGCCGATCTCAGCGAACATGACGCTGGCGATCCTTGATCAAATCTCGAAGCTCAAATTCCTCGACTTCAAATCGGAGAAGAGGATCTCAGCCGATTTCGCCGCGCGGCTGTCGGTTAAAACGCCCGCGACATTCGCTCCGGCCGGCGCGCTTTCTGGCGGCAATCAACAAAAAGTCGCCCTGGCGCGATGGCTCGCGACCGACCCGCGAGTCCTGATCCTGGACGAACCGACGCAGGGAATCGATGTCGGGGCGAAATCGGAGATCCACCGCCTGATGTGCGACCTGGCCGAAACGGGGATGGCGATCATTATGATCTCGTCTGAACTGCCCGAGATTCTTGGGATGAGCGATCGCATAGCCGTAATGCGCGGCGGAACGGTCGTGGGAGTGATGGAGCGAGACGAAGCCACTCAGCAAAAGATCATTGAGATGGGGTTAGGGTGATCAAAAAAATCTTGCGGTCATCCGGAAGACTTGTTAATCTATAGACCTCAACCCGACCTTAAAACAAGAGGCGCCGGACTACTGACCATGACAGGCTTTGCTGCGGATGATTTTCGAGACCGGAGATCGCGCATTCGTTGATTCGCCGGGCGTTCAAATTCAAAGGAGAAATCGAAATGAAATCCGCAGCAAAATTACTATGGATTTGCCTGCTGGTTCTCGGCCTGAGCTTCATGCCGCTGACCTCGGCGGCGTCGCAGACCTACACGGCGACCGTGACCGGAACAGTGTCCGACTCACAGGGGGCAGCCGTTCCTGGGGTCAAAGTGGTCGCGACCAATCAAGGCACAAAACTCGAATACACGGCGCAGACAGGCGACGCGGGCGTTTACACGATCCCGTTTCTGCCGATCGGCGTTTATGTGCTGACCGTCGAATCCTCAGGCTTCAAGAAGCTGGTCTCGAACGAGATCAAGCTCGAAGTCAACCAAACGGCGCGAGTCGACTTGCAATTGCAGGTAGGCGGCGTCAACGAGATCGTTAATGTTCAAGGCGTTGCGCCGGTTTTGCAGACAGAAAGCGTCACTGTCGGGCAGGTGATCAGCGGCAATACGATTAACAGCCTGCCTCTAAATGGCCGCAACTTCCAGCAATTGACGTTGCTGGTTCCCGGGGCGGTCACGCCTAATCCACGCGGTTTCACAGACGCCGGGATGGGCGCGCAGGGCCGTCCCTACGTGAACGGAAACCGTGAGCAAGGCAACACCTTTCTGCTCGACGGCATTCCAGTTGATGAAACGATTGATAACCGCATCGGCTACAAGCCCAATGTGGACGCCGTTGCGGAATTCAAGATCGAAACCGGCAACTCCTCTTCCGAGTTCGGCAATGTCACCGGCGCGACTGTCATTCAGACGCTGAAGTCTGGGACGAATAACTTCCACGGCAGCGCGTTCGAGTTCTTCCGCAACTCGGCGCTGGACGCCAACAGTTGGACAAACAACCGCTCTCGCGACCCGCTCACCGGGAAGGCCCCGGCCAAGCGCGCGTTGAAGCAGAACATTCTGGGCGGGACATTGGGCGGCCCCATCGTCCGGGAAAGGACATTCTTCTTCGCAGATTATCAGGGGACCTTTAACCGCAATGAAGGCAGCCTCTTCCGGACCGTCGCTCCGGCGTCCTGGCGTACGGGGAACCTCGCCAGCCTCTCGGCTTTCATTCGCGATCCTCGGAAGCCCGGCGCCTGCAACGCCAACGACCGGAGCGCCTGCTTCACGAACAGCGTGATTCCAGCGGACCGAATCGTCAATCCGGTGGCAAAAGCGCTCTTCGCCGACCCTCGCCTGTACCCGTTGCCGAATGTGTCCCAGTCGGCCCTGGCGAACAATTACCTGGCTTCGGACGCCAATAAGATCAATGGCCACCAGTTCGACGTCAAGATCGACCACCGATTTTCCGACAAGGACAACTTTTCGGCGCGCTATTCATTCGCCGACTTCAAAGCCACGCCGGTGCGGCTGGCGCTGCCGACGGACATCAGCACGACCAGCTTCAGCCGGCCGCAGAACATCGCGCTGAATTGGACGCGAACCATCAGCCCGTCCATCATTAACGAGGCGCGCGTCGGTTTGAATCGGGCTGTCTTTATCACCGAGCTCTCAGACGTCAACAACCTGGGCGCGGCCAATAGTAAGCTTGGTATTGGTGGAGCGCAGGCCAATCCTGGCATCAGCAACGTCCGGCTGGGAAGCGGTCTGAGCGATATCGGCTCGGTGGGAATCATCGAGGACAACGTCACCAACACCTTTCATTACGGCGACAACCTGACAGTTATCGCCGGGCGCCATCAATTGAAGATGGGAGGCCAGTGGCAGCGCTATCAGCAGAACCGCTATTACCCTGGCAACAACGGGCTGCTAGGATTCTTCGGTTACAACACTGCCCGGTTCACCGGTCAAGGCTTCGCGGACTTCCTGATGGATCAGCTCAATTCGAAGGGCGTAGGTAACGCGGGCGGGTCCAATCCCGGCACGTGGGGGCATCGCCAGAACCGCATCGGCCTCTTCTTCCAGGATGATTTCAAGGTCAGACAAAACTTCACGCTTAACCTCGGGATGCGTTGGGAGTACACGTCTCCGGTCGTAGAAGTGAAGGATCGCCAGGCCAATTTCGAACTTTATAGCGGCAAACTGCTGCTGGCCGGACGTGACGGAAACAGCCGCGCGCTGTACGAGCCGTTCTACAAAGGCTTCGAGCCGCGCATCGGTTTCGCATGGACGCCGGGCCTGTTAGATAACAAATTTGTCGTTCGCGCCGGCTACGGCATTACGCAGTATATGGAAGGAACCGGCTCCAATTTGCGCCTGCCGTTGAACTCGCCTTTCTTCCTGGAAGTTGAGAAGAACTTCGATCCGACCTCCGGCCCCGGGATAATCTCCAGCGGCTTCGCGGACGTGATACCGACTCCGGGAACCGTCGCCGGACAGATTCGCGTCTGGGACCCGAACCTGCGCCCGCAATTCACGCAGCAATACAACCTGGCGCTCGAATATCAGTTGAGCAACGCGACCTCGGTTTCAGCCGCATACGTCGGCCATCGCGCCACGCACCTGGTTGCGCCGACGGACTGGAACCAGCCCTTGCCCGATCCGGGACCACCCTCGACTTGGCGTCCGCTGGATGCGCGCCGCCCGCTGGCCGGCGTCCGCCCCGGAGTGACGCAAATCAGCGGCACGGAGTCGTGGGCGGTCAGCAATTACAACTCGCTTCAGGTCAGCGCGCGCCAGCGCTCGTCGAAGGGGTTGGAATACCTGCTTTCTTACACACTGAGCAAAACGCTCACCGATAACCTGGGTTATTACGGCAGCGCTGGCGTCAGAGCGCAGGGCGCCTATTCAGCTAACAACTACAACCGTCACGGCTACAATTACGGCCCGGCGTTCTTCGACGCCAGGCACAATTTCACGTGGGCGGGCACATATGAACTGCCGTTCGGTAAAGGCCGCGCTTTCGGCGGGGGCTGGAATTCATTGACCAACGGCTTGTTGGGAGGCTGGGCCTTAGGCAGCATCGTGCAATTCCGATCAGGCTTCCCGATCACGGTCACGGCCGCGGATCAATCGTTGCAGGGCGGACGTGGGTCGGCGCGTCCGAATCTGATCGGCGACCCCACCCTGGACAACCGCACGCTCGATCGCTGGATGGACGCCGCCGCCTTCAGCCTGCCGGCGCAGGGAACTTTCGGTTCGGCAGGCGTAGGGGTTTTGCGCGCTCCCGGATACAAGAACCTGGACATCAGCCTGAGCAAGAAGTTCAACCTGACGGAATCGAAGTACTTCGATTTCCGCGCTGAGTTCTTCAACTTCACCAACACGCCGAGCTTTGCGCCGCCGTTGGCCAACTGGCCCGATCCGGCCACTTTCGGCCGCATCACCGATACCGTGAGCAATCCACGGAATCTGGAATTCGCCCTGAAGTTCCACTTCTAAGCGAACTCATAAGCAGGGAACTGGGGGATCAACTCCGATCCCCCTTTTCTTTTTCATCAATAGAAGACTGGACTCAGTCTTAAAGCAGTCTGCAAATCTGTGTAGGGGCAGACCTGCGTGTCTGCCCCGGTGGTTATGTGTAATCCCAAACCGGGGCAGACACGCAGGTCTGCCCCTACTGTACATATATATTGATAACCTATTTGGACGAACAGCCAGGCGCCTAGACAGATTCCCGCTCTCCGGTTAGTATTCGCGTGCGTTCACGCCTGTTATATCTCCAAAATCTGAATTGAAAGGATTATTTCGATGCGACTCACCGCGCTCGATTGGGTAATTGCATTCATTGCAGTCGCCGTCTGTTTCGCGCCGGCGCTCTTTTTCGGAAAGAGGTCGTCGAAGAGTACTTCTGAATTTTTCGCCTCGGGCCGTTCGGTCCCCTGGTGGCTGGCCGGGCTTTCGATGGTGGCGACAACGTTCAGCAGCGACACGCCGAACCTGGTGACGGACATCGTCCGCCGCAACGGCGTGGCGGGGAACTGGGTCTGGTGGGCGTTTGTGTTGACAGGCGTGGCGACGGTCTTTTTCTACGCCCGGCTGTGGCGGCGGTCTGGGGTTCTGACCGATCTGGAGTTTTACGAGATCCGTTATTCAGGCACGGCCGCCGGCGCCGTTCGCGGTTTCCGCGCGGTCTATCTGGGGCTGCTCTTCAACTGCCTGATCATGGCGACGGTCAATCTGGCGGCCTGCAAAATCGCCGGGATTTTATTCGGATTGGAGCGATGGCAGACGCTGCTGTTCGTCGGCCTGCTCAACGTGGTCTTCGCCGCGCATTCGGGGCTGTGGGGGGTGCTGGTGATAGACATGATCCAGTTCTTCATCAAGATGACCGCGGTGATTGCTGCGGCCTATTTCGCCGTCAGGCTCCCGCAGGTCGGCGGCCTCGACGGGCTTATAGACAAACTCTCCGCGATGAAAGGTCCCGAGGGGATCAACTATCTTAACGTCCTTCCCGATTTTACGAACAACTGGGACATCGCGCTGGCGGTCTTCATCATGCCGATAGCGGTCCAATGGTGGGCGGTCTGGTATCCGGGGGCCGAGCCGGGCGGCGGCAGTTACATCGCCCAACGCATGCTGGCTTCGAAATCCGAGAAGGATTCTCTGGGCGCCGTGCTGTTCTTCAACGTCGCTCATTACGTCCTGCGTCCGTGGCCGTGGATATTGGTCGCGCTCTGCTCGATCATCGTCTATCCGCAGTTGTCGGACATTCAGGCGGCGTTTCCGAACCTCGACCCGAAGCTGCTCGGCCACGATATCGCTTACCCGGCGATGCTCAAGTTCCTGCCGATCGGATTTGTGGGGTTGATGGTAGGCGGCCTGGTGGCCGCGAACTCCTCCACCATTTTGACCCATCTCAACTGGGGGGCTTCTTATCTCGTTCACGACTTTTACCGCAGGTTTATCAACAGCGGGGCCGAAGAGCGGCATTATGTCTTTGCCGGGCGCGTGGCGACCATCGCGCTGTTCTTTCTGTCGTCCGGCATGGTCTTTGTTCTGGACACAGCCAAGGACGCTTTCGACATTATTCTGCAGGTCGGCGCGGGAACTGGGCTGCTCTATCTGGTCCGCTGGTTCTGGTGGCGCGTCAACGCATGGTGCGAAGTCGTCGCGATGATCAGCTCATTCATGGTTTCGGTTCTATTCCTGATTCTCGCAAACCAGGGTATCTATTCCACCTCCCCGGAGAAGAGGCTGATCATCACCATCGCCGTGACCACGGTCTGTTGGCTGTTGGCGGCCTATTTCGCGCCGCAGACCGACCGTAAGACGCTGATCGAGTTTTA
>DATCXQ010000154.1:0-17905 GCA_036565725.1 Blastocatellia bacterium
GGCTTTAGCCGGCAGGGCTGAGGCTCCAAGCTCTGCCGGCTAAAGCCGGGACTCTAAACGCTCTCTCCCAACGTTTGTAGTTAAACTGGATATCGCCAGAAAAAAAACGCTAAACACAAGAAAACTTAGTTTACAGAGTACTGAGTACGACCGCGATCTCATTCAAACAAATCAGGCTGTTCTTTCGCGATGCGCGCGTAGAGCGGCTGGAACTGGAACCAGCCGGCGAGGGCGGAGCCGACCTGCTGGCAGGTCAGTTTAGCGTTCTCGTGTTCGATCAGGCGCAATTCGCCGGCGGCCTGGGCCAACAACTGCGCATGGCAACTGCGTTCCATCGTAATAAACCACCAGGCGGCCTCGTCAACGGTTCGGCCGACGGTAAGCAATCCGTGGTTGCGCAGGATGACGGCTTTGTATTGGCCGAGCGCGGCGCCGATGCGTTGACCTTCGACAGGGTCGTAAACCACTCCCGTGTAGTCGTCGAAGACGCCATGGTCTTCATAGAAGGCGCAAGCGTCCTGCGTGATCGGATCGAGCGGGCGCCCCAGGACCGACCACGATTTGCCGTACATCGAATGCGCGTGGGCGGCTGCCACACAATCGGGGCGCGCCGCGTGAACCGACGAGTGGATGGCGAAGGCGGCGACGTTGACCGGGTTTTCGCCCTCGACGACCTCTCCTTTATGGTCGACCAGGACCAGGTCGGAGACCCGAATCTGGCCGAAATCCATGCCGAACGGGTTGACCCAAAAATAGTCATGTTTTTCAGGGTCGCGCGCCGTGATGTGCCCCGCGACGCCTTCGTCGAACCCGAATTTGGCGAAGAGGCGGAAGGCGGCGGCCAGCCGCTGTTTCCGATGCAGCCGCTCCTCCTCGACAGATTTGAAAGTCGGCGGCATCGGCAAATTGAAAGGTCGAGATGGGCTGATCATCGCTTCTTTTGACATAGGGTTCTCCATTTATTTAAGCGCGCTGGTAAAAATTCTGAGGCGTAATCGCTTACCATTGTTCATTGCTCATTCGTCATTTGATATTTGACATTGCCAGGAAATCGCCAAACGTTCATTGGACGTTAACTGATCTGCACAACGGCAATGACCAATGACAAATATCAAATGACGAATGAACAATGAACTTTCCCGCAAATCTTCGCCTCACCGGTCATTGGCAATCCACCGCCCCCTCGCGCCGGTAACTCTGGTGCCAGACGATCGGCGCGTAAGACCTCTCGGTCAACAAGGATTGTCTCCCGTCCAGATCGATACCGGAGATGGAGAGGCGGTATCTGAGCTTGGTCTCGCTCATCACTTCACGCTCGAACCGTTCGCGCAATCCTGGGTGTCCGCCCGGCGAACCAATCCCGCCGGGTTGGACGTAAGCTTTCGTTTGCAGGCAGAATGCGCCCTTCTGCTCGTTGAAGAAGACGTAATTCGGGACCAGGTCTACTGAGAAGTTGTAGACGACGTCGGCTTTGAAAGTCCCTCTTCCGCCGAATATCCACTGACTGGATTTCTGCGCGCCGTCCGGCTCCGGCTCCACCGAGCCTTTATGAACGCGCATGCCCAAAGCGCCGGTGAATCCGCGACTGGCCCGTTCGGGGTAAAGAGACGGGAAGGGCGAATAGGAGCCGTCAACAGGAAAGCGGACCGAGTATTTCAGACGGATGCCGATCGGGTTGCCCTTCTCCGAGAGCAGAGGCTCGTCGCTCCAGCTCACGACCTCCGCGCGAATGACCTTGTATTCGCCCTCGACGACGTTCTGGTTCCACTCCTGCGGCGTCCAGGTTTGAGCCGGATTGTCCCCCTCGGCCGGCGCGCCTTCGGTCCGGGGGTTGGCCGCGCCGGACTGGTCGGAGATCTGAGGTCTGATCAGCCAGCCGATCACGCGTTGAAAGCTCTTGCCGCTAGAGTCGCGTCCGCGCGCCGAGACGCGAAAGGGCCGATCCGGCGTGTCCAGGAGCAGCGTGAAGTTGTACGGGATTGAATAATCGCTCTGCCGGAACTTGATCGGCGCAATCAATTCACCCTGCTCGTCGATCAGCCGGAATTCGATCGTATCGATGTTCGAACTCGACGTGTGAATTTGCGCGTGCTGCCGCGCGCCGCGAACCGGTTGAAACCTGTCCATTGAAAAGACTCCGGCGCGCCCGAAGAACTGAATGCAACACACATGCAGTTCGCCCTGCGTCGTGACCGAAGTCGTAAACCCTCCCGACCCGGACAGACGGATCTTCCACCTGCCGGGCCTCGGGTCCCAAAGCAGGATCGAGCGTTTATCCGCCCCACCCTCTTTTGTATTGCTGATCGTGAGGTTCGGCATGTCCGTGGCGAGCGGCCGGTCGGAAGGCGTGATGATCGTCCAGTTGACGTCGCCGGTGGATTGAAGGTTGAACTGCAACTTCCAAACGCCGACCTCGACCGGGACCTCGACCTCGCGGACTTGCGCGGCAAGCTCGCCCGATTGGATCAAAATGTATTGCGCGTTCGGGTCGTCCTGGGCGCGAGCGGCCGTCGACATGATGGCCGAACCGGCCGTGACCGCGGCGAAGACAAGAAGCGACTTCAAACCTGCTTTCAATAATGTGAACATGCTGTAAAAATCCTAACTGCGTTGAAAACGGAGGTCAGGGTGTGCGCGAAGGCGTCAGGATAACTGCAACGCCGCGGATTGGAAAGAGGATTGCGGAATGCGGAATGCGGAATGCGGAATGCGGATTTTCTGAACCTCAATCGGCAATCTGCAATCGCAAAACGCGGGAAATTCAGTTGTAGAATCCCTTCAATCCGCATTCCGCATTCCGCATTCCGCATTCCGCATTCCGCATTCCGGTGGTTGCATTTAAATCTCAAAGGCCATAAAGTTCTTGGCGCCCTTGCTGCATAGATTCCGCGCATATGAGTGTATGTAATTGACGGCAACAACGTAATCGGAGGGCGAGTCGGATGGCATCGCGATAAACCCGGCTCGCGGCGACTCCTTCTGCATGACCTGGCGCGGCTGGCCAGAGTGAAAAAGCTACGGCTGAATGTCGTCTTCGACGGCGCGCCGGATCCGCAATTCCCCGATGGTTCGAGTTATCGCAGCGTCAGAATTTTTTACGCGCGAGTCGGCTCCGACGCCGACTCGCGCGTCGTCGAGATGGTTGAGGCCGAGCGGAATAAAAAAAGTCTCGTCGTGGTGACCTCGGACAGAAAGCTCACTTCGCGCGTCCGCGCCAGCGGCGCACGCGTCATGCGGTCAGGCGAATTCCGCCGGATGCTGGACGAAATCGCTGAAAACACCACTGACCAAGAAGCGGACACGCCGAAAATTAAGGATGACGAAATGAGTGAATGGCTGCGATATTTCGGCGTCGAAGAATCCGACAGCGGCAAGTGAAAGACTTCAGAAATCGTCCACCGGTTCCCATTTAAGGAATTATGCGCCGCCAACATTATCCTGTTCAGGGTCCCCCCGACAAATAAAGGTGGGACAGTAAGATGAAATATGGCATATTGCATATTTCACATGGCTTATGAAATATCCGCTTGCCCCTCGTTTGACTCCCTCTCGATAATCGGCATAATTTCTCTGTCCATGTTAGCCCCCATTGGCTACTGAGGAATTTCGATAATGGCCAGACAAGATTTTCGATACTTGACGTGGCGACAGGCCCCCCTCAAACGCGCTTATTATCACGCGACATCACGGGTCGTCATAGCTCCACTACTGATCATCGGGCTGATCCTGATTGGGGCAGCCTTCTATTATTACAACCGTTACAGCGCGATCATAGACGCAGGTTTACGCGGCGACATCTTCGTGCGGTCGTCGGGGATTTACGCCGCGCCGCTCGCCATTCGCAATGGGTCAGGGACCCGAATGAGCGACGTGATCGCCCACCTGAAGAAAATCGGCTACCAGCAGGGCAGCCCTCCGGCGAACGAAAAGCGCGGGTACTATTCCACGCGCAACAACGGAATAGACATTTACCCGGGCAGCGACACCAAGATCGACGGCGAAAAAGCTTTTCCGAACCTCCGGGTGACATTCGGGAGAAATGGCGAGGGCGTTCAGAAGCTCGTCGATCTGGACAATCAGCAACAACTCCCGTCAGCGCAGATCGAACCGGAATTGATCTCATCGGTGGTCAACCAGGAGCGCGAGAAACGTAAAATAATTGAATACAAAGACCTGCCAAAATCGCTGGTCGACGCCATTACGGCGATCGAGGACCGCCAGTTCTTCGAGCACTCGGGCATCAACCTGCGCGGCATAATACGCGCGCTCTTAACCGACATTCAGGCGGGCGAATTGAGAGAAGGCGGCAGCTCGATCACGCAACAGCTCGTCAAAAACTTCTTCCTCAAACCCGATCCCACATTTAAGCGAAAACTCTCCGAAGCCTACATGTCCATGATCCTCGAACAGCGGCTGAGCAAAGAGGAGATCATGGCGATGTACTGCAACCAGATCTACCTGGGCCAGCGCGGAGGGTTTTCGATCAACGGCTTCGGCGAGGCCGCGCGCTCCTATTTCGGCAAAGACGTTTCTCAACTGTCGCTCCAGGAATCTGCGCTGCTGGCCGGGGTCATCCAAAGCCCGAACAGATTATCGCCCTTCACGCACGCGGACAAAGCGATCGAACGCCGCAATAAGGTCCTGGATGACATGGTCGACTCCGACAGGATCACGCGCGACCAGGCCATCGCCGCGAAGAAGACGCCGCTCGGCGTGGTGGCCGCCAAACCCGGGGGGGGGGACGGTTCGGACGCGCCTTATTTCATAGACTACCTGACACGACAGGTCGAAAGCCAATACGACGAGCGCGACGGCAGTCTGCGGTCGCTGCGCATCTATTCGACGGTGGACACGCAGTTGCAGCAAGCGGCCTCCCAGGCGGTTTCGAAACACATGGCCGAGGTCGAAAAACTGTTCGCGAAGCGCAAGAGCGGCACGGCGGGTTTGCAGGCGGCGATGGTGGCGGTGAACCCGAAGACGGGCGAGATTCTGGCGATGGTCGGCGGGCGCAATTATGCGCAAAGCCAGCTCAACCGCGCGACTGAAGCGAGACGCCAGCCGGGTTCGGTCTTCAAACCTTTCGTCTACGCTGCCGCGATCGCGGCCGGCGTCGACAACCCGACCAGCGCGATCACCGCCGCGACGACTTACATTGACGAGCCCAAGACGTTCCAGGGCGGCTGGACTCCGAGCAATTACGGCGACAAGTTCACGATGGGCCCGGTCACGGTGCGTGACGCGCTCGTGCAATCGAAGAACGTGATCACGGTCGAGGTCGCCCAAACCGTCGGCCTCGCAAACATCGCCCGCCTGGCCGAGAAGGCCGGTTTATCGAAAGTCCCGCAGGTGCCTTCGCTGGCGCTGGGCGTCGCCGAGGCGACCCCGCTGCAAATGGCCTCGGCCTACACGGCCTTCGCCAACGGGGGACGCCGCATCGCGCCGATCGCAGTCAAACGGGTGACGACCAAAGACGGCACGACGTTGCTCGAATCGCGCACCGATACCCGCGATGTGATGAGCAAGCAGGTGGCCTACATCATGACCTCGATGATGCAGGACGTGCTCGATCGCGGCACTGGGACGCGAGTACGGCAAATGGGGTTTACCGGCGTGGCCGCCGGCAAGACGGGGTCGTCGCGCGACGCATGGTTCGCCGGCTATACGCCCAACCTCGTCTGCGTCGTGTGGGTGGGCTTCGACGACAATTCTGACATCGGGTTGACTGGCGGGGTCGTCGCCGCGCCGATCTGGGCTGATTTCATGATCCGCGCCCTGCGCATTCGACCAGAACTCGGCGGATATTTTGAAGACCCAGGCGGTCTGGTCGTTTGCGACATCCCCACGGCTGAGCCGGCCGTTCCGGTCGATCCTACAGTTGCTCCTGTTGGACCAGTTGGATCGCGCCGCGAAATTTTCCTGGCAGGCACGGAGCCTAGCGGCGCCCAGCCGATCGAAGGCCAAGTTCCCAACCCTGAGGACGGCTCATCTCCGTCCAAACCGCCGGATGACAATGGACGCGCGGCAAACGGCGGCGGCTCTGGAATGATTCCGCTTCCGCCGGACGCGCGCAAACCAGAATCGCGTCCGGAGAATGCGCCGAGTCAGAAATGGTCGTTCGGCGCAAGATTGAAAGACTTCTTGGGCATCGGCCCCTCGTCGAAGCCGAAACCCACTCCTACTCCTACGCCGACGCCGAAACCAGAGCAGGGAGACGCCCCGCAATCATCTCAAAGGCAATTGCGGGGGCCTACTCAAGCCCCTGTCCCGAGGACGGCGACTCCGCTCAAACCGGTCGCGTTCAACACAGTGAGGTCGACTGGTCCCATTCCTTCCGCCGTGGCGGCGAAACCGCCGCCACAAGTCGCGACGAGACCTCGTAGAGTGGTTGAGCGCAAATCCGGCGAGAGACTCGGCGTCGTTGCGTCCTCCAACATATCTGGCAAAACGCCCGGAAAGACATCCGACGATTCGCGCGGCGCCACTTCCCCAAAAGACAAACCCACCGCGAACAAAGACAACGAGAAAAAATCGGCCGAGAAGGTAGACCCGAAGAACGCCGGGAAGAAACCGGCTTCACAGGCGGAAATAAAGACAACAGTCAAACAACGCGAAACGGCCGGAGCCCAGGAGCCGAAATCGTCAACCCCCTCGCCAACGCCAACCCCTTCTCCCAAACCTTCTCCGACAGTCGCCGCCACGCCTGCCGCCGTTCATTCCGTCCCCAAGGGCGAAGGAACATTCACACTCGAAGTCTGCGCGGGCAGCGGGTTGCTCCCGGTTCGCGGCAAGTGCAAAAATACGGTCCGGCAGCGGTTCAAACTCGGCGGCGAACCAACGAAGTTTTGCAACGGATCGCATTAGTTCCCTACTCCATCTATTGAGATTCAGAAAAGCGAGTTTACAAATCGAGTTGATTGGTAATGAGACCAATCAGTGTACGGGTTCATAGAACGCGGATAACGCTGGTAGAGCGGATTGACGCTGGCCTTTTTTGATTTTATCCGCGATGATCCGCGCCCGTCCGCGTCATCCGCGTTCTAGAGCGGTTTTCAATTGGATGTACGGGAAGGAGCGCTCCGGTACTGTACAGTGCGGCGCCCATGGCGATTAAACGAATCGCCCGACACCGCACACGCATTTGCAATCCGCTCTAATGACGCCTACTTTGCCGCGCAATTCCCTGCTGGAACGCGACCACGCTTTCGCTCTGTACCTGGACTCACATCTCCGCTATTCTTTCCCCGCTTTTAATTGCGACAATCAATGATAAGTCCGCAAACGCCTCCTGTACTGTAACAAGCTGACAAAGGGGATTTGAAAATGGAGAACGCCGGCAATACTCCGAACGCGTCAATGGAGCCGTTTCAATATTTGGCTTCGCGTAAGGGCCCGAGCAGACTGCGGCGATGGCTGATGTCTTTAGTCGCGCTGCTCGGCCTGATCACGGCGGCGATTGTCGTCATCGGCCTGATCCCGTTCGCTCCCGACCCCGCCGGGTTGACCAACGGCAATCCTGGCGGCGGCGGACTGCGGCGCGCGTTTCCCGAAATGAAGATGCGCCCCAGCAACCAGATGACGCAGGAGAAGGTTGAGTTGGGCCGATTGCTCTATTTCGACCCCGTGCTCTCGGGCGACAACGAGCAATCCTGCGCAACCTGCCACCACCCCGACCTGGGCTTCAGCGACGGCCGCCATACTTCAATGGGATTCGGCGGCAAGGGCGCAGGCCCCGACCGGCAAGGCGGCAAACAGGTTCGACGCTCCGCCCCGACGATCTGGAACGCGGCTTTCAACCACAAACAGTTTTGGGACGGACGCGCGAACGATCTCGAAGAGCAGGCGCGGTTCCCAATCACTTCGTCCGACGAGATGAATCAGAACCCCGACGAGCTGGTCAAAGAGCTGAAGGCGATTCCGGAGTACGTCCGGCTGTTTGACAAAACGTTCGGCGGCGACGGCGGATCGGCTGTGACGTTCAACAACGTAACGTCGGCGGTCGCGGCATTCGAGCGGACGGTCATCAGCGACAACTCTCCGTTCGACCGCTACGCGGCTGGCGATCAGACGGCGTTGACCGCCGAACAGCGGCGCGGTCTGACGCTCTTCCGGTCGCTCAAGACGCGCTGCTTTGAATGCCACGGATTCCCCACATTCGCCAATCCTGATTTCAAAGTCATCGGCGTGCCCAAAATGCCCGGCCAGGCGGACGATTTCGGCCGCTCGGAGTTCGATGGCGGCGCGCCATATAAGAACGCGTTCAAAGTCCCGACGCTGCGAAACGTGGTTCTGACCGCGCCCTACATGCACAACGGCAGATTCCAGACGCTGGAAGAGGTCATTGATTTTTACTCGAACGGCGGCGGCCAGGGGGCAGGATTGCAACTGCCGAATCTCGACGACAAGATTCGCCGATTCAAACTCTCCGACCAGGAGAAGAGGGACCTGATCGCATTCCTGTATGCGCTGACCGACGAATCGAAGAAGCCCGAGATCCCCGAAAAAGTCCCTTCCGGCCTGCCAGTAGTTCCGCGCCTGACCCCGAAGGCTCGCGGCTCCGCCATGCCGCCGCCGGCCAACGCCGCGGCGACTCAACCGACCAAATCGCAGAGCCTGCCACAACGCCAACCGGCCGTATTGCGCGTCAAACCGGGCGAATCGATCCAGGCCGCGCTCGACCGATGCGTTCCCGGCGACACGATTGAAATCCTCCCCGGCGCGTACAACGAGACTCTCCTCGTGGACGTGGACAACATTACGATTCGCGGGTTGAAGGAGAACGACCGACGCCCGACCCTCGACGGCCAGAAAAGGCTGACCGACGCGGTGATCACTTCGAGCCATAACTTCACGATCGAGAACCTGGTCATCAAGGACTACGTCAACAACGGCGTCACCGTCCACGGCGGCCAGAACGCGACCTTCCGCGATCTGGAGATTCACAACGCGGGGCTCTACGGCGTCTACCCGGTCGAATGCCGTGGAGTGCTCGTCGAACGCGTGCTGGCCACGGGCATCAAGGACGCCGCGATCTACGTAGGCCAATCGCGCGACATCATAGTCAGAGATTGCGAGGCCCACTCGAACGTCACCGGCATCGAGATCGAAAACTCAGTCCACGCGCTGGTCGAAAACAACTACGCACACGACAACACGGGCGGCATCCTCGTCTTCCTGCTGCCGAACAACCCGTCGAAAGTCGGCAGCGACACCACCGTCAAGAAGAACCGGATCATCAACAACAATCTCCAGAACTTCGGCGACCCTACCTCGACCGTCGGCAAAGTTCAGCCGGGCACGGGGATGTTGATTATGGCCGCCGACCGAACGACGGTGACCGAGAACGAGATTCGCGGCAACGATTCATTCGGCCTCGCCGTGGTAAGCCTGGCCATCGCGTTTCCCAAAGGCATAGCCTTCGACGTAGGCGCCACCCCCGAAGGCAACAAAATCTTCAACAACAAATTCTCCGAGAACGGCCGCAACCCCGGCGAGTTGGTGAAACAGTTGGGCGCGATCAATGTCGACATACTGTGGGACGGCAGCGGCTGGGACAATTCATTCGAGCAATCGGACGTGAAAAGGTTTCCCGTGATGCTCCCGACCGACAACTGGCCGGACGTCTTTCGCAGGGCCTACGCGCGCGTCTATTCGTTTGTCCGCGACAGGATGATGTGACTTTTGATGTAATGCCCTTTTATTTCGGCAGTAATATAAATGTACTCCCTAAGGCGCCGGCGCAACCGCTCCGGAACGCCCGGGGGGCGCGGTAGAGAACGTCAGAAGTCTCTTCTCTCTTCTTCCCACGGAGCCTCTGCGTTCTGCGGCGCCTGTGTCGGCGCCGTAGATTCACATAACTCGCAGCATTACTAGCGTAGTGGCGCGCTCTTCGCCGCCGGCATTCGTGATCGAGGCGATCGGGCGCGGGATACGCGCCCCTACACTGCTGTTGCGGTTATTTCTCAACCAACATAAGACGGCGTTCAAACGCCTCTAACGGAGGGTAACCAATGATTCACTCTTATCTCTCAACCATCCTTATGTTGTCGTTGTCAACAGCCTGCTTTCTTTCTTCGATCCGATCCGCCCAGGCTCAGGACAAGAAACTCACATCCGAAGAGTTGATTGCGCGACATCTTGATTCTATCGGGACCGCCGAGGCGCGTTCCAAAGCGTCAACCCGCGTCGCCAGCGGCGAGACCAAATTCCTAGCCCGCCTCGGCGGATCGGCCAATGTCGACGGGCAGGCGATGATGGTCTCATCCGGCGTGAAGTTGCGCTTCGGCATAAAACTTCCGCTGAACGACTATCCCGGCGAGGACATCGCCTTCGACGGCGCGAAGGCCGCAACGGGACTTCTGCCGCAAGGCCGCCGCTCACAACTCAGCGCGTTTTTCAGTTCGCAAAATCTGCCGTTGATTGAAGGGCTGATCGGCGGAACGCTCTCGACCGCCTGGCCGCTGCTGCGCATGGATAAGGCGCAACCGAAGCTGGATTACCGCGGGCTGAAGAAGTTTGACGGACGCCAGTTGCACGAGGTCGGCTACCGTCCTCGAAAGGGGTCGGGCGAGTTGAAAGTCTCGCTCTTCTTCGATCCGGAAACTTTCCGCCACGTCAGAACCAAATACAGCTACGAGATTGGCGCCGCCATCGGGACACGTGAAAATTCAAACATGAATACGGAGAGCTACTACACTCTCACCGAAGATTTCGACGACTTCCTCGCGGTGGACGGCTTGACGCTCCCCCATAAATACAAAATGCAGTTCAGTTCCGAAGGCCGCGGCGGCTCCTCGCTGCAAGACTGGACAGTCACGATCAAAAAGATCGACCACAATATGAAGCTTGACGACCCGATCTTCGTCATCAAATAAGCAAAAAGCCGCCCGGCGACCGCAGCGCGAAGTTGAAAAAACGCCCTCCTGGGCGCGCATTGCCGCAACGACGCGCGCCTTGGGCGATATACAGCGTAAACCCCGTCTGATTCCAACTCGAAGGTCGGAATCAGACGGGGTTTTATTGTTTACGGCGTCAGACTGAAGCAGTCGCTAGAACTGGAAGCGCAGCGACATCGAAATGACGCGACGACCGCCACTGTTCTCCTGGAAGTTGTAGAAGTTAACGCTGTCGAGCGCGGTGCTCGCCGGCGCGCCAAGGAAATTGTTGGAGGCGTTGAGGGCGAAGACCGGGTGGTTGAACGCGTTGATCATCTGCAGACGGTACTGCAGATTCGTGCCCTCAGTGATCTTGAAGGTCTTGAAGATGCTCAAGTCCACAGTTTCAATCCGATCGCCCGCCTCGGTGTTGCGCGACAAGGTGCCGAAAGGCGTGCCGAACCTCGCCGCCGAGCCGGGACCATTGATGATGAACCGCACATCGTTGGCGCTGACCGGCGTGAAGACGCGTGTGGTCTTGTTCAAATCGGACATCAGATAGAAGCCGGTCGGGCTGGTCCGCATACGCGGTATCGTTTCTGGTGGGCCCGTTGGCCTGGTAACCGTTGTTGTGCCGCAGAATCTGTAGAAGACGCATGCATCCACATCCGAGATCGCCACACTGTTCCGCGGGGCGTTGGGGTTGCCCGCAAACGGACGGAGGTGCGAGATGGTGGTGGAGATGAAAGGGGCCATATAGCCTGCATCCTCGTAGGGATTGCGCCCCAACGCCTGCGTAGGCGTCCAGCGAATACCATTCTGCACACGCGCGGTGCCGTTGAGCTGCCAACCACCCACAATCCGTCCCAGGACGCCCTTCTGCTCTTTCATGAAAGGCATCGTCCAGATAAAGTTGGCCGTGAACGAATGCGGCACGTCGAAGCCTGAACGCGCGCGCTCGATCCCGGTCAGTTGAAGCGGATTCTGGCCCACGGTGACCGAATTACCGCCTGCGAAGCTGAAGACCTCGCTGGCGTTGTCAAGGTTCTTGCTGTATGTATAAGAGAACCCATAAATCCACTGGCTGCGGAAGCGCCCGTCATAGCGCATCTGCAATGAGTGATAGATATTTTGCGCGCCGTTGATGCGTTCGCGCGCCGCCCCCGTTGGGAGGATGCGCCCGTTGCAAGCGCCTTCATTATCCGGCGTGGCCGGGTTGTTCACGCAGGTTAGCGGCGTAGCGCTCACCCCCAGCGCGTTAGGAAAGCCGCGGAACCTCATCGTCTGCTCGCCGTTGACCGGGTCGATAAACTGCTGATTGAACCCATTGACCAGGTTGCCAATGAACGGATTGGCGTTTATCGTCTGGAACAGGCCGACGCCGTGCGTTCCGACATAGCGAACTTCGAAGACGTTGTTGCCGGGCAATTCGCGCTGGATGCCGAGCGACCATTGCTGGGAGTAGGGCGAGCGCATATTCTGATTGATGGTTGTGCGGTTTAACAAACGCGGGTCGAAGGTGTTGAAACGAATCAACCCGCTGTTTTGCGCCGCGCTGCGCACCACGTCGCCCGTCGGCGACCCGTTCGGTACAGGCAACACCGCGCTGGTCAGAAAGACTGTCGGCGACGCGGTCGAGATATTAAGCAGTAAGTTATAGAAAGTCGCGTCATACGCGACGCCATAGCCGCCACGCATCGTGGTTCTGTCACTGCCGAATAGCTTGCCCAGAAAACCGTTATCAAATCGAGGCGAATAGACGAAGCCGACACGCGGCGCAAAGTTGTTGTTATCAGCCGGGATGCGCGGATTGGTGCGCGCTTCAATTGGCAGGCTCTGACGCCAAAAAGCCGTCGAGTTATCGCTCTCGCGCGCGACGGTGACGTCGTTCAGCAGATTTATCGGTTGCCCCGTGTGTTCGTAGCGCAAACCCATATTCAACGTTAGATTCGGCTTGATGCGCCAGTCGTCCTGGAAGTAGGCGAATTTATCGTATTCGCCGTAAACCAGCGTGGCCGGCCCGAAGGCGACAGTCGTGGATTGAGGCGTGTTGGCGACCAACTGCCCCGTATTGTCAAAGGAAAATTGGCCGTTGACGAACGGCAGGAAGGGGGCCGTGTTTTCCAGTTTGCGCAGATCAAAGCCCGCCTTCAACTGGTGGTTGCCAGAGGTTAACGTTATGTTGTCCGTGAACTGATAGGCTTCGACCGAGCGCCCCTGAGGCAGGTTAGTAGCCGGGCCGACGGGAAGCAATGCGACTCCACCGGGGAGGTCTGCAGGGGAGAAGTTCAGCGTAAAATTGGCCAAAGCCTTGTCAATATCGTCGGGACTCGGAATCTGTCCCTTGCCACCGGTGGAACCGCCGCCGAAGAGCACGAACAACTTCGAGTAGTTAAAGCGGAACTCGTTGTTGATGCGCGTAGTGACCGACCAGTTCCATCCGCCACCGATCTGTTTCGATTGCGCAGGTTGATCACCGGTAAAACCGTCCGCGCCGGCGAGTTGGTCAACGCCAGGCGCATCCTGCCAGAAATAACGCCCCCATATACGATGCTTTTCACTCAGGTTAGCGTCACCGCGGACAGTGTATTCATCCTGCCTATTGTTGCGCGGAACCAGGCGCTGCACCGTGGCCATCTGCACGTTGGTCCCACCGATTACCAATGGCGTGGCGGAAAGGGCTCGCACAGTCGGATTGCCAATCGGCAGACTAAAAGCGGAAAAATCGGCGTAATACTGTATCGCTGCATTATTCGGGAAGGCGGCCTTCAACGCCGCAACGCCCGCCGGCGTTGGCGCAAGCGTCGTAGAGGCAAAATTAGCCAGCGACGGATTGCGGCGGAAATAACCAGTCGTATAGAAAAAGATTTTATCCTTGATCACCGGCCCGCCGACCCCGTAGGTAAAGATATTGTCGAGACTCGGCGCGGGGTTTATGGTTTGAGGCTTGTCTATAGTTGCGACCCTCCGCTCGAGGTTGGTCAACGAATCGAAATTCTTTTGGTCGAGGTGATCCCAGCCGACCGCGCCGTGATAGCCGTTCGTCCCAGAGCGGCTGACGATGTTGATGACTGCGCCCTGATTGCGCCCGTATTCCGCCGAGAAGTTGTTGGTGATGATCTGATATTCACCGACCACGTCAGGGTTGCGGACGAAATAATTCGGGCCGCCGATGGACAGGTCGTTGTTGTCCACGCCGTCAATCGTGAAGTTGTTCGAACGCGCGCGCTGGCCGTTGGCCGAAAGCGTCACGCCATTGCCGTTGACATTGCCGAACCCGACCGTCACGCCCGGCGTCAACAGCGCGACGCGATCCAGCCCACGGCCGGGAATGTTGATCGGCAGTTCCTGCACCTTCTTCTGATTGAAGGTCGTTGAAATCTGCACCGTGTCCTTTTCGACCAAAGCTTCCGAGCCTCCGGCGACTGTTACGACCTCGCTGATAGCGCCGGCTTCGAGCTTGAAGTCCACCACGGCGTCTTTACCGACGGAAACCTCAATGTTTGTCACTTCGGATTTCTTGAAGCCCGACGCTTCCACCACGACCGTGTAAATTCCGGGCAAAATACGCGGAGTTGAATAGGCGCCTTCGCCCGTCGTCGTCGTCTTCAATTCCACACCGGTCGCCAAGTTCTTAGCGATTACCGTAGCGTTCGGCAAGGAAGCTCCTGTGGCGTCTGTCACGATGCCACGAATACCGCCGGTCGCCGATTGCGCCAGAACAGTTATCGAGCAGCAAAAGAGCATTGCCGCGCTGATTAAGACTGTGGCGACTAGGCCTGATCTAATCTTGTTCGTATGCAGCATATATTCCTCCTGAATATCTGATTGCAGTTGGTTGGAGAATGATCCGAAGCCGCGTGTGAACCATTTACAGGGCTCCCGAACTGAAAGTTTGCGAACCGTTGAGGACGCCCAACACGACTAGACGGCGGATTTCTCTATGGCAGAACACCAATCAGAATCCAAGGTAGCGCGGAGAGCTCCCAACCTTACGATAGTTTGCTGTGGGGTAATCCCGGCAAAGCGATAGACTCAAAAGGCGTGTCGCTAATCTCTTTTATGTATTGCGGATATTTTTCTGTATACGACGTGGCGCAATAATATTCGGATGGCGGGTACTCATCAAGGAATTTGCCTGAAAAATTTATAAAAGTATAGAGTTTTTACAATTCATCTATAAGCGCGACGGCCTGTAAACCCAATGATCACAATATACGAAGTCATCTCAAACAAAACAGCCGCGTCGCGCTAATTAACTTTTCAGCGCGACGCGGCCTTCGACAAAATATTTTGCCCGGCTCGACCGATCAAAACTCAATTCGCAAACCGAGCTGAATCCAGCGGCTGCCCGCCGTGTTATTGCGTTCAGGCGCAATGAACTGAGTGGTCAGCACGCCGAATGCGCGCGAGTTGTTCAGATCAAGCGTCGGGTTGGCGAACATGACGTTGTTGAAGACGTTGAAGAAGTCGGCCAGGAAGGTGACTTTCAATTTTTCTGTGATCGTCGTCTGTTTGCCGAGCGACATGTCAAGGTTCCAGCGCGACGGCCCGCGCAGCGGATTGGCGCGGCCTGCGCGGCCATCCCGGCTGATCTCGACGCGGCGGAAGCTGTTAAAGACCTTTTCCGGGTTGCCGAAGAGGTTCAGTTCCGTGCCGCGGGTGGGGAAGGCCGGGTCACCGTTGGCGCCGATGTTGTTCGAGCCTTTGACGCCGCGATTGACGTCGTTGCCGAAAGATTTCGGGTCAACGGTTGGGATCGCGCCGGAAGTGAAGCCCAGGAAGAGGCTGCCCCCCCATACGCCCGCGCCCTGGTTCACAGTCAAGGCGTCGCCGCTGCGAGCGGTATAGATGCCTGAAACGTACCAGCCGCCGACAATCTTATCCAGCGCGCTCCCCGTGCCGAAGAAGCGGCCCTTGCCGAATGGCAGTTCATAGCGGAAGGTGCTGTTGAGGATGTGTGTGATGTCGAAGGGCGAGGGGCCGTACTCGGAGTTCAGGTCGAAGCTGTTGGGCATGACATTGGCCGCATTCTGGATGGCGCCCAGTTGATCGAGCGAACGCGCGAAAGTGTAATTGACGGTCGCCAGCAAGCCTTTAGAGAAACGCTTGTTGAGCGTGACGAACGCCGCGTTGTAGTTCGACTCGCCGGTGCTCGAACGCAGGAAGAGCGTACGGGCAATGTAGTTGTTGAAAGATTGCAACCCGGCCTGCAAACGGCGCGTGTCCAGGTTGAGGAAGACGTTGTTGATGTTACCGTTGATGAAGTTGCTTGCCTGCGCGGCGGCCAACACGCGCGTGCCGTTGCCCCCCGGGGTCTGATTCTCGAACCAGGGTTGCGGGGTGACTGCGCTGGCCGCGACGCCGGAGCGCAGTTGCCGCGCGACCGCGTCGAAGGCTTGCGCGAAGGTTTGACCCGAAGCGCGATCAAGGTGGTTATACGGCGCCTGGCCGAAGCTCATGCTCTGCGTCAGTTTTTTAGCGTAACGCGCGTTATAGCCTAATTCGACCAGCATATTCCCCGGCAATTCGCGTTGAATCGTCAGGTTGAAGGCATGGTTTTCAGGAACCTCGATCCGCGGGTCGATCTGGAACGAGAGCACTTCGGGGAAGAGTTCCGGCGGGCCAGTGGGGTTGACACGATTGCGGCCCCAATACGGCGAGACGGGCACCGACAGCGTGGGTACCGTGGGTAAAGGAATCTTGCCGTCCACGCCGACGCGGTAAACGCTCAGAGCCGGGTTAGCGCTGGTGGACAGACAGCCCGCGCCGCCCGCGCCGCCCGCGTTGCACAGCGGCGCGCTGACGTTGATTGTCTGAGCGAAGGCTACGCCGAGCGTCGGGATGATGACGCTCTGCACGGTATTCTGCCGGTCGTAAATCAGGCTGTAACCGCCGCGCACGACCGTCTTGCGTTCGCCGAGGAGTTTGCCGAAGAACCCGCTTCCCGCCGGAGGGTTCCACGCCACCGCTATGCGCGGAGCGATGTTGTTCCAATCCACGTCGAAGACGCCGCGCCCGGCGGCGCCCACTGGCAGGAACCCGATTCCCGGGTTAAAGATGCCGCCTTCGCGCGAGATGGCGTCGCGCAGCGTTAAATATTCGCGCGAGGTCTGCAACTGGCCGGTCGCCGTGTCAATCTGTACGCTCTGGCGCTGCAGGCGTTCGGTCGGCGCAGTCTGCCAGCCGTAATTGACGCCGTAGGTGAGCGTCAATGAAGGCTTGATGCGCCAAATGTCTTGCCAATAGATTTCCGGCGCCCAGAGTTTCGTGTCGGATTCGAGCGTTTCCCCAAACGGCAGCGGTTTCAATTGTCCGTCGCGCACGGCCAGCACGCTGACGTTGTCAACAACGCCCAGGACCGAAGCCAGCGTGCGGTTCCAGGTTTGCACGTCCTCGGCAACCAGGCAGTTGGTCGTCACAGTCGCCGAGCAGGTCGGGGGGCGAACCGTGTTGGGCATCGAGAACGCTCCGAGCTCGGAGTCGATCTGCGCGACTAAAGCGCCGAGCGCGCCCAGCACTTTGTCGTCGCGGCGGTGCAGCGTGGGCAGCCAGCGCACGTGGGTTCCGAATTGCCATGTGTGATTGCCGCGCAGCCAGTTCAAGTCGGCGTTCCATTGGATGTTCTTGTTGTCGTTCGATTGTTTGCGCGCCACTTGCGTATCCACGTCAATCGGCTCGGAAAGAATGCTGTTCAAGCCGCCCAGCGCGCCCAGGTCGAGCGCCACGTGTGATTGGCCAGAGGAGAAGCCGGTCTCTGTGCCGGCCAGCGCCAACTCCGCCGCCGACCCGTTCGGACGCAAACGATCCAGCGCCGTGCGAGTGCGCACCCAGCCGAAGCGGAATTCGCCCGACAGGTTGTTGGTGATTAACCCGCTCAGCCCTGCGCCGATCATGTTCTGACGCGCCGGGAGGGTTTCGCGGCTGCGAACATCGCCGCCGCGAATGTCGAGCAGAGTGTTGCCTTCAGCCACTTCTCCGAAGTAGCGAAAGGCGATATCGGCGCGCCAGCGATCGGTCACGTTGTAATCGAA
>DATCXQ010000012.1:0-6341 GCA_036565725.1 Blastocatellia bacterium
TACGTTGTTGCAATTAATTCTCAATCACCATCAACGCCGGTTGAGTGGCGAATGATTATCCAGTCGCCGCAGCGACGGTTGAGATTGTTGTGAGTTCGTCGCTACATTCAACTCGACACCGGCGTTAAAACGCCCGGCCTAAGCTCAACCGTCGCTGCGGCGACTAAGAAGCGCGGATTAACGCGAACTGACTGCCCGCCGCACATTACCTCCCGCCAGATATTTTTCCACCCAGGCGAACTCGCGCCGCATCTTGTCCAACTGGTAACTCGGCGTGAGTAGGCCGTGGCCTTGATCGGGATAAATGACCAGTTGCGTCGTCACTCCCAAGCGCTTCAACGTGCGATATGATTCGAGCGATTGGCCCAGCGGTACGCGTTCGTCTTTTTCGCCGTGGAAGATCAACGCGGGCGTTTTGACGTTAGTCAGGTAATTGAGCGGCGATTGTTCGTCGAACATCTTGCGCGCCTCCCAGGGCGTCCCGCCGTGCAACCGTTCGCGCTGCTGGACGATGTCGGCGTTCCCCCAGTACGACACGGCGTTCGACAGGCCCGCGCCGTAGGCCGCGCATTTGAAGCGGTCGGTGTGGCCGATGATCCAGGCCGACATGTAACCGCCGTAGCTCCACCCGGCGACAGCCAGGCGGCTCTCATCAGCGAGGCCGAGTTTGATCAGGTGATCGACGCCGCTCAGGATGTCTTCGTAATCGACCTTGCCCGCGAGCCTGGCGTTCGACCGGGCGAAGGTCGCGCCGTAATTGGACGAGCCTCGGAAATTGGGCATGAAGACGGCGTACCCCGCGCCCGCGTAAACCTGCGGGAACGCGCTCCAGCTTGCGTTGAAGACTTTCGTGTAGGCGCCTTCCGGTCCGCCATGAATGTATGTCAGCAACGGGTAGCGCGCGCCGGTTTGATAACCGACCGGATAGACCAGCAGCCCTTCTATCTCGGTCCCGTCGTTTGACTTCCATTTGATGGCCTCGACCTGTCCGAGCGTCAACGATTCGATCTGCGGGTTCAACCGCGTCAGCAGAATCGGGATCATGTTGCGGGCGTTGAGCAGCGCCACTTCCGTCGGCATTCGCGGGTTTTCGTGGACGTATGCGATGTTCATTCCGTCGATGGTCATCGAGAATCCGGTCGTAACGCCTTCGTTGCGCGTCATCAACGTCGGCGAGGGCGACGGCTCGTCGACGCGCATCGAGTAAAGGTTGGCGCCCACCCCCAGCGCGGCCAGGAAGATTACGCGCTGCGAATCGAAGACCCAGCAGTAAGAGCTGATGTATCCGTCGAAGGTCTGCGCGAGCGCGCGCGGCTCGCCGCCGGTCGCTGCCACGATGTGAATGCGCTCCGGCCCCACGTTCACGTCGCCGTCCGCGCGCGCCAGGTAGGAAATCCAACGGCCGTCCGGCGAAAATCGCGGCTGATTCTCGGCGCCTCCGCCTTTCGTGATCTGCTTCCATTGGGCGGCGCCGTAGGGCGCGTTCTGCAAACTCGCAGGCGTGACGAAAACCTCGGTCGTATCGTTGTCCATCAGCTTCGGCGTCGCGCGCGCCGTGAGGACGATCCGAGACCCGTCGAATGACCAGTTGAAAGCGGCCACGTGGCGCGAGCCTTTGGTCAACGGCCTTATCTCGCCCGAAGACACATTGACGACCCACAATTGGGCGAAACGGTGATCGTCGTCGACTACGACCGGTGGTTTGGTCCTAAACCTCTCTCGCGCCTCCTCGGCGATGAACGCGATGAGCCGGCCGTCGGGCGACCACTCGAAGCTTTGAATCGGCGCCTTGTGCGAGGTCAGTTGAACAGGTTCGCCGCCCAAGGGGTTGAGCAGGAAGATTTGCGCCCCGGCTTCGGCGTCGGCGCCCCGCTCCGACAAAAAAGCTATGCGGCGCGCGTCGGGCGACCAGCGCGGCGAATCGTCGCGCCTCGGGTGCGAGGTCATACGAATGGCCTGCCGCAGCTCGTCGACCAGCCAGATGTCGGAATTGAAGCGGTCGTTCTCGCGGTCCCACGAATTGACGACGAACGCGACGCGGCGCGCGTCGGGCGACATCTGTGGGTCGCTGGCGCGGTTGAGCGAGACGACGTCCTCGGGTGTCATCGGGCGCTTCGCTTGCGCGTGAGCGGCGACGACAAGGAGGAGCGGGACAAAAAAGATAGGGAAAATTCTGCGCATGTTCTTCATCTTCAATTCGATCAGAGTTGAGGGGGCCTACTCCAACTCGGCATTATATTACCGAATAACTACTTCAACCCGGTGCGCTTCGGTCAGATCAGGCGGCTCCCATCGCGCGAGCAATCGATTGATGACTTCGGGCGGAACCCCACGATCGCGCAAGCGATTCTGCTCGGCCAACGCCGCGGCCCCGGTTTCGACATAAACAATGCGGACTCGCGCATTGTACGCTGCGCATAGACTAATGCAATGCTCGCGCAGTTGGCGGCTAATATTGGTGGCGTTCCAAATAAATGATTGCTTGCGTCGCAAACACTCACGCGCGTTCTCTCTTGCCCGCGCCACAACCGGCCCTTGATTCTCCGTCGGCGCGATCTTCATTTCGTGACGCAATTCGTCGAGGGAAATCACCGGCCACTCTGGCCCGCTTGCCGCGATCCAGTGATCTTTGCCGGCGCCCGGCAATCCCGACATCACGATCACCTCGCAGATCGTGTCATCAAAGGCAAGATAATCCGGGTCGCGATCTTCTTTGCGAAAGTAGAGGAAGCGGCTGTGATCGCTCGGGAATTTGCGCGGGGCGTTTGGGCATCCCTGTTCGAGGCTGTACTGCGCGAAGAGCGCGATGTTGTCGAGCAGTCTCCGCCGGTCGTCGCAGATTCTGCCTCGCGCGTCGGCCTCGGCGACCAGCGCCAGCAGATCGCAACGCGCCGTCTGGCTGGCGGTAAACAACTTTCGCCGCGCGTCGTGGCTGTCGATCAGGAAAAAAGGGAGTTGATGGTAGCGAACCAGATTGGCCGCCTGTTCACGAGCCTGAAAGGGCGCGCCCATCTGCCAGAGCAGCGCTCGCGCCATGATCTCGCCGCGTTTTGAATGCCCGCGGCTTGTGACGCGTCCATTCTCCTCGCGCGTGGTCGCCGGTTTCGCCACGTCATGGAGCAACGACGCCGCGAACACGATCGCGCGTTCCGCCGGCGCCAACTCGCGCCACCGCCGGTTTTCAACCAGAGACTCGCAAACCATCCTGGTGTGAATCGCGACGTCGCCTTCGGCATGATAGACAGGATCCTGTGGACATCCTTCCATATCGCGCACGAACTGGAACTCGTCGCGCAGCGCGTCCCAATCGAGGCGCCAATCGTGAGGTTGTGGTGTAAAAGGAAAGTTCATCCGTCGCCGAATAATGCCTTGCTCTAATTGTCGTTTCGGCAAGGCCGGTCCAGTACCGCGCGCGTAGAGTGGGACAGACTTATGGCCTTTGAAAAATAAATGCAACAATCGTCTTCCCGGTCGCCGCAGCGACCACGTGAGCTTAGCCCGGCTTTTCAAAGCCGGATCGCCTAACGCATATCCGTTCTCAGTCGCGGAGCGACGGTTGATACCGATCATTGGTATCAACCGTCGCTCCGCGACTGAAACAACTACGTAACAGCTCTCCCGGCTTTGAAAAGCCGGGCTAGGCTCAAATGCCGCTCCGCGGCAGGGGAATCTCGCCCCAGCTTTGATGATATTTGGGAAAGAAATGCAACGACTGCTTAATCCCATCTACTGCCGTCGGTCGGATTGCCGAATTCGTGGTTGCATTTATTTCTCAAAGACCATTAGTCTGTCCGTAGTGTGAATTGAGGGCGGACAGACTAAAGTCTGTCCCACTGTACTGTGCCGACGCCCCAACAACGATCAAGCCAGATGTCGCAGCCATCGCGCAGTTGATTCGGAATGATCGGGCGATCCATCCAATGGCTTCCCGAATCGGAGACCGCTTGCAAAAAACTCGCGCGCACGAACTTGTAACGTCCCACAACTCGCCCTTCAACTTCCACTTTGATGTAAAGCCCTTCAGACAGGTCCGAATTGTCGGTCTGACGCTGTATCAGTTCAATGCCCTGCCCGCGCAATTGCGCCTCTGTAAGCAGCCTGTCGCGCCAGGCCTCTGTTTTATAACGCGATCGCCTGACGAGCGATTGTAGATGCTCGACTGACCGCCCTAACCCTCGCCACAGAACCGGCGCGGAGACGAGCGGCGAGTCTTTCAACAATTCGCGTCGGCGATCCGTTGAAAGAAATTCGCCCGTTTCGGCGTCCAGCAGATCGAACTCGAAAAAGTAATGCGGCAGCGCGTCGTAAAAGATCGTGTGCTTTGCGTAGAGCCATTCGCCGTAAAGGATGTAACGGTCCGCCAGCAATCCCCACAACTTTTGTTGATGCGTCGTGGCCCAGGTCTTGAAGAGCGCGAACTGGCGCTCTCGCTCGCCGCCGTCGAGAAAATGCCCCCGGCTCTGTAGGAGCAACTTTCCGTCCCGGCTGAAGCTGACGCCGGCGTTCGCGCCGTCCAGCTTCTCTTCGACCACGATGTATTTTCCCTGCAAATCCGCGAACGGCGCGCAATCCAGATCGTCATCGCCGGGCTGAAACCGTGAGCCTTCGACGTGCGGCGTGCGAGGGTATTTGTAAAGCTGTTCCGCCATAACTCAAACCTTCACCACCGCGATCATATGGTTGAGCGCGTACTGGGTATTGACCCCGCGCGCGCCAGCCTCCATCCATAAAGCCTCGAACGACTCACGGTTGAATAACTGTATGTGCTCAGGGTTGTCATCCTCTTTCGACGGCACGGAGGCGACGATGAACTTACGGGCGATTCTTACCGCTTCCGCCGCGGCCGGCGCCGGGCGCGGCAGATGTTCTAAAATTTCCAGCGCTGTCACCACATCAACACAATCATCCGCCAGGCAAATGGCCGTCGCGTCCGCTAGCAGCGCACGCAGATTCCGGCGCCCGCCTCGCCGCACGGCGTCAATATCCGCCACGCGCGTCGGATTGCGATCCAGCGTGATCACATCCATATGCGGAAACGAATCGAGCAGCGGCCAGAGAAACGCGCCCCGTCCGCTGCCAATGTCCAACAAGCTGGCCGGGGCGAGTCCTTGCAGAACGCCTAACACTTTTCGCACGCGCGGCAGTTCGGACTGGCGTTTGAATTTGTGCAATCGCAGCCCACGCGCACTCCCCAGCCCGATTAACTCCTCAGGCGACAGATCGCCTCCCCCGCCGATTTTCCCGCGGACGAAAGCGGCGGCAAGCTCGGTGTAATAACGCCCGTCGTCTTCAAAATTGAAATCGTTATCAGCCATAAAAAACACGCTGTAGAGTATAGCGCCGCGACCGTTTATCTTCCCCCTATCCAGTCTATCACCTGATCCATCCGGTTAGTCATGTTTCTGTCCTCCGCGCTCCGATGGCGCTCGAATTGAAGTAGCCACAGAGCCACAGAGACACAGAGGCAGGGAGAAGGAGGGGGGAGAGATTGAATCTCATCATGGCTATGGCCCTATGGGCTCTCCCTTTCCCTGCCTCCGTGTCTCTGTGGCTCGGTGGCAAAGCCCGTTGGACAAAGAAAGGCGGAAAAATTTCCGTTGACATCAACGTATTTATACGTTATCGTCCGCGCCAACGTATAAATACGTTGATCATCAAAACAAAAAGACAACGCCCGGCGCGCCGGTGAAGGCAGGCGCCGAAAATGGAGAAAAGAGATGAATGCTCCGACTGATTGGCTCATCACGACCGCTGGCAAGGGCGCGGCGGGTCTGCTGGGATGGAGTTGGCAAGCGATGGTTCTGCTCCTGTGCGTATGGCTGGGATTGAAAATCTGCGGGGCGAAGGCGCCTGCCTTGAAACATCAGGTTTGGTTGTTTGGTCTGGTCGCTGTGGCGGCGCTGCCGTTGTGCGCAAAACTGGCGCAGCGGTTCCCAGCGCTGCGGCCTGCGGGGGCGACTCTGAGCTACGCGCCGGTTATGAGCTACGTGATCGAAGCGCCGCGCATAGTCATTGAAGCTGAGCCTCTAGCGACTGCGCAAGTTTCTCCTCCCGCCAAGACTGTCGCTCCAACGGCAAAGACTTTTACTCTTGGACCTTTGCTGTTTACGATCTGGCTGCATGGCGCACTGGTCGTGATGGTCCGATTATTGATGAGTTGTATCCGGCTGCGGCGTATCCGCAATGGCGCGCCGCCTGTCAGGCCGGCGGATTTAGGTTGTACTGAGAACGAAGCTCTGATGATGGGCAAGATAAGCCTGCGGCTCTCACCCGAAATTCGTTCGCCGCTTCTTACAGGCGTATTTCGACCGGCCATTCTGCTGCCAGCCGACATCGTCGCC
>DATCXQ010000042.1:0-15020 GCA_036565725.1 Blastocatellia bacterium
GCGCCCATTGCGGTAGATGCTTTTAAGAACTTTCCTGGCAACCGGCTTGAGCGCATCAAGGGGAATCAGTTTCTCGCATTGCAAGAGCCGTTCGAATCTCTCGACGCGCGATTCGATCTGAATCCGCTTGTAAGGCACAGCACTGGCCACTTTCGGCAAGGAGACACTCTTGCTATAAGCGATTCCAACCACCAGGAGCGCCAGATTTTTCAGGTGCGATTTATGAAAACACGGAACAAGGCTTTGCACACGCACGCCAAGTTGGTAAGCTACTTTTCGCAGATACACCTCAATTCTCCCTAGTCGTTTTTGCTCAACAACTTCAGGAGATTTTGGTGTATCTGCTTTTAGTTTTCAAAAAACGACCCCCATTCAAAGCGGTACTCTAAACACCGTCTGAACGATTCTGCAGGCTCATTCGGTGTACCGATGTTTCCTGTTTCGATTTAGAGTCTGTTATTAACTTTTTCGCTGCATTTTCAGCGAGTTAGCGTATCAACTACGTCTTTGATCATTGTGATAGGCTTTATTGATGGAACGAAAAGCTTATCCAAATCTTGCTGACATGAAACTTATTAACTGGTCTGACTGGATCTAGCCTAACAAACGTATGTAGCAGAAGCCGCAAGTAGAGTGTTACGAATGTACCTCCTTTGCTTGCTGTTAACTAAGCGGCCGGGCCCAGGCGCATTGTTGGGCGGCTGTCACTTAATGGATACAGTAATAGCAAACGCCCAAGTTAAGTATCCATCTCAATATAAGGAATAAGGAGAAATACTATGCAAACCCTGTCGAATCCCAAACTGAAAGTCGAACTTATCTCCGGAACATCCAATGTGCATGTTACAGCAACAGTCAATGTTTCCTTCAATGAGTTTGAAAAGAATCTCATTAAGCTCCTTGGACTCAAGTTCAGGCTCAGGTGCCGGCTCCGCGGATCGGACGGCTTGTTCAAAGGTCCAGATGATGACCTATTCCTTTTCCCGAACAAGACGATTATCGCCGATGGCACGTCTACGTTCACTGCAACGATGAACAGGAACGTACTGGATGAGGATGATATTGATAACGACGAGGTTTACGCGCATTTTATCCTCCAATCCATGCAAGCACTTTTCCCGTTCACGCGATCGAAGGATAGTCTTAAAATCACCAGCAATTTCTAGAGCGTGTTATTAACATTTCCCCTAGAGCGGTTTGCAGTTGCGTGTACGGTGTGGGGCGATTTGTTTAATCGCCCTGATTGCGGCTTTGTCCAATCAGGAAAGAAGCGCGAGTAAACAGCTCGCGCCACAACTCCCATACACGCAATCGCAATCCGCTCTAATTATGATAGGGAGAAGACTTATGAAGAAGACGAAGACATGGGTCACGCTGCTCGGAGGCGCTCTACTAGTGAGCATTACTGCCTACCCACAAGAGAGACGAACTCAGCCACATGCCATGGCAAAGTGGGTGGGCAAGTATCCAGATGCTAAATTCTTCAATCAACCGCTGATCAAAAAACCTTTGCGCCGGATCCTGTCGAAAGCGGACTATGATTCGATAGGATCTTACTATCTGATGGTTCCAATTAAGAGGATCGAGGATTACTTGGTGACGGCTTCAACAATCAAGTACTCAGATCCGCAGGAGGATTTACACCTCGTATTCAACCTCAAGGACGGGGCTGTGTATATCATCTTCTGGAAGGAGAAGCAGCACCGCAAATTCAGCACTAAGGATAATCAATTCAATTTGCCGGATGAAGTGCTGATTGAGATTGGGCTAGAGGAATAGTGACGATCTGCCGGAGATCATCGGTTCCTGCCGCCGCTTTTTGTCCCTGAAAACGGAGTAGTGGACGTCTCGGCGCCATGGCGCCGAGACCACTATACCGGCGGCGGGCGCTCTTACTGCGAGTTGCGATTGCGTGTACGGAACGTAGTGGTAGCACGACCGTGAGGCATATTATTATCCAAACCTTCTGCGTTCCCAGGGAGGCGTTTCTTAGTCGCCGGAGCGACGAAGAATAAATCCGCACACTGATCTGATAACCGCTTTAGGCCTTGTCACAACAATCTCGCATCTGGGGCGCGGCTCTCACTATTTCTTTTTCTGGCCGGGCTTCTCTGTCACGCAATTGAAATTCGCCGCCTCGTCCGTACTGCCGCTACCTTTGTAGCGCGCTACTTGCGGATACGGGCAAAGCGGGCGCGTGCGCAACGCCGGAGACTCCGGATTAGCGCCCTGCCGTTTCGTGGCGATGACCATCTCCGGCGCGACGCCTTGTTCGATCCAGCGCTCAAGCGCCAGCGTCAGATCGTGTTGTGGGTCGGATTGCCCTCTGGTGACCATCTGGCCGAAGCTGTCCGGACCGGGGCCGCCGGCGCAATGCTGCACGCCCGGCGCCAGGTACAGCCGCACGAAGCCGTTCGCCTGCCGCTGCCCCATCTTGGCCAGGACGCTCTGAAAATAATTGACCGTGTTCATCGGCGGCAGCGCCGCGTCGTTCCAGCCGTGATAAAGAATCAGCTTGCCGCCGCGCGCGCTGAACGCTTTCAGATTTGGGTCGGTCGCATTCAACACCGGCGCCAGTTTTTCGTCCGCCGCCTTGCCGTCGCGTTCCAGGTCGAAGGTTTTATAGTCCCAGTTCGGATTGTTGTAGACCATATTCTTGAAGGTTTGTGTGGAGAAAAAGAATTGCAGCGCTGCAGTGGGCGTCGCCCCCGTGATCCAGGGAGCCCAGCCGCCCAGCCCTGTTTCGCCGCCAGGCGTAAAGCCGGGGATGATTAGCTGTCCTTTGGCGTTGCGCGGCCCGGCATAAATTTTCTTCAGCGCGGCGACCTGATTTTCAGTCAGGCACTCGTCGGTTTCAGCGCCTTTACACAGCAAGACCGCCGGGTCGAAACCGCATTTCGTCGGATCATCCAGCACGCCATCCGTCACTCCGTCGCGCGCGTCGCAGGCCGCGAGAACGGCGGTCTCGATGGCCTTCAATTTTTTCGCCGGGATGTAGCTGGCCGGATCGTTCAGCAGCAACTGCATATTCCAGGCGAAGCCCGTGAGTATCTGGCTGAAGGCGTTCGCCGGCGCGCCGGCAATGATGCCATCGTAATCATTGGGATAGCGCTGCGCCTCCATCAACGCCTGCCGCCCGCCGTTCGAGCAACTGGCGAAGTAAGAGCGCTTCGGGCCGTCGCCGTAGAACGCTTTGACGACCAGCTTGGCCTTTTCAGTCATCTCGTGAATCGCGCGATGGCCGTAATCCACAATCTTTTCGGGATGTCCCAACGCCCAATTCGCATCCCCGCCGCTGTGCCCCGTGTCGGTCGAAGCCGTGGCGTACCCGCGCGCCAACGCGCCCGCCAGTCCCGTGTAAGAGATCGAGCCGGCGAAGCCGCCGTTGCCGATCCCATGAAATTTGCCGTTCCAATTCGCGCCCGGCAGCCAGACTTCAAACTTTATCTCCGAATCGCTCACCGGTTTGATCACGCCGGCCACACGACAAAAGGCGGGCAATTCTTTGTACGGCGCGGCGGAACCGGTCGGCGGCGTGAACGCTCCCGCCGCCACGGGTTGCGCCGCCGTGATCGTCGTGTTTGGCAGTTTCAACTCGGCCATTCCTTCGCACGTGGCCGCGGAGACGGAGCCGAACGCCAGCGCAATAAGTGGCAGAACGGCCAGCCATAGCCGGCAGAATTTACGTCGTGATATTTCGTCGTTATTCATTGAGAGCCTCACATTGGGAACCGGCGCAGTATCGCGCGTAGGGGCGGGTATTCCCCGCCCGCGTTCGTGATCAAGGCGATAGGGTGGGGAATACCCGCCCTATCGCGTGGTACTGTACCAACTGATTATTGCTTGCCTGGCGCATTGCCGGGGATCGGGGTGAAAAGCAAATCCTGAAAGTCGAAGCTGAAATCGGTCAGCGGCGAGACTGGAACCATCTTCATCTGCTCGATGCCGCCGTCGGGCTTGAGCGCGAAGGTAACGAAAGCGTCCGCGTTCAAACTCCGGTCGCGCCAGCGCGCGACAAAGGTGTCGTACTGCCAGTGCTCCAGGTCGCCTACCAGACCGGGCGTGCGGCTGAAGCGGAGGACGAGTTTGCCATCTTCGGACGCAATCGTTACCTCTCCGTACCACGCGTCGTTGTAGCGCCCGGCGTATTTCGCCAGCGGCAGCGACGGCTTTGAATCCGCGTTGCGGGCGGCGCTCTGCCTCTTTTCCGCTTCTTTAGCCTGCGCCAGCCGTTGTTCGGCGAAACTGCGAAAGCCGCCGATCCAATCGGTGGCGGGCGCTTTCATGTAATGGTCAATGATGTGATGAGAGATCGCTTCCATCGCGCCGCCCGCTTCCTGATTCGTAAGAACCACAACTCCTAGCTTCAGGTCGGGGATCAGCCGGACTCTCGACACCATTCCGAGCAACCCGCCGCTGTGGCTGACGACTTTGTAGCCCCGGTAATCACTCAGTCCCCATCCCAGTCCGTAGGCAGTGAAATTCGAGCGCAAGGCTGACAACTGCGGCGGCGGATTACCGGCCGGGATTGGCGTCTGCGCCAACCACATCTCGCGCGACTGCCGCTGGCTGAACAATCGGCGATTGCCGTTTTGCCCGCCTTCGTTTTGCCCGCTGTGGATCGCCCCTTCGTCGAGTAGAACGGCCACCCACTTCGCCATCTCCGCGACGTTAGAGTTGATCGCTCCGGCGGGCGCGGTATTGTCGATGTTCATGTACGGGACAGCTTGCAACCGGCCTTCGGTCTTTTGATGCGGGGAGACGAAGTTGCCGCCCGGACGCAGATCCTTGACGCTCGTGTTGCTCGCGGTCATGCCGAGCGGCGCGAAGATGCGCTCCTTGATGAAACCATCCCAGCTTTTACCAGAGACCGCCGCGACGACTTGCCCGGCGACCAGATAGAGCACGTTATCGTAGGCGTACCTGCTGCGGAAGCTCGTCGCCGGTTTGATATAGCGCAGACGGGCGACGATCTCTTCGCGCGTGAACGTCGTCGGCGGGAAAAACATCAGATCGCCAGCGCCCAGACCGAGCCCGCTGCGGTGCGTCAGCAGATCACGGACGGTCATTTCGCGCGTGACGTACGGGTCGTACATCTGAAAGCCGGGCAGATGCTTCGTCACCGGATCGTCCCAACTGAGCTTGCCTTCATCCACCAGGATCGCCAGCGCGGCGGCGGTGAAGGCCTTGGTGTTTGACGCGATGCCGAACAACGTCTGCTCGTCCACGGGCGCGGGCTCGCCGAACTTACGCGCGCCGTAGCCTTTGGCGAGCGCGACCTTGCCGTCTTTGACAACGGCGACGGCGAGGCCGGGGACTTCAAACTCTTTAAGGGCTCTAGCGACGTAATCGTCCAGGTCCGGCGGCGGTTCGGTTTGCGCCAGGCCTTGCGCGCTTGCCAACAGAATCAGGCAGAACGCGAATAAGTGAAGAAGATTCTTTTTCATCGGTTAATCTCCTGCGTCATTTGACTGGGACAGCCAGCGTGTCGTGATGTTGGACAATCAGTGAACGCAGATACGGGCCGATGTGTCGAGCCGATTCAAATCCGGCGGCGCGCGCCGCCTCCTCCTGGTCCTTTTCGGCAATATCCGCGCTCTCGGCGTAGTGCTTCAAATCCCGATACAGCCCCAGCGTGAACAGGTCCCACGACGCGCCCTGGTCGCGGACGAAAATGAAATTGCCAGGTCGTTTCAATCTCCGTAGATAGGCGTTCTCCATCTCACGCTGCTTGTAAAGCTCGGCGTGTTTGCCCGGCAGCGAGATGAAGATTTCCAGGTGGAAGAATCCGGCTTGCGGAATCGCCGCTTTCAACTCCGCCAGTGGCGGTCCCTGGACGAACAAATCTTCCTGCCAGGCGATCAACTCTTGGAGCTTCGCCGTGAATTGTCGCTCGACCTGGTTTCGTTTCGTTACGCGGTCCGACTGGTAATACTCCGAGTAACTTCCGACCGGCAGCAGTAACATCAAATCCCACTTGTCGCCCTGGGTGTGCCGGATGATGAGCGGGGCTTCGTCGCCGCTCGTGGCGTAACCGGACGCGCGTTTTTTGTACAGATCGATCAATTCCAGCAATCTGCCAGGCGCGGCCTGCACGAACTTCGCGTTGTAAAGGTACGCTGGTTCAGCGGCCCGCGCCGTCGCGACCAGAAGAATGAGCAATGCCGTCAGTGAAATAGTTCGCATCGTTTTCTCCGCAATTTTTACCGCGTGTATCTGCCGTTGGGCATACGGACAGGGCCGGGATGGAAGAACTTCTCCGGCGACATCACTCCGTCCTTTTTGAAGACCATGCCGTTTTTCATCACGAACTGCACATTGCGCAGCGCGTCAATGTCGGTGAGCGGATCACCCGCGACGGCGATCAGATCGGCGAAGAGTCCCGGCTTGATGGGGCCGCGCTCCTTGACGATGTCGGCGGCTTTAAAGCCGTTGATCGTGATAGCGCGAAGGATGTCGGCAGGCGGGATGTTCGCTGCTTTCCAGGTGTCCAGGAAAGCGATGGTCAGGTCGCCGCGGCTCATCCATTCGCCGGTTTTCTCGTCCTTCATCCGCTCGTTCCAGTAATCCAGGTCGGTCGAGAAGGTCAGCGGAACCTTCTTCTCCCAGGCGTCGCGCAGCTTGGCGACCGTCTGTTTGAAAGCCGCCTCGCTGCCGCGATATTTGCTGAAAGGCGTGTCGGTGCCCGCAAGGAAAATGCCCTTCTCGGCCATCTGGCGATGGTGTTCAGGCGTCAGCGCATTGCCGTGGCTGATGATGTAAATGCCCGCGTCAATCGCGCGCTGCGCGCCTTCCGGGGTTTGCACATGCCCGTCGACTTTGCAACCGCCTTTAGCGGCCTCGCTGATGGCCAGCTTGATGTCCTCGACCGAGTAGCCCCACGGCTTGCAATCAATGCAGAGCTTGATCGTCCGCGCGCCGAACAACATATTTTCCCGAACGGCGCGGACGATCTCGTCGCGGCTGTTGGCGTCAATATATTCCGGGTAGACGATGTTGTGCTGTTTGTACATCTCCGGCGTCGGCCAGAATTGCCCGCCGGCGCCGCCGATGATGATGCCCGACGGAATCACAGTCGGCCCCGGCAGCCATCCCTGCTCGATGGCCTGGCGCAACGCTGTGTCGGCGTACATCCCGTTGTTGCCCACGTCACGAATGACTGTGAAACCGGCGTTGAGCAGTTGAATGCCGTTGGACGCGGCCTGGATCGCGCGCAACGGCGTCGAATCCATCACATAAGTCAGATAGTAGTAATTGTTCTCCGGCTGCTCCTTGTAGGTAATCGCCATGTGCGTATGCGCGTCAACGAGACCTGGCAGCACGGTGAGCTTTGACAGATCGATGACGGTCGCCCCGGCGGGAATCGCCAGTTCGGCCCCGACCGCCTTGATCTTCTCGCCTTCGATGATGATGACCTGATTGGCGGCCCCAGTTCCGGTCTCCGGGTCAATAAGCCGACCGGCTTTGATCGCTGTAATAGGAGCGGACTGCGCGGGCGCTTGACCGGCGGCTGCGCTTGCCAACAGAGCCAACAGCAGCAGGCAGAAAGTGACCGTTCGTTTATTCATCAATATCTCCTCTCTATTAAAACCGGCGAGATTGGGACGCCGGTACAGTACCGCGCGCGTAAGCAAACGGCCGACAGATGAGACAACCGCTTGCTTACGCGCGCGGTACTGTACCAGCCTCATGTGTTCCGATTCAGCGCGCGTTTTTGTATACCTTGCCGCCCTTCATCACGAAGACGACGCGTGTCAGGGCGGTGATGTCACGCGTCGGGTCGCCATCCACTGCGATCAGATCGGCTTCAAATCCAGGCGCGAGCGTTCCGACGCTGTTTTCCAGATTGAGCGATTTCGCGGCAAGCGAAGTCGCCGAGGTGATCGCGTCCGTCGGTTTCTGGCCGCCTTCTCGCACGCGCGCAATCAGTTCGTCGGCGTTCCGCCCGTGCGCGCCCGCGACGGCGTCAGTGCCCAGAACGAGCTTCAGGCCCGGCGTGGCGACGGCTTTTTTGATCATCGCGTTGTTCAGCGCGACCGCCTTCTCCATGTGGGCGAAACCCTCTTCGGTGTAGTTGCCGATGCCGAGAAACCTGGATTTGTTGCGCAGATAATTCTGGATCACGAGACCGATGTTGGGATCGAAGTAGACGCCTTTTTCAGCCATCAGCTTGAGGGCTTCGTCATCCACGAAGACGCCGTGTTCGATCTGTCCGCAACCGGCGCGGACGGCGGCTTTGATCGCGCCGGCGGCGTGGGCGTGAACCATCGTCCGCAGTCCCTGCGCTTTCGCTTCGCCGCATACCGCCATCAATTGTTCGTCAGTCATCGTCTGGCCGCCGCCGTCGCGGATGCTCTTCGACGCGAAGATCTTCACGACATCGGCGCCGTCGGCCTTCAGCTTGCGGACGAGTTCGCGGAGTTGGTCTGGCGTCCCGCTGTTTTCGTTGAGCGTGCGGACCGAAGTCAGGACGCGCGGGCCGGGCAGGGCGCCGCGCGCGACGGCTTCGCGCAGGGGAACGTCCGCCGCCGCGCCTACGCTCTGCACGGTGGTGAAACCGGCCATCAAGGTCGCGTAAGCGTTCTCCGCCGTGTAATACGCCTCCTGGGCGGGAGTCTCGCCGCGATTGCTCGCCCGCCCGTCCTGGCCGAAGTGGTAGCTGATGTGGACGTGCGTATCAATCAACCCGGGCAAAATAGTCAGCGTCCGCAAATCGTAAGTCGGAGTCGTCGCTTGCGAATCGATCTTAACTATCTTCGATCCTTGAACTACGACGTTGACGTTGCGCCGGGCGCCGCCTTTTCCATCCAGCAGCATCCCCGCCCGAATGACTATCGTGGCTTCCTGCCCAGCCGACGGCGCCGCCAGCAGCAGGCATATGATCAAAAGCAATTGAATCTTACGCATTGTGACCTCCAAACCGGCGCGCGGACTTATAGAGCCTGAATGACTTCGCGCGCCGCGCGGGCGCCAGATTGCAACGCCCCGTTCATCCAACCGGGCCACGGTGAAGTGTGATCACCGGCGAAATGCACGCGACCTTCGGGCCGGGCGATGTGCGGCAGTAGCGATTCCATTTGTCCAGGCTTGAACCAGGCGTATGCGCCGCGCGCCCATTCGTCTTCGTCCCAGCAGACCGACGCGCCGCCTTCGTAATGCTCGCGGATGGCCGGGAGAATCCTTTCCATCTGCCCGACCGTGAAATTCAGGCGAGCGCCGGGTGTCATCGCCGCCAGACTCCTGGCGCGCTCGCCGGCGACATAAGCTTCCAGCAGGCCGCGCTTGCCGGACAGGTAATGCGCTTTGTCGTATGCGGTCATGATGGGCAGGTCGGTTGTCGCCGCGCCCGAAAGCCCTTCATCCAGCCAGAATCGTTTGCGAGTTTGCATGAAAACCCGCACGACAGAAGTATTCCCCAGTTGCGCGATCGCCTGACGCTTTTCGGGCGAAAAGCTCGGCGAAACTTCCACGTTCCTCAGGACTGCAAAGGGAATGGCGCAGATCAGATAATCCGCCGCGAACGTCTGTCGGCTCCCCTCCCGCGAACAGACCACTCGCACGCCGCCCGCATCGTGTTCGATCTTCACCACAGGCGCGCCGTAATGAACCCTGTCGCCGAGCCTGGCGGCGAACGCGCGTGGCAACGTGTCGCTTCCGCCGCGAATGGAGAACGACTGCTTGACCACGGCGCGCGGCGCGGCCTCACGCAGCAGGTTCAGCGCTGAAACCGCATCGGCGCCTTCTCCCAATTGATCGGCCAGCCCTAGCCGCAAAATCTCAACTGCGCCCGGTGAAGCGCCCCGCCGGCGGAGAAACTCGGCGAATGACACGCCGTCGTATCGCCTGAGCGACGCCTGCGGCCAGTCCGCCGCTTCGAGGTCGCCGAGTTCTTTCAGCGCAGGCTCGACGTACTTCGCCCACAACGCGCCGCGTCCCAGTCCTTTTTCTTCCGGGCTCAGTTCGAGCGGCCATTCAACCGGACTGCCCCGCTTGATGACTATCCGTTTTCCACGCATGTGATAGATGGATGCGCCGCCGCCGGTTGATCCCATTGGATCGAGCGCCACGCCCATCTCCTTGACGTACTTCATCGTCCATTCGTGATTGTCGAACACATTGGTCGCCCCGGCTTCGGCGTACAGTCCTTCGGGAAATGAGTCGCGCAGCGTCCACACTCGCCCTCCGCTGCGCGTGCGCGCCTCAAGCACCGTGACCTCGTGGCCGGCCTGCGCCAGTTCATAGGCCGAAGACAAACCCGCCAACCCCGCGCCGATCACAATCACTTTCCTGGCCGCGCCGGTTCGCCGGATCGCATCTTGACTTGCTGCGGCAATGACCGGATGAAGACAGGGAAGCGCTGCCGCAGCAAGGAAGCTGCGGTTCAAAAACTCTCTGCGATTGATAGAATTGTTCATTATCTGAAGGGTGTTCGTAATTCCAACTCAATGTTTTCAGCGATTTTGCAATGTATTCAGCGCCATCGGCGCGAGATGTTTATAGTTTGGATGGCGTTTATCTCCTAAGCTCCGTAGGAGCGACATCCAGCACATTTCGCTCCTACGGAGCTTGAAAGCAATATCCACGAGTTTCTATAAACATATGGCTCCTACGGAGCCGGATTTGGAACTCTCTGAATTACGCACGGTCTTCCATTATTTGATCGCCAACGCATTCGGCGGCGAAGCTACGCCGCCGAGTTTGTTGAGCGGCGCGGCGGTGAAGAAAAACTCGTAACGTCGATCAGCCGCGCAGGCTGCGGCCAGCGCGTCCAACTGGAACATCTCGCCTATTGGCATGCCCCACAAACCGATAATCGTGCCGTGCATCATTCCCGGGTTATCGTCCTTGTCGGGAGTGGCGGGCGGTATAGCCTCAAAAGGCGGATTGTCGCTGGCAATCGCGGCGAAGTGATTGTCCCAGAGAAAGCGCAGCGAATCTTCGCCCTGCTCCAACCCGGCGATCTGCAATGCGCCGGGTTGCGCAATCTGTGATCGCTGCTCTGCGCTCAAACCGCAATACCATTCGATCCATCCCGTGCGCAGCATCAGGATATCTCCCGTTTGAAAGCGCAGGCCTTGCCAATCCGCCGCCGCCTGCAATTGCTCGGACGTGATTCCGTAACGCTCGCCGGGGTTGAAGGAGATGTCGTGCGCGGCGGCGAAACGCTGAAAATCAATCAAAACGCCCCGCCCCGCGACGCCTCGACGCGCCCAATGATGAATTCCGTTGCGCGGGTTGGATTCGTCAGCGATCTGCTCTTCGGTGACGCCGTTGTAAAAGCCGTACTGCCGATGCCCGAAATGCCTCAGGCCGTCCCATTGCGAAGAAGATTGCGTGTTGAAATTGTCGTAAACGTCGTCGAAGACGTTCTTGCGCCGCCGGTTGATCGTATGGCGCAATTCCGCGCGGTTGAACAGCGGCGGATTCGGTTGTTCCAACTCCCAATTCATAGCGAAAACCTGGCCGGTCTTCACTAATTGAGCGGCGGCGGCCACCCGTTCCGGCGTCAGCAAATTCAGCGTCCCGATTTGATCGTCATCGCCGAATACGCCCCAGGCGGAATGCGGCGGATAGTCAGGCTTGATAGGTAAATCAGCAAAGTCAGGTAATCGTCCCGGCAGGCTCATCAATGTCTAGCTCCTTTATCGTGGATTGTCTGAATGTAGTGAAAGGGTAGAACATGTTTTCAACTGGTCCTACCCTATGCCAGGCTGATGCCCATCACATCAGCGAGATTCAAGATGTAATGTTTTCCTTCCTCGTACTCCACAGGGGAGCTCAGGTGTTCCAGCATCAGGGGCGCCTCGAAAGGAAGCGCCGTGATATTGGCCAGATAGGCGCGGTAATCAATGCCGCCGCGACCCGGTATCGTCTCGGCGAAATGGACATTTTTCCCATGCAGGTCTTTCGCGTGGCAGGAACAAACCCATCGGCCCAGTTTGCGAAAGACATCGTTGATGATCTCGGCGTTGCGGTAATAACGTTCCGGGCTGTTGATGATGTTGCAAATATCCACGTGGACGCCGAAACCGGGGCGCGCGACGGCCTTCAACAATTTCAGGTAGGCGTCGGCGCTATCGGGCAAACTCCACCCCATCATCTCGATCGTGAATTTCGTGCGGCTGGGTTTGACGGCGTCAATGACCTTGCGACAGTTTTCAACCGTGGCGTCAAAGAACTCCCGCGATAGATTGCGCGCGTCGGGACCGTCCCACTGCTTCGGATTGAACGAACCGGCGATGTCGACGCAGTTGCGAGCGCCGACCGCTTCCGCCAATGCAAGCCGTTCGATCACATAGTTGAGGTTCTCCCGCCGCTTCCCCTCGTCGGCCTCTAGCATGTTGCGCCAGGCGCCGACCTCCGCGATCACGACGTTTTCCGCAGCAAAGGCCCGCTCAATCGCCTTGACGCGCTCGGACTCCGCCACGCTGGCCTGCGGGCAGTAGGCCGCGTTATATCCCAGCGCGCGATGCGCACGCGCGAGTTCTGCCGGATCCTCGCTCTTGAGAAAGATGGGGCCGCCCAATCGAAGCTTGCTGCGTGTGGCGGCGCCGCGCGCAGTCATGACCGCGGCGACCGATACAGCCAACCCGCCCAGGCCTCCGAGGAAACGACGACGTGAGTCAAGGTTATATGTTTTATCTGCCATCTTTTACTTGGTTATTTGCAAAGGACACGGCAAATCGCGGAGCGATTGCGCCCTGCTTTATCAACTCGCTCAGCTCTTCGCCTTCGAGCAGCTCGGCGACTATATAGGGCGCGCCTTCATGCACTCCGATGTCGTAAACCGTGAGGATGTTCGGGTGGTTAAGCGCCGAGGTGGCGCGGGCTTCCTGCTCAAAGCGGCGCAGACGATCGGAATCCCTGGCGAACTCTGCGGGCAGCAGCTTGATGGCGACCCGGCGACCGAGTCGCGGGTCTTCTGCCAAATAGACCTCGCCCATTCCGCCGGCGCCAAGTTGAGAGACAACCTCATAATGAGTCACCCACTCCAACTAAACGCTAACGCGTTGTAGGTGGAGCTTGTCGCTGTACTACGCGGCTGCTGTCAGCCGTGTTTCCGCGACTTCCCGCCAGGCGACTTTGGCGGCACAGGCAATATTGGCTGCGCCAACCACATCCGCATGATCAAAATGACCACACGATCGGCACAAAAACAATCCACGAGTTAAACGATTGCCTTCCTCAATATGCCCACACTTCGGGCACGTCTTACTCGTGTTGCGCGGATCAACACCGATCACAGGAATTCCCGCCATTTTCGCCTTGTATTCGACGAATCCGCGCAGTTCCGCGAACGACCATTTCGACATCTTGTCTCGCTGAGCCTTCCTGAACCGAGTCCGTTCGCGGATGCCGGTCAAGTCTTCAACGCCGATCCCGCGTTTGGTGTCTGTGGCTTTCTCAACGATCCGTTTAGAGATGCGATGATTTTCGTTCGCTTTAAACCGCCGTTCCTTGCCGGAGAGCGCTTTCAGTTTTCGCTTGATATTCTTCGGGCGCAAGCCCTCGCGTTTCACTTTCCCGGCCTTCCGACCCAGGGAACGCCTGACCTTATTTTGCTTTTGGCGTACCTTTTCAGTCTCAGCGTTGGTATAGACATCGCCATCATTGTCGGTGGCGAGATTCACCATACCGAAATCCACGCCGATGAACTCTGTAGGAGCAATCTGGCTTCCTTCGGGCAGGTCCACGGTAACGAGCAGAAACCACTTGCCGTCCTTGCGGCGGACAAGATCAGATTCTCCTTTTGCCAGACTGAACCGTTCGCGCTGATATTTGCCCATCACGAACGGAACTATGATGCGCCCTTCCAGTATCAGAATCGAAACCCGGTCGGCCAGCTTAAACGACAGGATGCGGCTGTCGTATGGCATCGCGGCGTTGGAGCGAAAAGTTGGCAGAATGCTTTTATCCCGGCTGTAAGTCCCTCCGACGTGACGAATGCAAATAGAGGCCATCTGTGCGGACAGGCCGAACTGTTGGCGCAGTTCGTAATAAAAGCGTTGCTGAAGAGATATCTTGTTGGCTGTCTTGATTTCAAAGGCCTGCTCGGCGAGCCAGGAGCAGGCTTGGTTAAACCGCTCCATTGTGGATTTCAGTTGATCAGCCTGTTTATTGTCCGGCAGAAGCTGAATTTGCAAAGTCAGTTTCATGGGGGCGCAGGATAAAGACAAAGGCGCTCTACGGCAAGGAAATTATCGTCTCGAAGACTCGACGATGCCAAATTCCTCTCCACCCAAGCTCGAAGACTCGCTATGGGTGGAGAATCCTTTGGCGGAAATGTTGAATAACCAGGCGCCCCTCTCTTCTTTCTCATAAGCCACTGGAACAAACGTCGTCAGATATTCGAACCTTATTCTTGCGTCTCCCATTTTCTCATCCTTTCATCGCTCGAGCGTTCGATCTACCTGGTTTGTTCTCGCGCCTTCCGACCGCTTCGACCAGTTCGACCAATCTATGAAGCAGTGTCTTCCAATCGTGCTCGGCTTCGACGAAACGACGAGCCTGCGTCTCAAGGTTCTCGCGCAGGCTCGCGTCGCGGATGACTTCGAGAGCCGCGTCGGCGAATCGGCGCGGCGAGTCGGCGATCACCAACTGTTCGCCATTAACGACTCGCAACCCGGCGACGGCTTCCGGAGAAGCGATGACTGCCTTGCCGGCGGCCATGGTTTCGAGGACCTCGCGATGCGCGCCGCGCGCGCGGCGCAGCGGGACGACGCATAGCGTCGCTTCACGTAGATAGGACCGCGCGTCAGGCGCCTCCCCCGAGACGATAACGCCCGGATACCGCGCCAGCTTTTTCACTTCGTCTGTCGGATTGGCGCCGATGATCGAGAATTTCGCCCGCGATTCGCGCGAGCGGATGAGCGGGAAGACCTCCTCGGCGAAATAACGCGCGCCTTCGACGTTGGCGAAATCGTCCATCGCCCCGACAAAAACCAGCCGCGGCGAGATCGTGTCGGGCGTTTGAGACGAAGGCCGAAAATGATCCAAATCCACCCCGCCGGCGATCCTCC